>CAZLEE010000006.1:0-20233 GCA_964558455.1 uncultured Verrucomicrobiota bacterium | reverse complement strand
TCAAGAATATAAATCGCCCGAAGCCCGCGCGCCCGAAGCTGCGCGCATAAATCATCGTAGGCCGACCAGTCATAGACTCCCGGCGAACGCTCGATCTCCTGCCAGCCGAAGTCCATCCGCACAAACTTGCAGCCGGCGGCGGCGATCAGGTCCAGATCGCGCTCATGGCCCTGAACAAAATGGATGTTGACCCCAAACCCGTCCGGGATGACCGAACCGGGAATCTGCGCTCCCGCCCAGGCCGGCAAGAGGCAAAACGCCAAAAGGAATTCCAACGTTTTTTTTCATCCCCCCCAATCTGGGCCGAAGCCGGAGCGGGCGCAATCTTAAGCTTGCGGAGCGGCCAAAAAAGCTGTCAACTCCGCCAATGAATTCCAGGGAAGCATTGGTCGCCTTGAATATGATTGACGGCGTCGGCCCGGTTCGCGCCCGCCAATTGATGAGGTATTTTCCCGACCCGGCTGACATCCTGCGCGCCAGCCGCGGGCAGTTGGAAAAAGTCCAGGGCATCGGCCCGGAAATCGCGTCCGCCATCGTCAACTGGGAAAAGACCGTGGACCTCAAGGGCGAATTGCAGCGCATCGAGCAATTCGGCTGCAAAATCGTCATCCCGTCGGACGAAAATTACCCGGAACTGCTCAAGCAAATCTACGATCCGCCCGTGGTGCTTTACGTCAAGGGAACACTGGAAGCGAAAGATAAAAACAGCGTGGCGATGGTCGGTTCGCGCCTGACCACCCATTACGGCGTCGAGGTTGCGCGCAAGCTTGCCTATCAACTCGCCTACATCGGCGTCACCATCGTCAGCGGCGGGGCGCGCGGCATCGACACCGCCGCGCATCAGGGCGCGCTCAACGCCAAAGGCCGCACCATTGCCGTCATGGGCACCGGCATCAACCTGATTTTTCCGGCGGAGAACGCCGAACTTTTCGAACGCATCTCCACCCAGGGCGCGATCGTCACCCAATTCCCTTTCAACCGCAAGGCGGACAAGCAAAGTTTCCCCATACGCAACCGTCTGGTCGCGGGCATGACTCTGGGCACGGTCGTGGTGGAAGCCAACCTCACCAGCGGCGCGCTCATCACCGCCCGCATGGCCAACGACAACGGACGCCAGGTATTCGCCGTGCCGGGCCGCATCGACTCCCCCCGCAGCAAAGGCTGCCACGAACTGATCAAGAACGGCGGCGCAAAACTATGCGAAAGCGCCGAGGACATCCTGTCCGAATTTGAATATCTTTTCCCGGCCAGCAATCGGCCCGCCGTCCTGCAAGACGCGCCCAACCTTCCCGCCTTCGCCCTTTCGCCCAACGAAACCAGCCTCTATGCTTTAATTGACAACGAGCAGCTCTCCATTGACGACCTGATCCGCCGCAGCGGTCTGCCGCCCTCCGCCGTTTCCGTGACGCTTTTGGGGTTGGAAATGAAGCGCCTGATCCGCCAATTGCCCGGCAAGGTGTTTGTTAAAAACAACTGACTTCAGCCGTTGATGTAATAAAGTTCCCCGACGTTTTCAGTGGGGCGGTACGGCGATGTCGCCCGCCCTTTCCCGGCAGCGGTCTGCCCGAACCCTCATCAACAGCTTTAAGACCGGTTTTTTAGATTCCTGCGTCCTACTTTCCAAATTTCTGTTTTGGGGGTTTGTGTCAAAAAAACATAATTGACAAAAACGGGCGCGAAACGCGTTATGCCCTATGAACAATATGGTTGCATTTTTAAAGAAATGTGTCACGGTTAGTTCCCCCTCTCCGACGCCAGTGCTGCCGAAGTCCGGGAGAAAGCCGCCCTGTGGCCTCAAGGGCCGGAGCAAGGCCGTCCTAATCTTGCCCTTAACCTTAATCCCCCAGTTCCCCTATCTTCCCTCCAGTGAACGCTTGCGGTCAATCTCACACTCAGCTATCTTGCAACCGGTCTTATGATGACGTTAACCGAAAAAGTTCTAGCCCGGGCCGCGGGCAAAAAAAAGGTGGAGGCGGGAGAGAATATCTGGGTGCAAACCGATATTCTCATGACCCATGATGTGTGCGGACCAGGCACCATTGGCGTTTTTAAACGCGAATTCGGCCCCCAAGCCAAAGTGTGGGATCGCAACAAAGTTGTTATCATCCCCGACCACTACATTTTCACCGCCGATTCCAAGTCCAATCGCAACGTCGATATTCTGCGCGAGTTCGTGCGCGAGCAGAACCTGCCCTATTTCTACGACGTCATCGACGACCCCAACGGCAGTTGGAAATTCGACGCCGTCAAGGGCAATTTGCTGCGCCAATACGGTTCCCGTTACGCCGGCGTTTGCCACACCGCGTTGCCCCAAAAAGGCCACACCCGGCCGGGCGAGGTCCTTTTCGGCACCGATTCCCATACCTGCATGGCCGGCGCGTTCAATGAATTCGCCACCGGCATCGGCAACACCGATGCCGGATTCGTCATGGGCACGGGCAAGCTTCTCCTGAAAGTCCCCGAGACCATGCACTTCCGCCTCGAGGGAAAAATGCAACCGGGCGTCATGGCCAAGGACATCATCCTCTATTGCATCGGCGAAATCGGCTCCGACGGCGCGACCTATCGCGCCTTGCAGTTTGACGGTTCCGGCATTGCGAATCTGAGCATGGATGACCGCATGACCATCGCCAACATGGCCATCGAAGCCGGCGGCAAAAACGGCATTTTCGAATTCGACGACCAAACCCGCGCCGCCGTCGATCAACGCTGCAAACTCAACGGCACCAAACAGACTTATGACCCGGTCACACGCGACCGGAAGGAAAAGTTTGTCTATGAGATGACCCTTGATCTGTGCAAGCTCGAACCCATCGTCGCCTGCCATCCCAACCCCGGTGAGCGCAAGCTGGCCAAGGAAATGACCGGCACAAAATTGGACCGCGCCTACATCGGTTCCTGCACCGGCGGCAAGACCAGCGATTTCGTGGAATTTGCCCGCATCCTGCGCGGCAAAAAAGTGGTCATCGACACCTTTGGCGTCCCTGCCACCCCCGAGATTGCCTCCGATCTGCAAACCACCTTCTGGGGTGACCGCACGATCTGGCAGGTCATGACCGACGCCGGAGTGCAGATGACGGAAAACGCCGGCTGCGCCGCCTGTCTGGGCGGCCCGGTGGACACCTTCGGACGCATGAACGCGCCTCTCAAATGCATCAGCGCGACCAATCGGAATTTTCCCGGCCGCATGGGCCACAGGGAGTCGCAGGTTTTCCTCGCCTCGCCCGCCACCGTGGCGGCCAGCGCGTTGACCGGCCATATCACCGATCCGCGGGAATTCGTGTAACCTCCCGGCTTTGGCTCCTGTCCAACAGGCAATCGTGGAAGCGCCGGCCCAAAGCCGGCGCCGCCTTTTGGTTGACTTGTGTTGCGAACGCGGCCTGCTCGGGATTGTGCTTTTGATTGTATTGTGGGGGCCGCTCGCTTTCGGCGGAGTCCCCGCGCCCGCCTTTGTTGTCATCCAGGGCCTGACCGTTGTTGCGCTCGCCTTATGGGCTGTGCGCATCTGGATGCAGCGGCCTTTCCGCCTTTTCTGGCCCCCCGTCTGCTGGGCTGTCTTCCTTTTTCTTCTTTACGCCCTCGTCCGCTGCCGCCTCGTCCCGATTGAATATGCGGGACGGGAGGAATTGGTCCATGTCCTCGTCTATGCCTCCCTCTTTTTTATTGTCATAAATAATTTCCAGCGCCGCAACTCCGCCACCATCATCGCCGTCTGCCTCATCGCGCTGGGATTGCTGCTTTCCCTCGACGCCATCTTTCAGTTTGCCACCAAATACCCGCGCATCTGGGGAATTGCGCGCCGCGCCCAGTTCCTGGACCGGGGTGTTGGCACTTACATAAACCCCGATCACCTGGCCGGCCTGCTGGGCATGATTGTTCCCCTGGCGATTTCTTACACCCTGATGAGCCGCTTTACCTCCGCCTTCAAGGTGTTGTGCGCCTATGCCTCGCTCGTCATGCTGGCGGGGATCGGCGTCACCCTTTCGCGCGGCGGCATCCTCGCCACCGGCGCCATGCTGGCCGTGTTCTTTCTCGTGCTGCTCTTTCAAAGGGGATGCTGGCTGCCCGCCTTGGGCGTGATTGCCGGCGTCGTCGCCCTCTGCTTCGCCTTCGGGGTCGAAACCGACTCCGTGCAAAAACGATTCAACCTGATGACGGTGGGAAACCCTTTGCGTGACAGCCGCGTTTCTTACTGGTCGGCCGCCATTCATATCTTTGAGGACCATCCCTTGTGGGGCGGCGGCCCCGGACATTACGACTGGGAATACGCCCGCTACCGCGCTCCGATGGAAAACGCGCGTCCCGTTTACGCCCATAACGACTACCTCAACACCCTGAGCGACTGGGGCGCGGCCGGCCTGGCCATCATCGCCGCCACCCTCGTTCTCCTCTGCGCTGGCGCCTGGAAAACCTGGCCGGCCTTGAATCCCCCCGAATCCGGCCTCAAGAGACCGCCCAAGACCAACAAAGCCGCCTTCCTCATGGGCGCAAGCATGGGGTTGGTGTATATGCTGTTTCATTCGGCGGTCGATTTCAACATGCACATCCCCGCCAACGCCATTATCGCGGTCCTGTTCATGGCCTTGATCAGTTTGCATTGGCGTTTTGCTTCCGAGGCTTTTTGGAAAAATCCCCGCCAAATCGGCAAGGTGCTTTTGACTCTCGCCTTGATCCCCGCCATGGTCTGGCTCGCCGTTCAGGGAGTGATCCAGGCCCGCCAATCCTACTGGCTGCATCGCGCGGACGACGAATCGGCCCCGGGGGACGTCCGCGCGGCCTGCCTCAAAAAAGCCTGGGAGGCGGAGCCGTCCGATTACGTCACGTCCTACAATTTGGGGGAATATTACCGACTCGCCAGTTTTCAAGGCAACCCCGGCTACGAAAAGGAAGCCCGGGAAGCGATGCCGTGGTACGCCCGCAGCATGGCGGCCAACCCGCTCGACGCTTTCGTGCCCGCGCGTTACGGCATGTGCCTGGATTGGCTGGGCGAAACCGTCCCGGCTGCGCGCTATTTTGACCGGGCGGTTAAGTTGGATCCCAAAAGCAACCGCGTGGCTTATTACATGGGCCGCCATTGCATGGAGTCGGGCGACTACCCCGCCGCCGCACGCTGGTTCCAGCGCTCCATCGACCTGCACTGGACGGAATTGGCCGGCGTGGCGTTGCAGGAGGCCAGGGAAAGGATGTCCGACCCGCGCGGATTATATAAAAAATGAGTTGGACAAGTCCGCCTGAGATGGTTAGAACAATAGGCAGGTTCAGTTTAGCTTGACTTTTTTAGGGAAATGTTCAAACTTTTGCCATCAATGACGTTAGCAGGAATTTTATGAAAAGAACTCAAAACATGTTTATCTGCGCGCTGGCTATGGCTTTGGCGTGCTCCACCTCCCTCCGCGCCGCGGAAGAAGGTCAAAAAGAAGGCAATGCCATCGTTCGCAGCACCACCGGTACTGTTGAATATTTGGATAACGCCGCCTGGGTGCCTGTTAAAACCCGCATGAAATTCGCCCCCGGCGTGACTCTTCGCACCGGGTCCGATGGCGTCGCATACCTCAGCGTCAATGGCGTTTCTTCCGCCGTTTGCCTGACCAACAACACCACCTTGTCCATCCCGTCCATGTCCTATGTCGGCTCGGCCAACGAGGGCGACACCACCACCATGCTCAAGCTCACCACCGGCTCCGTGCTTGGCAACGTGAAGAAAATCTCCGCCAATTCCCGCTACGAAATCACCACCCCTCACGGCGTGGCCGCCATCCGCGGAACCGATTTCAAGATCGAAGTCATTACCACCCCGGACGGCAAAGTCACCGTCAGGTTTAACAGCATCACCGGTATCATCACTGTTTCCGCCATAATCAACGGCGAAGCCGTCACCCACACCTTGACCACCGGCACCATGTGGGAAGTCGGCGAAAGCCCCGAGAAAATCGCGGAGCAAATCGAGCAGGATTACCAGCACCAGATCTTGGAACTCATCCAGATCATCGAAAATGGCCCCGGCCCCGGCCCTGGCCCCGGCCATCATGGTCCCGGCAACGGCCCTGGCAATGGCCCGGGTAACCCTGGGTCTCCTTTCCCTGTCGGCGGCCCGCCCCAAGGCCCGCCTGCCTCTTAGTTTGACTTTGGTTTGAGTCTTTTCGCCCGGAGCAGCTTGTGTTGCTCCGGGCTTTTTGTTTAACTGCGCCAGTGCGCTGGAATTTTCTAAAATCGCCGATTTGTTTTACTGCCGCGCCGGTCATTCTTGTCGTCTGTCTCCTCCAGATTTTTCAGGTCCGCGCCTTCCAACGCCTCGAATGGATGACTTACGATGCGCGGGTCAGATTGGCCAGCGAATCCCCGGCCCGCCTCGCCCAGGACGCCCCCAACCTCGGCATCGTCGATATTAGTGACAACACCATCGCCGCAGTCAACAGCGGTTCCCTCGGATACCGCTTCGGCCTCTATTGGCCCAGACAGGTCTATGCCCGCGCCCTGGACGAATTGACCCGGGAAGGCGCCCAAGCCGTGGCCTTTGATGTTCTTTTTGCCGAACGCCGTCCCGACCAGCCCGGCATCCAATTGCCCGGCGGTTCCACCCTGCCGTCCGACGATTATTTTGCCCGGCAACTGAGGCAATCCGGCAACGTCGTCCTTGGGGCGGATCGCAACCTCCTGCCCGACTCCCTTTTCAGAACCAACGCCTGGCGTCTCGGCGATTTCACCACGGACTTGGATTCCGATGGCATTTTGCGCCGCACCCGCGCCTTTACTGATTACACCGACTGGCACTGGGTCATCCGCCAAATCGCCGCCGCCTACAGCCTTGACCTGACCCGCGTCCGGCGGGAACCGGGCAAAATCACCTTTTACCGCATGGATAAGAACGAAGACCCCGTCGTCTTCCACACCGACGCCAACGGGGCCATTGATACGACCGAAATCGTCAACCCCGTTCCCCCGCAACTTCCCGCCCGCCTGCAACCCTGCAAGGTCATTAGAGTTTGGAGCATGGGCATTGTGCTGGCGGCGCGCCAGTTGAAGCTCGACTTGGATCATCCAACAGTCGACCTGCCACGCCATCGCATTGTGCTCCACGGCGCGCCCGGCGTGACCCGCGTCATTCCCGTGGACGCGAACGGTTGTTTCCTCATTGATTGGTCCATGGGATTGAACGCGACCAACCTGGCCAAAATGCCGTTCGAGGACCTTTTGCGGCTGCATCAGGAACGGGAAGCCGGCCATCCGGTCCCCAATCGCTGGCGGGACAAATTGGTTATCATTGGCTCAACTGCCACCGGCAATGACTTGAGCGACGTCGGCGCCACTCCCCTGGAAAATCACACTCACTTGGTCAGCACTCATTGGAACGTGGCCAATTCCGTCCTGACCGGCCGCTTCATCACCGTCACTCCCATGACGGCGAGCGTGTTCCTGATCATCCTGATCGGCGCGATGTCGGCCTTGATCACCTGGGTTGTCGCCCGTCCTGTCACCGGTTCCATCCTCATGATCGCCGTGGCGGGCGCTTACGTGGCGGCCGCCGTGGCGCTCTATGACTACCAGCGTGTCTGGCTGCCCATCGTGCTTCCCCTGGTTGGCGCGGGATTCATCACCCATCTTTCCGCCCTCACTTATCGCGTTACCATCGAGCAATCCGAGAAAAAACGCATCCGCTCCCTCTTCTCCCGCCTCGTCTCGCCCGAAGTCGTCAACCAGGTCATCGGCGGCGAAGCCATTTCCCTCGATTCCCTTGCCGGCAAACGCCGCGAAATCTCCGTGTTCTTTGCCGACATCCGGGGCTTTACCGAGTTGACCGACGCCGCCCAATCCGAAGGCACCGAGTTTGTCACCCGCAACGCCCTCAGCCCGCAATTGGCCGACGATTATTTTGACGAGCAGGCCAGGGAGGTCATGCAGACGGTCAGCCTTTACCTCGGCACCATTGCCGACTGCGTCAAACTTCATCACGGAACCCTTGACAAATATATTGGCGACTGTGTCATGGCGTTTTGGGGCGCGCCCATCGACAATCCCCGCCACGCCCTTGCCGCCGTGCGGTGCGCCATCGAAGCGCAGCAGGCCCTCCATTCGCTCAATCTTCAGCGCGCCGCCGAAAACAAACGGCGCGCGCGCGAAAATTTCGGGCGTCTCGCCACCGGCCAGCCGATGCTTTCCATCCTCCCCATCCTGTCCATGGGCACCGGCATCAACACCGGCCTGGCCATCGCCGGCTTCATGGGCTCCAACGCGCATATTGTCAATTACACCGTTTTTGGCCGGGAGGTCAACCTCGCCAGCCGCCTCGAAGGCATCTCCGGCCACGGACGCATCCTCATTGGCGAAGGCACCCGCCTCGCCTTGCAGCGGGACGATCCCGTCCTGGCCCAATCCTGCATCGAACTGCCCCCCCAGCCGGTCAAGGGCTTCCGCGAACAGGTCCGGATGTTTGAAGTCCCGTGGAAACCGTCCGATGCGCCCGCTCAACCCCCGCCCACCGTCTCATGACCGCTGCCTCACCGCCGCCAACTGAAACCGCTCCCGTCCCCGCGCGCCGCTGGCTCTCGCTCGACGCTTATCGCGGCTGGGTCATGTGCCTGATGATGGGCGAAGCCCTGCAATTCTACACCGTGGCCGGCGCCCGGCCCCAAAGCGCTTTCTGGCGTTTCCTGGGTCAGCAACAGACCCACGCCAAATGGACCGGCTGCTCGTTGCATGACTTGATTCAACCTTCCTTCACTTTCCTCGTTGGGGTGGTGCTGCCGTTTTCGCTCGCCAGCCGCGCCGCCCGCGGCCAGTCAGCCCGGCGGATGACCTGCCACGCCCTGGGGCGCGCCCTGTTTCTCATCCTGCTCGGCGTCTTGCTCCGCTCCATCAGCGCCGGACACGTCAACTGGACTTTTGAAGACACTCTTTCGCAGATCGGCCTCGGTTACGTCTTTCTTTTCTTCCTCGGTTCCCGGCCCGCGCGCGACCACTGGATTGCTCTCATCACCCTCTTGGCCGGATACTGGGCCGCCTTCGCGCTTTACCCTGTCCCCCAAAACTTCGACTACTCCAAGGTTGGCGTCCCCGATCACTGGTCTTATTTGATGTCCGGCTTTGCCGCTCATTGGAACAAAAACAGCAACCCGGCCTGGGCGTTTGACACCTGGTTTCTCAACCTTTTCCCGCGCCAAACCCCGTTCCTTTTCAACAAGGGCGGCTACCCCACGCTCAGTTTTATCCCAACCATCGCCACAATGATTCTTGGATTAATCGCCGGGAATGTTCTGCGCGCGCCCGGTTCGCCCGGATCAAAATTCCGCTGGTTTGTCTGCGCCGGGGCCGTCTGCCTGGCCCTCGGACTTCTGGCCACCCATTCCGGCCTCTGTCCCATTGTCAAACGTATCTGGACGCCAAGCTGGGTCTTGTTCAGCGGCGGATGGTGCTTCCTTTACCTCGCTGGATTCTATGCCGTGATTGAAATGCTGGGCTTTCGCCGCTGGGTTTTCCCCCTGGTGGTGGTTGGGAGCAACTCCATCGCCGCCTACTGTGTCGCGAATGTCTCCGACCCCATCCTTGACCGCTTCAGCCGGACGGCGGACGCCCTGCCTCCCGGCCCCTACGCCACCCTCTGGCGGGGCGGCATTGTGCTGCTCATTCTCTGGCTGGTCCTCTACGCCCTTTACCGCAAAAAAATCTTCCTCCGCATCTGACCGGCGTATTTCCGCCAAATGCCAATTAACTGCTAATTTGTTGAAAATGAGTGGTTCGTGGAAGATCCGTCCGGTAGTGTCCTAATTTGCCGAAAAATCGTTTTCCGTCGGGATGTGTCAACTTTTTTTGCGAAAAATCCGAACGCGCCGCGTTGAGCGTGCAGCATGTTTGGAGCGCACTCGCGGCGCGTTCGCAGTTCTAACATGATTGTATACAAAGCGTTGTGAAATATTTTGGGGATTACGCGCTGTGTTTTCGGCCATGATAAAAGCACTTGTTCCGCAATGTGGTTTGGGAAAGACTGCAAGCTATGAAATTCCACTTCAAACGAATCATTCATGCCCTCGACTGGTGGGTTATTCTCAGCACGTTTTTGGCGGTCGCCGGAATGGTTTCAAAGTGGACTTCAAACAGCACAGAGCCGTCAGCAGCTCAACCGGGGACATTTAAAATGAATTCGACTCCGTTCTTTTGGCTTGCCGCCGCTGCCGTTATCGTTGGCTGTTTTCAGACATGGGTTAATTATAGGCGCGAGTGGTACGACTACACCCTAGCTCTAAAATATCAGGATTTGCTGGAAAGAAAAGTGGTTGTGGAAAAACGCCAAAAAGCTGCGCGACAATTTAAGGAGCACAAAAAATACAATGCTGAAACGCGGGAAGTTGAAGCGGCATTAGATTTAATTGAGGACATCGGATTTTATGTTCGCAATCACAAAATGAGCGTGGAAGTCGCGCATCATCATTTTTACTTTTGGATACGGGGCTACGTTCAAACCGGAAAGGATTATATTGCCACCTACCAAATTGACGATCCACTGGCATACGAATATTGCGAAGAACTTTTGAAAAGCGTTACGGATTACGAGGCAGCAAAGCTTAAATGTGACCCTCGGACGCTCACCTGGGACGAAAAGGACATCGAGGAGTTTTTGGAGGGAGAAATTGAAGTCTAACCTTTACGCTTTGCCTCTGCCAACATCGAAATTGCCATGACTTTCTTTTCGGTTGTTAAATTGTCACAGGACGGTTGAAAACCGGCCACTCGAAGGACTTTTGTTCACATCGGGTTTCTTGATGCAAGCAAGGGCCTTTTCAATTTCTTGACGCGGCGACGCGGCGCGGAATTTCTTTTCATCGCCGGGAGATTGCCTGTTGGACCAGGACCATCAACCGCTTTGCTTCTTTCTTTTCTTCCTCCGTGATTTCCTCCTTGGCGAACACGAGGACATCCTTTAACGCTGTCTCGAGTGCCGCGTATCCGTCGGTAAGCCCATTCAGTGCGAAGTAGCCGGGAAGAAAATGCAACAATGGCTTGAGTGCATGGCGCTCACACCAACCATCCGCAAGCTTTTGCAGATCTCGCAGGAACTCATCGTTTGTCATATTATCACCAGGCGGTTGAAAACCAGCCACTCGTGTGCGGTTGGTCTCAAGTCCATCTACTCGCTCCATCGAAGTGTGGATGCCGCTCGATTAGCGAGTGAACGAACTCAACAAGACTCCTTGAACAAACTGGGCACCGTAAATCGCCGGGGGTCAACTCCTGTGCTGCATCTCCGCAACCAGGACAAAACCAAATACCGCCAATCGCGTGCGGTCTGCCTTTACGAGCATACACGGTATCTTTCGGCTCACGGATCTTTGTGACGTAACAATCTCGCAACCGTTGCGCCAACTCCTGTGCAAAATCCATTCGACCGCGAACACACGCCAACTGACCATCTGGCGCCTCGGTCAGAATGTCACCGCACTTAGGGCAATGAAGAGGCATGGCGGCAGTATGGGTGGTTCGCGGCGAAAATCGAGCGTTTTCCATAATCGTGAGCGGCGAGGTAAAACGAGCAGAACCGGAAGCGAGCCATTCAGCTCGCCGGTTCTGCGGTCGAAGGTTCGTTGGACTTGGATTTGGTCTTTTTGTTTTTATCCTCTTTACCGGCAACTGTGGCGTGGTCTTTGAGGTGGTAACTCCGCCCGGTAATGGCAACGGTCCGGGCGTGGTGCAGAAAGCGATCCAGGATCGCGCCGACGGTCGGCACGGCGCCCAGGAGTTTGCCCCATTGGTTGCTGGTCATGATGGTGGACCGGTTTTCATACCGGCGCATGATCACCTCATAAAGATGCTCGCCAGCCGATACAGCCCGGCGGAAGTGGTTAAAATCGAGAAGACAATCGTTTCCAAGATGCCCGACATTAGCCGGATTTCCACTTCCCATGTTGAAAAGCAGAATCACACCTTGCGGATGCACTGCCGCCGATTGACCCGGTTGACCAACGCTTTCAGCATTGAGAGGGGATCAAGAGCGCACTTTCCAAAAATATGTTATTGATAAATTTGTGCATGAAGAATGCACAGCTTGCCATGAAAAAATTCCCTGGTGTAATATGTTCTCCGCGATTGAATCGGGAAAGTGTGTGGATTGCGATCCCGATTTGCGGGCAGATAGGGAATAAATCCAAATTAGGACACTACTTCAATTCGCGCCTGGCGCGGCTTGGGCGGACGCGACGCGCACCTTGGAGCCTGATTCAATGGAATCGGATGGGTTGATGATGACTTGATCGGCTTCGGACAGGCCGTGGACGATTTCCACTGTCGTGCCGTAATCGCGTCCCACCGTGACGTTGACCAGGCGGACGATGCCATTGGAATCAACCAGGCCGGCTTGCACCCCGTTTTCGTTGCGGAACAAAAGTGTGTTGACAGGCACGACCACCGGGTTCACGCCGGTGGCCACGTTCACCTGCACCATGGTATGCGCGCCCGGGAACAGTTTCCCGTCGTGGTTGGGAACCTCTATTTCCGTGAGAAGGGTGCGGGAAACCGGATCAATCGCGCCGGCCGTGCGGTCCACCCTGCCTTTGAAACTCTGGCCCGGCAGTTCGGAAAAGGTCAGCACCGCTTCATCATTCGTCTTGACCATTTGGCTGTAGGCCTGCGGCAAACTGACATAGACGCGCAACGGGTCGATCCGGGCCAGACGAAAAATTTCCCGGGACGATCCGGCGGTGATGAGCGTGCCCGCGTCCATGGTGCGGACGGTGATGATGCCCGAAAAGGGGGCGGTCAGCGTTTTGAAACGGTCCAACTCTTTCAGCCGTTGGACGTTCGCCTTTGCGGAGTTCACATCCGCCTGGCGCGCGCGCCAGGTCGCAACCTGCACATCGGTTTCCTGCTGCGAAACGGATTGGGTTTTGAGCAGGTTCTCCCAGCGCTCGGCCGAGATGCGGGCGATTTCGAGGTTGGCATTGGCTTGGGCCAGTTGGGCGTTGGCTTGATTGAGTTCCTGGTCCAATTCCGGCGCTTCAATTTCCGCCAGCAACTGGCCTTCGGTAACGTGGGCGCCGATGTCTGTCAGCCAGCGTTTCAGGTAGCCGTTGACTCGCGCGTAAATGGGAGCCTCCTCATAGGCGGTGATGTCGCCGGGCAACTCAAGCTGAATCTGCGCCGGGGTGCGTTTGGGGTGGATGACGTTCACGGTGGAAACCAGATTTTGGAAGGTGTCGTCCTTCAGTTCCGCATCGTTGTGCGAGCGGACTGCGACCGTGACGACGGAGGCAACGGCCAGCAGCAGCCCGAAGGCCGCCAGCACATACAGCGGCATCGGCCCTGTTGGCGCTGGAGAATCAGCGATGGGTTCTTGTTCTGTTTGCTTCATAGGTTCTAAATCGTCTCCATGGCTTCCTGGCTGGCGCTGCCGTCAGGTTTGCCGCCGCTCTTGCTTCGGATCATGCAAAACACAACCGGCACGAAAAAGAGCGTGGCTACTGTGGCGAAAAGCAGCCCGCCGATCACGGCCCGGCCCAAAGGCGCGTTTTGTTCGCCCCCTTCGCCCAGACCGAGGGCCATCGGCACCATGCCGATCACCATGGCCAATGCCGTCATGATCACCGGGCGCAAGCGAATGTAACCGGCGTCCAGCGCGGCGCTGAAGGCATTCCCGGTTTCTGCCAGCCGTTCCTTGGCGAAGGTGACGACCAATATGCTGTTGGCTGTGGCCACACCGATGCTCATGACCGCGCCCATGAGCGAAGGCACGTTGATCGTGGTGCGTGTCAAGAAGAGCATCCAGATGATGCCGCATAACGCGCCCGGCAACGCGGTGATGATGATGAACGGATCGCTCCAGGATTGGAAGTTGATCACGATCAGCAGATAGACCAGCACAATGGCAAAAAGCAAACCGAACCCCAGACCGAGGAAGGAGGATTGCATCGTCTTGACCTGTCCCCGCACGATGATCGAACTGCCGCGCGGAAGTTGTTTTTCGGCCTTGGCCACGATGCCTCGAAAACCGGCGGCCACGCTGCCCAGGTCGCGGCCCTGGACGTCTCCGTAAATATCTATCACCGGCTGTATATCGTAATGACTCACCACGCCCTGCTCGGCCCCGCGCTCAAACGTGGCCAGATTGCCCAGCAACTGGGGTGTCGCCCCGCTGGACCCTGTCACCGGGATCCCGGCCAGGGTCTGCAAGGTGTCGAGTTGATACTGGGGTGTTTGCGCCGCCACTTGATAGCTTACCCCATTGAGCGGGTTCAGGAAAAAGGAGGGCGCGGTCTGGAAACTTCCGCTCAGCGCCACCAGCAGGCTGGTCGCCACGTCCCGCTGCGTGAACCCGACTTCCTGGACTTTGATGCGATCTGTTTTCACCTGCAGGTTCGGCTGGTCAAACATTTGCTGCACATGCACGTCCACCGCTCCCGGAATGCGGCGAAGTTGTTCCGCGATGTCCTTGGCGATTTGGTAGTTCGCCGCCTGGTTCTGGCCGACTACCTGTATGTCAATCGGCGAGGGCAGCCCGAAGTTCAAAACCTGGCTGACGATGTCGGCCGGTTGAAAAAAGAAGGAGACGCCGGGGAATGTCCCGGCCAGATCGTGGCGCAGTTTTCGGATGTAACCGGCGGTGGGATGGTGCTTTTCCCGGTTGAGCGAAATCAGGATGTCGGCGTCAAACGACCCAATGGTTCCGCCGTTATTATAGGAAACATTGATGCCGCTGACGGGCAGGCCGATGTTGTCCACGATGCTTTCCAGTTCCTTGGGCGGAATGCTATGCCGGATCACATCCTCAACGTGATCGCACAAGGCGGCTGTTTCCTCCACCCGGGTGCCCGTCTTGGCCCTGACATGGAGCCGCATCTGGCCGGCGTCCACCTTGGGGAAAAAATCCTCCCCGAGGAACGGCACCAAAAAGCATGACGCCACGCAGAAAGCGAGAAAGCAGGCGGCAAAAGGCCGCTGGTGGCGCAGGCAGGCGTTGAGCCAATTGCGGTAGGCGCTCCGCACCCGCTCGAATCCCGCTTCAAACCTGGCATGAAACCGGCCAAACCAGCTTTTCATTTTCTCGGCCGCTCCCTGCTTCTGATTGCGCAGAAAATACATGACCAGCGTCGGCACCAACGTGCGGGAGAGCGCATAGGAGGCCAGCATGGCGAAAACCACCGCCTCGGCCAGCGGCACAAACAGATACCGCGCCGTCCCTGCCAGGAAAAACATGGGAACAAACACGATGCAAATGCACAGAGTCGAGACGAAGGCCGGTATGGCGATTTGGGCGGAGCCGTCCAGAACCGCTGTGCGCAATTCCTTTCCTTGATGGATGTTCCGTTCAATGTTCTCGATCGCCACCGTCGCGTCATCCACCAGAATGCCCACCGCCAGGGCCAGACCGCCCAGTGTCATGATGTTCATCGTCTCCCCCAGGGCGCTCAGCGTGATGATGGAGCAGAGGATGGCCAGTGGTATCGAAATGACGATGACAAATGTGGTCCGCCAATTGCCCAGAAATACCAGGATCATGATGGCGGTCAGGCAGGCGGCGATGATGGCTTCCCGGATGACCGACTGGATGGCGGCGCGCACGAACAAGGACTGATCCAGCAGGGTGCGTATCTCCAATTCGGGCGGCAGGGTTTTGGCCGCCAGCGGCAGGGTATTCTTGATGCGCGACACGATATCCAGCGTGGAAGCGGTGCCGGATTTGATGATTGACAGTAGCACGGCGCGAACGCCGTCGCTGCGCACGACGTTTTGTTGCACCGCGAAACCATCGCGCACATGCGCCACGTCCCGGATGTAGATCATGTGTCCGTTGACCTGCTTGAGCGGAAGGTCGTTTAACTCATGCATGGAAAGCGGGCTGCCGTTCAATTCCACCGCATACTCGGTGTCCCCGATCTTCTCCGTTCCGGCGGGCAGTATCAGGTTTTCCGCGTTAATGGCGTTGACCACGTCGCTGGGGGAAAGCCCCTTTCCGTTCAAGGCCGATATGTCAATATCCACCATCACCTGGCGGATTTTTCCGCCGTAAGGACTCGGTATGGAGGCCCCTTGCACCGTGGCAAGACTGATGCGCAGAAAATTCATCCCCAAATCGTTGACCTGCGATTCCGACAGCGTCTTGCTGCTCAAACTCAGTTGCAAAATGGGAACGCTGGATGCGTTGTAGGTGATGATGAGCGGAGGGGTGATGCCCGGCGGCAGCATGCGCACGGCCGACTGGCTGATGGCCGTGATCTGCGCGATGGCCATGTCGATCTTCACGTTTGGATGGAAAAACACCTTGATAACCCCCATCCCGTTGAGCGACTGCGACTCAATGTGTTCAATGTCGTTGACCGTGGTGGTCATGCCGCGCTCGCTGCTCGTCACAATGCGCGACGCCACTTCCTGCGCGGACATGCCGGTGTAAGACCAGACCACGCTGACCACGGGAATGTTAATATTGGGAAAAATGTCCGTGGGGGTGCGCAAGATGACCACCGGACTGACCAGCAAAATCATCAGGGCGAGAACCACGAAAGTATAAGGCCGGTTCAGAGCCAGTCGGACAATCCACATAAACTTATCTAAATCATCTTTTTAGCCATGTCAGCCTAATCCCGGCCCGTCTGGCTTTCAAGGGCTTTTGACGCCTGCGGCAACGGGCGTATTTAAGAAAAATGGAAAAAACCAATGGTCAAACGCTGAAGGCTGAAATTTGCGGCCTTGACCTTCCTGGCTTCCAGAACGAAGTTTCTCTCCTTGGTCAAAGGCCGGTTAGTATCAACGTCCGGCAAGATGTTCCCGGCCGTTGCGTCGGTTCCCGTCGTGCAATCCTTGCGCGAACGTGTGGAGCGCGCGGAGCCGTTGTCTTTTTCCTCCGTCAACCCGGCGGCCCAGCCTTTCTTCGCCGTTCTTCTTTCCCGCCTCTTTCCCGCCCGCCCGGTGGTGGTTGTGACTGAAAGTCTCCGCGCCCAGGAAACGTTTCAGCAGGACATTGAAACTTGGAACAGGGAATCAAATCTGCCCAAGCCTTTGTTTTTCCCCGCCTGGGAGGTCTTTCCTCATGAACCGCGCCTGCCTCATGTGGATGTCGTCAGCGAACGCCTCGAAACCTTGGTCGCCCTGTCCCAACTTTCCGCCCGGAATCAAGGGACCATCGTCGTCTCCAATGCCGTCGCGTTGCTCCAAAAAACTTTTCCCGCCGGTGAAATCGCCCGGCGCACCCGCGCTCTGCGGCGCCACGATTCCCTTGATCCTCTCGACCTGGTGGAGTGGCTTGAGAATCAGGGCTACGACTCCGAGGCGCAGGTGACGCAAAAGGGCGGCGTGGCCATGCGCGGCGGCATTCTGGATATATGGCCTCTCACTTGTCCCTGGCCGGTCCGGCTTGAGTTAGTCGGCAATGAATTGGAATCGTTGCGCGAATTTGATCCTCTCACCCAGATTTCCCGCGATGAGGTGGAGTCTCTCGTGCTTCCGCCCGGCGGCGAGTTGGGCTTGTTGAAGTCTGATCCCAAATTGTCCCTCGCCAGCCTGATCGAACATCTTCCCCCCGACGCCATTTTCCTTTTCTGCGAACCGGAATTGCTGCGCGATTTCGCCGCCCGCTACGAATCACAGCTTCAGGATGGCAACCGCTTTTCCATTTCGTGGGAACAATTCCAGAAGGACATGACCGCGCGCGGCATCCTCGCCATCGAAGTGAGCGAAGTGGAGGAGGTTTTTATCAAGGAGACGCTGCCCGGCGCGGCGGAAATCGCCCCCCGCAACGACATGGTTTGGCAGGGGCTTGAGGTCTTCCGTCCCATCGGCGATCACCGTCCCGAACCGCACATCGCCGAGGCGCAACGCCGCGAGTTCTTCACCCGGCTGCATCGCTGGTTGCGCCAGAATTACGCCGTCCACCTTTTTTGCAACAATGACGGCGAGCAACGGCGGTTCCTGGAAATCTGGAAGGAATACGGCCTGGGTGACATCGACGCCCTGCAACTCCACCTCGGCACGCTGGCGCGCGGTTTTCTTTTTGAACCGGCCAGGCTGGTCGTCGTCACCGACGCGGAAATTTTCGGGCGCTACAAGGTGCAACGGCCCCGCCGTCTCAAGTCGCCCCATGCCCAGTTTGGAAAATCGCTCCTGGACATCAATTTTTCTGAGTTGGTCGAAGGCGATTACGTGGTCCACCTGCAACATGGCATCGGGCGTTACCTGGGCTTGCACGCGCTTCCGGCCGCTTTGGGCCGAAAGGGTGTCGCCTCCGATGCTCCCGCCGCCTCGGCGGGCGAGGAATGTCTGGTCATCGAATATGCCGCCGGCGACCCGGCCCAACCCGCGCCCAAACTTTACGTGCCGGTCAGCGAATCCCATCTGGTCAGCAAATATGTCGGCGCGGGCAGGGCGCGTCCGGCCTTGAATACCCTCGGCGGCACGCGCTGGGCCAAAACCAAGGCGCTCGCCCAGGAGGCCGTGCGCGACATCGCCGCCGAAATGCTTGCCATCCAGGCTGTCCGCTCTTCCCAGCCGGGGCTGGCCTTTCCCGCCGACACCCCGTGGCAATGCGAGTTTGAGGATAGTTTTATTTACGAGGAAACCCCCGACCAATGGCAGGCCATTCTCGCCACTAAAAAGGACATGGAAACCGCCAAGCCCATGGACCGCCTGATCTGCGGCGACGTGGGTTACGGCAAAACGGAAGTGGCCATTCGCGCCGCCTTCAAAGCCGCCCTCTCCGGCAAACAGGTTGCCGTTCTCGTCCCCACCACCGTCCTCGCCCAGCAGCATTTCAACACCTTCCGCGAGAGAATGGCCGATTATCCCGTCCGGATCGAATTGCTTTCCCGCTTCCGCACCCAGCGCGAACAGACCGCTGTGCTCAAGGACCTCGCCGCCGGTTCGGTTGACATCGTCATCGGCACGCACCGCCTTGTGCAAAACGATGTGGCTTTCAAGGACCTCGGCCTGGTCATCATTGACGAGGAGCAGCGTTTCGGCGTCCTGCACAAGGAAAAGTTCAAGCGCCTGCGCACCATGATCGACGTCCTCACTCTCACGGCCACGCCCATCCCGCGCACGCTTTACCTGGCCCTGGCCGGCGCGCGCGACATGAGCACCATTGAGACGCCCCCCCAGGACCGCCTGCCCGTCGAAACCTTCGTCGCCCAATTCGACGAACGCCTCATCCGCGACGCCATCCAGCGCGAGATCAATCGCGACGGCCAGGTTTTTTATCTGCACAATCGCGTCATGGACATTGAAGCCGTGGCCTTGCGCCTGAAAACCCTCGTCCCCAACGCCCGCATCGCGGTCGGCCACGGCCAGATGCAGAGCGACCAGCTTGAGGAGGTCATGGCCTCATTTGTCAACGGCGATGCCGATGTTCTGCTCTCCACCACCATCATCGAAAGCGGTTTGGACATCCCCAACGCCAACACCATTATCATCGACCGCGCCGACCGCTTCGGCCTGAGCGACCTCTATCAACTGCGCGGGCGCGTTGGGCGTTACAAGCATCAGGCCTACGCCTATCTCCTGATCCCCCGCCACGCCGGCCTCTTAAGCGACGCCCGCAAACGCATCACCGCCATCCAGCAATATTCAAGCCTCGGCAGCGGATTCAAAATCGCCATGCGCGACCTCGAAATCCGCGGCGCCGGCAACCTCCTCGGCGCCGAACAAAGCGGCCACATCACCGCCGTCGGTTTCGAGCTGTACTGCCAGTTGCTGAAACAAAGCGTCAGCTCCCTCAAAGGCGAAAAAGTCCAGGCCCGCATCGACGTCCAGGTCCGCATCGATTTCATCTCCGCCGCCGGGGATGACGAACCCGCCGGCCCCAAAAGAGCCGCCGCCGCTTTTCCTGTCAGCTATATTCCAGAACCGCAGCAACGAATCGAAATTTACCGCAAACTCGCCCAGGTCAACGACAGCGCCTCCAGCCGCGAATTAAAAAACGAACTGCGCGACCGCTTCGGCCCCCTCCCGCCCGAAACCGAATTGCTCCTGAAAATAGTCGATCTGAAAATCATCGCCGCCGACCGCCATGTCAGCCTGATAGAGACCAAGGAGGATAAATTGATGATGACGCAGAAAAACGACTTCGTCACCGTGGGCGGAAAATTCCCCCGTCTGACCAAAACCACTCCCCGCGCCCGCCTGGACGAAATCAAAAGGCTGCTGCAAGCCCTGTGATAAAAAGAGCCAGTCCGTTTGTCGCTGGTCTGCCACCTGTCAATTTCCTCCCCTCTTAATACCCAATAAATCCTCCAGCTCTGCTGGAGAGACTCCCAGAGTTTGA
>CAZLEE010000005.1:0-51340 GCA_964558455.1 uncultured Verrucomicrobiota bacterium | reverse complement strand
CGTTTCTGCTAATCCACCGGTTACTCTGTCAAGAGGCGCCTTGCATGACGCTTACCCTTCAACCACTCAGCCACCCTTCCACTCGTTTACTTTAGTCTCTCTATTATGGCGCGATCTGCGCCTTCGGCAAGCCCGTTCAGCGGCCACTCAAGGCCGCCTCAATCCGGCTTCATCGTCTTTTCAGCCATAGCCACGGCTTTAAGCATCGCTTTGGCTTTGTTGACCGTTTCCTGAAATTCCGCTTCCGGCGTCGAATCGTTGACCCAGCCGCCGCCCGATTGCACATGAACCTTCCCGTCCTTGATCAGAGCGGTGCGGATGGTGATGCAGCAGTCGAGATTGCCATTAAAGGAAAAATAGCCGACGCATCCCCCGTAAGGCCCGCGCGCGGTCTGTTCCAATTCGGCAATGATCTGCATGGCGCGGATTTTCGGCGCGCCGCTCAAGGTCCCGGCCGGAAAAGTCGCCCGGATCAAGTCGTAAGACGTCCGCCCGGCGGAAAGGGTTCCTTCCACTTGCGAAACAATATGCATGACATGGCTGTAACGCTCAATGGTCATCAAATCCTTGACCTGCACGCTGCCAAAATCGCAGACCCGGCCCAGGTCATTGCGCGCCAGGTCCACCAGCATGACGTGTTCGGCGCGTTCTTTGGGATCGGCCAGCAATTCCTTTTGCAGCGCCTTGTCTTCTTCCGGGGTTTTGCCCCGCCGGCGGGTGCCGGCTATCGGACGAATTTCCACCCGGCGATCCTCGCAACGGACATGAAGTTCCGGCGACGCCCCCACCAGCGCGAATCCTTCCAGTTCCAGCAAAAACATATAGGGCGACGGATTGATCGTGCGCGCTGCCCGGTAAATATCCAGCGGCGAGGCTTTGGCTTCGGTGGAAAACCGCTGCGATCCCACCACTTGGATGATGTCGCCCGCCTTGATGTATTTTTGGGCGCGCCTCACGTTTTCCAGAAACACTTCCTTGGGCATATTGGAGGTAAACGGCACACCGGGCACGTTGTCCACCACATCCACGGGCACCTGTTGGGACGGTTGTTCCAGCAGCGATACCAGCCGATCCACTTCCGCCACCGCCTCTTCATACGCTTCCTCCGGACTGGGGCTTCCATCCAAAACCGCGCTGACCAGAATGGTGATGGTTTGCGCCACCCGGTCGAAAATCAACAGTTCGTCCGCAATCAGGAAATAGACCGCCGGGGTCTGCAAATCGTCCCGCGCCGGTCGCGGCACCACCGGTTCGATGTCGTGTATGAATTCGTAGCCGATAAACCCAATCGCTCCGCCTGTGAACCGGGGCAACCCCGGCAGCGCCACCGCCTTGTAGCGCCGCATCACTTCTTCCACCACTTCCAATCCATCCCGCACCGTCTTCGCGCCGCTTCCGTCCGGCCTGGTTTTAATGTCGTATTGGCTGGTGATTTTCCCGTTCTCAATCACATCCACGCGCTGCCCCTGCTGCCGCACGATTGCCCGCGGATTGCATCCCACAAAAGAGTAGCGTCCAATGTGTTCGCCTCCCTCCACCGATTCGAAAAGAAAGGATTCGCCCGGCCCGCGAATTTTGCGGTAGGCGCTCAACGGCGTTTCCAAATCGGCCAGAATACGGCGGGTGACCGGGATGAGATTCCCCTGTCCGGCCAGTTTCAGAAATTCGGCTTGTGTCGGGTAATAGACGGCTTCCATTCTGCTTATGTTTACTCCATTCGACGGCGCAAGCGCCACAAGGAAAGTGAAGTGTAAAACAGCACGATGGCGGCGTAAGCCAGAATACCCAGCCCGATGGCGAACGGAACGGATTCCGTGGCGCTGAAATAGAGCAGGCTTCCGCCGATCATCCCGGTGAGAATCGTCTCCCCCAGCAGGCATCCGAGATAGAGCGGCAGGCGCGTGTGCGAAATCTGTTCCAGAAACCACGCCCGGTAGGCTTCCTCGCCCATGGAACGCATCAGCCAGGCGGAATGAAAGTTATGCGCCGCCACCAGAAAACCGGACGTGACAACAATGATGGCCGTCAGCGGCCAGAACGCGAAGACCACGCATAACACCACATTGACCAGCACCCCGACTTTCCATCCCATTTTTCTGGCCAGCGGATTGCCTTCCAATACCAAGTTGGGCGTAGCGACCCATGTGCTCAAAAAATCCATCCCCCGCCCAAGCGCCAACAACGCCAGCATGGCCCAATAGCCGCCGCTGGCGAATGGAAGCAAATCACAGGTCATTTCTTCCCGTAAATCTCATCCGGCGTTTGCAACTGCTTTTCTGTCACTTTATCGCTCTTTCCCCCGTCGGTTACGGAACGGAAAAAGCAGGAGCGGTAGCCTTCATGGCAGGCGGCCCCGATTTGTTCCACCTGGATCAAGAGCGTGTCGCCATCGCAATCGAACGCGATGTCCTTGACGGTTTGGGTGTGGCCGCTCGACTCGCCTTTCATCCAGAATTTTTTGCGGGACCGGCTCCAGAAATGGGTTTTGCCCGTGGCGACGGTGCTTTCGAGTGAGGCGCGGTTCATCCAGGCCATCATTAAAACGCGGCCCGTGGCCTGATCTTGGATGATGGCGGGGACAAGCCCTTCGGCATTAAACTTTATTTTTTCGTAGAAACTCATAAAAAGCGGCGAGCCGCTCCGTCCACTTTAGTACGGAGCCGGGCAAATAGCCAGTCATTCGTTACGCTAATTGGAATAATCAGACCCGCGGCGAAAACGCGCCACGGCCGCGTACCCCGCCAGCAGAATCCCCACGCCGAACATGGCTGAGCTTACGTAGAGCCATTGCAAGGGCGCCTGAAAACGAAACTCAACCGTGTGCGGGCCGGCCGGCAGATAAACCCCGCGCATGATGTAATTGCAGCGCAAAATCGGGGCCGGCTTGCCATCCACCCACACCCCCCAATAATCGCCCGTGCGGTCGTTGAGCAGCAATACCGCCGCCGTTTTCGCGTCCGCCTTTAACTTGACATCCTTGGGCTTGTAATCGGTGATGGTTACCGTCCCCGGCTCGGCTCCGGGTTGAACCGGCTTTTGCGCCACCGGCGTATCTCCGGCAACAAGCACCGTCCTGGCCGGATCAAACGCGTCCGAGTTCAATTTCGCCAGCGTGGCCGCATCGTCGGCCGTCTGCCAGTCGGCATACAGTTTGGCCCGCGGCAGGGCCTGGGTGAATTCGATCAGCGCGACGTGCCCGGTGTTGTTGGTCTGGACGGTCAAATCCCCTGCGTCTTCTATCCGGTCTGTATTGGGCTTCTGGACGATGTCCATCAGCATGACCGCGCGAAAACTGTTTTTGGGTGAGGCGAGTTGATTGAGCGCATCGACCACGCGCGCGTCGGCCAGGAGGTAGCGCGTATTGGTCAAACGCCACAAACGCGCCGCCGGCGACAAATCCTGCTGGGATCGGACGGTGAAGTTATTGATGTAATTCCGGTCGATATCCGGCATGCGCGGGGACTGGTCAATTTCCAACGATTCAATGTTATTGGCCATGTAATCATTCTCCAGCCACCAGTGGCAGATCCCGGCAAGATTATTCTGGTCAAGGGCAAGGTCATACCCCCCGATTGGGGAGAGGCGGGATACGACCCGGTGTTCCCAGGGGTCGTGCCGCAGATAATCAACCACCGAATTCATGGTGTACTTTTGCTGGTAATCGTAATAGCGGACCCACGGCTTGTCCGCCCGGCCCAAGTCCCAGATCATGACGACTCCCAGAAAAATCCAGCCGTAAACAGCCCGTTTCCCGCTCCAGGCCCCGCTGAGAATGACGGCAATGCCGGCGGCTGAAACGCCAAAGAAAACAAGAAACAAAACCACTTCCTTGATGGAGAAATCCGCAATCTGCGGCGCCAAATCGGGGTCGAAACCGGCTTTGCCCAGATAGCTGACCAGATCGGATTTGGACGAGTCCATGACCAACGCGCCCAGGATGCCCGCCCCCAAAACGAGCAAGGTTCCAATGATCCATTTCCTGTCAAATGTTGACACGCCTTCCCACCAGCCACCGGAACGTTTCGGCGCCGTTTTCATGTAGCGGCGATACAGCGACTCCAAACCGTAACCGGCCAGAATAATCAGGCAAATATTCAGGGCGTGCAGGAATTTTATCGGGTTGCGGATGTTGTTGATGAACGGCAAATGATAAATGAGCTGATAGAAGGGCGCATACCGGCCCCAAGCCGCCAAAAGCGAGATCAACGCGGCCACACTCCAGAACCAAACCGCTTCCCGCTCCGGCTTTGAATAAGGGGAATTTACTTTTCGCCAAGTGTTGAACAGGCCAAAGCCGGCCAGAAGACAAACCAGTATCCCAACGTAATCGCCCGACCCGGTATGCCGCCGGGGAAGGCTCGGCTTGATCTGATTAACGATGCTTTCACGCGCCGCCAAATCGCGGCCCGCCATGATGTTTTGTGCATCGATCGGTAATCCCAGAGAGGCGGCGGATTGGGCGCGGGTATCGGCGTTGCCGCTCTCCAGTTCGTATATGTGATAATCCTCGGAAATCGAACCCCAGTAGGCGCTGGCCTTGTTTGTGTCCGTTATGTACTGATCCAAACGGTAGCCAAACAAACCGGGGATCACCAACCGCAACGTCTCCACCTTGGGGAAACTATACATCGTGATGAAATTCCAGTGGTCTCGTTTGTCCCTCGCATTTTCCCCGATGTTGGCCGACCCCTTGATTTGCGTTCCGACCAGCGTGTAAAGCGTGCTGCCTGAAATCAGGAACGCGAAGAGCACAATCAAAGTCCCCATGCCGATGGCTCTTGGCATCCCCTGTTTGGGGCTGGCCGCCGTGGTCAGGAAATAGAAGACGATAAAAACGCCCACGTAGAGAGTCAAAATGGCTCCCGAATCGAACCCTTCCATCACCACCATGCCCACCGCCAGTCCGGCCAGCGCGGCTTTGACCCACGCCGGCCTGATGGCCGGCGAAACAATCACGGCCAGCGCGATAAAAACCATGGCGGCAGAGACAGCCCAAGTGCCAAGCCCCCAACAGCCATTGGAAAAATAATGCATGTTTAAACCCGCCGCCAAGCCCCCCACGATGCACACCCCGGGCGCAAAACCCGATTCCCTGAAAAAGAGCCAGGCGCCAAAGCCCAGGAAAAACATGCTAAACGGCAGGAATATTTTGAGATAAATCTCCGGCGGGAAAATCATTTGCAGCAATATTGAAAACGCCGGCGAAGAGCTTGGCACCGGACTCCCCAGCCATTCAAGATACCCCCAATGACCGAAAAGGGTTCCTGGCAGGCGGGCGGAGGAGTCCAGCATCGCTCCCAGCGGCATGTCATTCGCCCAATGGATCCGGTGCGGCAAAAAGCCTTGATGGCACAACACCGCCAGCGCGCCGCCCAATGCCAGCAGCAACACCAGCAACGCCATGAGCAGACTGCTTTTCCGTCCGCCCGTTTTTACCGGGGATGTGTCTTCGTTCATAAGGGGCTATTTGACCGTCCATTGACTAATCATTTCATTAATCATGGAGTCAAACGTGTAGTTCGGGGTCCATTTCAAAATCTTCTTGGCCTTGGAACAATCGCCGCACAAATAGCGCAATTCCTCCGGCCTCATGTATTTGGGATTTTGCACCACATGATTTCTGTAATCCAAACCCAGCTTCTGGAAAACGATCTCGCAGAATTCCCGGATGGAGTGGGTCTGCCCCGTCGAAATGACAAAATCATCCGGTTCGTTGTGCTGCAAGATCAGATGCATGGCCCGCACGTAATCCTTGGAATGACCCCAATCCCGTTGCGAATCCAGATTGCCCAATTCCAATTTGTCCAGCTTCCCTTGCGATATCAAAACCGCGTTCTTGATGATTTTGCTCGTTACGAAATTCGACGCTCTGCGCGGCGACTCGTGGTTGAACAGGATGCCGTTGGACGCGAATAATTTGTAAGCATGCCGGTAATTGCGCACGATGCTGTAGGCAAAAAGTTTCGCGCAACCATAAGGGCTGACCGGCATCATTCGGGTCGTCTCGCGCTGCTGTCCGTCTGGATCAACGCTGTTGCCGAACATCTCCGACGATGACGCCTGGTAAAAATGCGCCGCGGGCGCGTGTGATCGCACGGATTCCAGCACGTTCAGCGACCCCAGCGCGTTGGTTTGGGCGGTGTATTGCGGCACGTCAAAACTGATCCGCACATGGCTCTGTGCCGCCAAATTGTAAACTTCGTCCGGCCTGACCCGCATCATCACGCGGTCGATGGTCGAGACATCTGACATATCGCCATATTCGTTGTGGATAAATTTGGCGATCGGATCGAGCCGGCTTTGCTGGTTTTCTGTGACCGAATTGCGCCGGATCAACCCGTGTACTTCGTATCCGAGTGATAGTAAATGTTCCGCCAGATACGAGCCATCCTGACCTGTTATCCCTGTGATAAGTGCTTTTCTAGTCATGGGACCTGTTAAATGAATTTATTGTCTTTTGCAAGCCTTCTTCCAGCGTGTGCAGCTTAAAGTTGCCAGGCCACCCGCCGACCTGTCGCGCCAGTTCCACATTGATGCGCCGGCTTCCCGCCCCTGTCGCCTTTGATTTGTCAAAAATAATTTTACCCTGATACCCCGTCAACCGCGCCAGCGTCTCCACCACTTCCCGGATCGAACTTGCCCGGCCGCTGCTCACGTTCAGCAGTTCCCCTTCGTAGTCCAAATGCCGGATGATCCCTTCCATCTGGTCGTCAACATATATGAAATCACGCGTCTCCGTCCCATCTCCCCAGATTTCCAGCCGGTCCGGACACTGCCTCATTCTGGACAGCAACGAGGGAATGACGTGCGTCGTGGCGTCTTCCGGCCCATAGACGCTTCCCAGCACCAGTGTCGTTCCTTTCAGTCCGTTCTGCCGCTTGCACGCCTCCAAACCAACCCCAAAAAATTTCTTATTCAGTCCGTAATGTTCCGTCGGGCGGTGCATACGCCCATTCCAATAGTCCGCCTCGCTCGCGCAACTCACCGACTCCGGGTAGGCCCAAAGCGAGCTAAAACACACCAACCGCGCCTGCGCCTGCCAAAGCTGCCAGGCCTCCAGGACATTCAGCGAAATTTTTGCATTGGCAAAAAATTGCGTCGCGGCGTTCTGCGCCGCCCACCGCGCGTCTCCCGCCACATCGGCCAGATGCACAATGTAATCCACCCTGCCTGCCCCTTGAAAAAGCTCCTTCACCCGCGCCGGCTCCCGCAAATCAAACTCCCGACCCACCGACGTGACTTGGTCGGCCCCAAACCGATCCCGTAGAACGCGGGTCAAATGCTTCCCGATAAATCCCTTGCCTCCGGTGACCAGAAACTGGCTCATTTCTTTACCATCTCAGGCGTAAGAATCGGCGTGACGCGAAACGTATCGCTCTCGTAATCACAGCCCCCGCGTAATCCCTGGCTGAAGACCACAAACTGGCCGGGTTCCAGAATTTCCAGCGCATGAATCTCGCTGGGCGGAGTCGTCACCATCTCATATTCCTGCACCAAAATCGATTTGACCGGCTCGCTTCTGTCCGCCGGCTGGTACCAATAGCGCAACGATCCCTTGGTCATGAAAATATGCTGGGTGGTCGCCTTGTGGTAGTGATTGCCCCGGATCAAACCGGCCCGTTTCGACTCAATCACGGCCGCGTGATGAATCTCCGTCTTGTACAATATGTCTGAAATGGTGCCGCGCTCGTCGCTCGTCGCCGGGGTTATTTTTTTATGAATCATAAGGGTTAAGAAAAACTATTCGTGGATTGATCTTTTTTAAAATGCCTTGCAGCGCCGCGGAAAGGTTCCACGACAAAATAATCGCGTAAACCGACCCGTATTCCGCCAATTTCTGGTCGCCGCAAATTGGAATACGCGTTCGCGGCGTGTATTTGCCAATCTTGCTCGGCGACGAATCCGTCACGTAATCAATCACCGAGGCGTCCAGATTGTAATAATTCAAAAATGTGTTGCCCTTGGCTGCTGCTCCTACGCATACCACCGCTTTGCCTTCCAGTTTGATCTGGTAAATTTCCCGCAAAAACCGGTTGCGCGCGGTTTGAATCCGCGTCATGAGCGTCTGGTAGGTTGCTGGTTCAAACAGTCCCGCCTTCGTTTCTTTTTCAATAAATTGCGCCACCGTCGGACTGTTGCCCTTGACCTTGTAAGTCATTGGCTTGTGCCCGACAAAAACACGGATGGATCCTCCGTGATAATCCACTTCGTCCACATGATTGACTGCCATGCCGATGGATTGGAACAAATTCACCGCATATTTGACCGTAAAGTAACTGACATGCTCGTGGTAAATTTGATCAAATTTTCCCTGGGTCACCGATTGCATCCAATACGGCAATTCGAAGACAAAAACCCCGTCCGGCGCCAGCAAGGCCTTAACCCCCAACGCAAAATCCAGCGGTTCGTTGGCATGGTTGAAAACATTGTTGGCCGCAATCAGCCGCGGTTTTTTGCCCAATGCCTTCTCGACTTGGCCGACACACTCCTGCCCAAACAATCCCGTCATCGTCCGAACCCCGCGCTCCGCGGCAAACTCCGCCATCGCCGGCGAAGGATCAACTCCCAGACAGGCGCACCCCGGCTTTTGAAATTGCTCCGTCAAAAATCCGTCGTTGGAACCGACTTCCAAGACCGCATCCTGACTTTTTAATCCTATCATCCCAGCCACTGTCCCCGCGTATTCGATCCAGTGATCCCGCGATGTCCTGGAGTTGGACGATGTGTAGGAATAATCATAATCCGAGTATCGTTCCGCCGGGCTGGTCACAGTCCGCAACTGGACCTGGCCGCATTTCCCGCACAAATCACAGATCAACGGATAAACCCGGTCGCCCGCATCCAGTCGGTCGGCCGGTATAAACGTGTCCGCCATGGGATGCATTCCCAGATTTACGATTTCGCGCAGATCGGGCGATTTGCAGGCCAGACATTGTTTTCTAAACATAATCCTTTGCGATCAATTGGCTAACCCGGTTCAAACACGGTGTAATCCCGGCCCAAATACGGTCCATTCTTGCACTCGATCATCAATGCGCCTTCCGCCCCGCCCTCCAGCGTGTGCCCGCCATGAAAAGTCACCAGCAAATTCCCCGCCGACAAGGCTTGCTGGTGCAACAGGGCTTGGTCAAGATCGAACAACTGTATCCTGATTGCCCCGCGCAAGACAATCCAACATTCCTGCGTGATTCCCGCGCTCTCCGATCCGGTCTGCGCCCGCGGCTGGTGAATGTGCGGTTTGACCTGTTTCGCCGCCGGCAGGTTCAGCACGGAAACCTGCAACCATTGCGCACTGTCGGAAATGTCCAGCCGGTTCCCAAACGGCTCGTTGACGTCCACAATGACGTGCAGCAGCCGGCCCGGTTCTGATTTGGAATATATTTTGTTCAATTTTTCAGCAGCGGGTGGACCACTTCCCGCATGATCATTTCCGTGTAGGCTGCCGCTCCCAGCGGCTTGATCCCGTCGCCATGCACGAATTTATGAATCGCCCGCCGATACCCCTCATATTCCTCCGCCGTCATTCCCTTCATATAGCGGTACAGGCTCTCATAGTCCCGAAACTGGCGCTTATCAATGAAGGCATCCGCCGGAATTATTCCGGCCACCTCGGGATCGCCCTGATACACCGGTACGCACCCCGCGAACATGGCGTCCAGTATTTTTTCGGTCAGGTATCCCGGATAACTCAGATTTTCGTAGCAGATGGAAAATTTATACTGCCGCATAATCTCTCGCTTCGTTGTGACGCTCCCCTTGGCCGAGGGAAAATCCTCCCGTTTCGGCAACCACGGACATAGCGTATAAAGCCGGGCCAAAACAGGATTGAGGATCGACAGCCTTTTCTTGAAATAAAACCGGTCCCAGCGCTGCCCATACAAGTCGAACTCGCCTGGATGATTTTTCTCAAACCAGCGGATCGCCCGCAGCCGTTCCGAATACAATTCCCCCTCCACCCATGTATATTTCTGGCTTGCGATCAGACAGCAAAACTTGTCCGCCGCGCTCGGCGCGTAAGGCTCATACGGCGGCAGTTTGTTGGGAATATGCATCCGGATATATTTTTTCCCGTCCGCCCACCCCGGACAATACGTGAAGATTTTCTGAAACGGCGCGTGATTTGCCCGATTCATGTTGTCCGGCCGTACCGCCGGACTTTCCAACAGCACCAAGTACATTGGAATATCGCCCCGTTTCAGTAATCGCCGGAAATACGGATTGAGCTTCGTCGGATAATCCAGAAATACCACCGCGTCAAAACTCTCCAGCGGCGCCGTGTCAATCGTGGCCAGCCCAAGCCCCCGCTCCTTGAAATATTCCGCCATGTAAACCGACGGGTAACCCAAGTCGTCCCCAATCCCCACCGACGCATTCTGGAACATGCGATTCTTATTATTCTCGCGGTAAAAATGATAAAATCCCAGCTTCATGCCTACCCACGGAAGCGATCCGGTTCCACGCCAAAAACCGGCGGCAAACCGCCGGCCGATGTCCGCGCGGCGGCGGAATTTTTCAGGCGCACACTCATGCTGCGCAGGATAGCCAATCCCCCTCCACCGTCAACCGCAAACCCCAAACCCTCCTCTCCTAATCAATCCGCCTCTCTCTGCAATATTTTCAAAGGCGCCCCTCTATTGGCCGGGCAGTATCTGGTAGAATTGCTGCGAATTTTCCGGCAGGGAAACGTCCGTATTGGTATCCACCCAGGTGTTGACGGCCTGTGTCAGGGTAAGGTTGGTCATTACAACCCATGAGTTCGGATCGCTTAAATCAGCCGTGCTCTCAATAACGTAATTTTGGCCGACAATACCGTTTACCGAAATACCGGGACACCCCCCCGGACACAGGCTGATCGAAACCCCGGCCGTGCTGACCACCAGAAGGGCTGGCGCATTCGTCACGCTGCCCAATGGACTGGTCACCACCACCGAGTAGAGTCCCCCGTTCGTAAACTGAATATTCGACAGGGTAAACCCTGCATTGGTGGCATTTGCGACGGCCCCTCCGTTCTTATACCACTGATAACTCAGTGGTCCCGTTCCGACGGCCCCGACAGACAAAGTGGCGCTTCCGCCCCAAATCGCTGCCGCTCCCGCACAAGGCGTTATGATGCTTGGCAACATGCATAAGGAGGCCGGGACGCTCGCTTGAGTGCTATACCCGTTGCCAACCGCAACCGCATAATTTCCCAGATTGGTTAACCCGACATTTGTGACGATCAATGTCGGGGATGTGCCGTCCAGAAGATTCGTGCCATTGAATGTCCATTGGTAAGTGGGCGTCGGCCAGCCCCCGGCTGCCACGCTGAATGTCGCTGTGCCCAGTAATGGCACAATTTGATTTGCCGGCTGGCTGATGATGGTTACTGGCAAATAAACAACCAGCTCGGCCACGACACTGGTTGCCACCCCGTAAGCATTCGATACAATGACCGTGTAATTATCCCGATTGTTTGTCCCGGCCGGATTCAAAGTGTAGTTCGCATTGGTCGCGCCCAGAATTGCTCCGGCGCTGTTCCCCCATTGATAGCTTAGCGGCGTGGTGCCAGTGGCGGTCACGCTCAAAGTGGCGGATTCGCCCGCCGCCACAATCTGGCTCGCCGGCTGCGCGGAAATCGAGGGCGGATAGACTACGGTTACCTTCGCCACGCTGCTGGTGACCGCGCCCAGCGGATTGGAAACAATCACCGAATAGCTGTCGGTATTGGTGGCTTGCACGTCGGAGATCAAATAGCTCGGATTGGTCGCCCCGGCAATCAATCCGCCGCTGTCCTGCCATTGATACGTTAATGGCGCAAACCCCATGGCGCTGGCTGTTAACACCGCATTGCTCCCAGCCTGCACAATCAGGTTTTGCGGTGAAACAATGACCGTCGGGAATCCGGTAAAGTTTGCCTGGATGACCGTGTTGGTCGTTATAGTCACCGCCAACGGGTTCGTCGTTCCTTCCGCGCCTTGCGTCCAGCCATAAAACGGGGAACCCACATTGGTGGTCGTCGCGGTGAGGGTAACTGTGGCGCCGGGATTGTAATACTCCTGATGCGGATTCATCGTCACTGTCCCGCTCCCATTGATCACCACGCTCAAAGCGCATTTGCCGTCAGGCAAAGTCGCAAACAACGCATCCGCCGTCGGGCTGGCGTTTGTGACGGTTATGACCGCCGGGCTGTTCGTGCCGCTGACACTACCGCCCCACAGAACAAAATATTCTCCGAAGTTTGGCACCGCCGAAACCGTGACCGTAGTTCCGAACGGGATTGGGTTGGGCTGGCTCAACACCACACCTCCGCCCCCCACCGGATTGACGGCCAGCGTCGTCCCAAATATCGCCTGGATGTTGTTTGTCTGATTGATGGTCAAGTTCAGAGGATTGTTCGTGCCGCTGGCACTGCCCTGCCATCCCAAAAAGCTCCACCCGTTGCTTGCCACGGCCGCCAACGCCACCACAGTGCCAGCCGGATAATAGGTGCCCTGCAATATGGTCTGGCCGTTGGCGGTCACGCTGCCTCCCCCCGGAGCGCTTACGCTCAGCGGAAAGTTGGTTTGCACAAATACCGCCTGTATACTACGCGGCCCGTTCATCGTCACACTCAGCGGATTCTGATTCCCCGTCGCATTGCCAGTCCAATAATCAAATGCCCAGTTGGTTGCAGCCGACGCCGTCAGCAGCACCACGCTGTTGCTGGCATATGGATTGTTGGTGGGATTGACACTGACTGTCCCTTGTCCCACCGCCGACGTCTGTAAATTAAACTGTGAAACGATTTGCACCGACACCGCCGACGCCAGGAAATCCTGCGAAAAATCCGCGCTCAAATCCAGCCCTTGGACCACCGCTGAATTGGTCAGGGTAAACGGCCCCGTATATAGTGCGGAGCCATAGTCCGGCGTGCTGCCGTCCAACGTGTAGAATACGAACCCATTCCCGTATCCGCCGGAGAATGTCACTTGTGCGGAACCAACGGCGGACGCCGTCCCCACCGCTGGCTGACCGTTGACGTTTACCAAAAGAAACTGGACGTTCAAAATGGCCGGACTGCTCGTGACGCTTCCGTAAGCGGTCTTGACGATGATGTCGTAAGTGCCCGCCTGGTTCAACGCCAGGTTGGTCAGTGTCAAAACATTGGTGGTTGCCGCCGGAAGATTGGTCCCGTCGAATTGCCACTGGTAACCCACTGAGCTGGCCCCGCCCGATTGAGCGCCGACCGTAAACGAAGCCGTGCCGCCGACATGGTTGGTCTGACTGGCCGGTTGATTCGTGATGGTGGGTGCGACCGGAATTTGGGTTGCGTTTGTTAACACTGTCAACGTCCCGCTCGTAATGTCGTTAGCGCTGATTAAATCCACATTGCCATCTCCATTCACATCCGCCACACAGATGCATGCGGGGGTATTGCCCACAGTCGGCGAGGAGGCAAGTACAAACCCGCCGCTCCCGTTGTTCGTCAGAATTGTCAATGTATTGCTGCCCGTATCTGCGGCGATCAAATCCGGTTTGCCATCCCCATTCACATCGGCCGCAATCACAAATGAAGGATTAAGCCCCACGCTGAGCGTGGAGGCGGTGACAAACCCGCCTGTCCCGTTATTTGTCAGCACACTCAGTGTGTTGCCGTTTTTATTTGCGCAAACCAAGTCCGGCTTGCCATCCCCGTTCACGTCCGTTGCGCAAACAAAATAAGGCAGGCTTCCACAGTGGGGGATGACGCTATCGCAAAGCCGCCACTCCCGTTGTTCGTTAGCACCGTCAGCGTGCCACTCTGGGTGTTTGCGCTGACCAAATCAATTTTGCCATCCCCATTCACGTCCACCGGACATACGCAAGTAGGGGAACCTCCTACGCCGGGCGAGGAGGAAAGAACAAAAGAAACCTGCGCGTGCGATTGAAAACTGACTGCACAAAAGGTGATGAATGTGAAAATACGTTTCATGGTTTTTGCTTGTTCGCGGCATTCTGCGCGTCAAATCCATCAATAGTCAATCAAAAAATAAAAACCGCCGGACTTTCGAATTGCGCCAAGAGTTTCGTTATCGGGAATGAGGGGTAAAAGGTTAAAAGGATGCGTTGTGCCGGAAGTGGGTGTCACCGCTGCCGGAAAGGATGAAATAACCAAACAGGAGACAGCGGGCAACACCCCATTTGGCACAATGAATCACCGTTTTGGGTAACACTTCCCTTTGATGTAAAGTCACCTCTTTGTTCCAGACTTACCCATGGGGGCCTTGCCGCGCCTAACGCGGACTTGCTTTTGCGGCGGCGCTGGTTGAATCTGGCCCGGTCATGAAAAAACAGGTCATCCTTGCAAAAAGTTCCCGGCGCCAATTCATCCAATACGGAGCCTTGGCTGCGGGCGGGGCGTTTTTGGCCGGACCGTATTTGTTGCGCGGCCAGAATCTGAACAGCCGCCTCAATATCGCCCAAATCGGCATCGGCGTTAAGGGCATGAGCGACGCGCAATGGTGCAGCACGGAAAATCTGGTCGCCTTGTGCGATGTCCATTCGGCCCCGATGGACTATATCAAACAGAACCTGCCCACCGTCAAATGTTACAAGGATTACCGCGAGCTTTTTGACAAGGAGAAGGGCATCGACGCGGTGGACATCGCGACGCCGGATCATTCGCACGCCATCATTGCCGCAACCGCGATCAAGCTGGGAAAACATATTTATTGCCAGAAACCGCTAACACACGATGTGGCGGAGGCGCGCTTGTTGCGGGACTTGGCGCGTCAATACAAGGTTGCCACGCAAATGGGCAATCAAGGCAGCGCGTCGGACGGATTGCGGCGGGCGGTGGAAATCGTGCAGGCGGGGTTGATCGGCGCGGTGCGCCAGGCTTACGTGTGGACCAATCGTCCGGTCTGGCCGCAAGGCTGTGATCGCCCGGCGGGCACGGACCCCATTCCGGCGGGGCTGGATTGGGATTTATGGCTGGGGACCGCCCCGGCCCGGCCTTACAAGGAAAAATGGCCCGACGCGCAGGCGGCGGCCCTGGCCCCGGTTTTGCGTTTCACGCCGAACGTGTACCACCCGTTCAATTGGCGGGGCTGGCTGGATTACGGCACCGGCGCGCTGGGCGACATGGCCTGCCACACGGTCAACTGGCCGTTCCGCGCCCTCAAGCTCGGCTATCCCACGGAGGTGGAAGCCACCTCTTCGGTAATGAAGTCCGAGATGTATCCGGTCAGTTCGCGCATTCGTTTTGAATTTCCGGCGCGCGAAGGTTTGCCGGCGGTGACGCTGCATTGGGCGGACGGCGGCAACACCCCGCCGGCGGAAGTGACGGCGGATATTGTTGCGACCTTTGGCGGCATTTCCCCCAGCGGCTGCATTCTGATAGGCGAGAAGGGCATGTTGTTTTCCCCGGACGACGGCGACCAGGAGTTGCGCGTATTTGTCAAGTTGAAGGGCGACAAGCAAATCGTCGCCGCGCCCCGGCACGAGGCGGCGCAGGCGATTGCGCAGACGATTCCGCGCAATGCATTTGACAACCATGAGCCGCCGGACTCGCGCCATCATTCCGAATGGTTTGCGGCCTGCAAGTCGGGCAAACACGAAACGGCGTATTCCAACTTCGAGATTGCGGCATACTTGACAGAAATCATACTGCTGGGCTGCGTGGCCTTGCGGGCCGGACAGAAGCTGGAATGGGACGGGCCGGCCATGAAGGCGAAAAACATGGACGTGTCGCGCTTTCTCAGGCGCGATTATCGGGCAGGCTGGAAGGTTTGAGCACGGACTGGAATTGGGGCGGGAACAATTTGGAGGACGAAACCTTCATCTTCGCCAGCCGGAAAGCCAGGGCGGTGCCGAGACAGCCGAAACCGTAGGTGACGCTGCGCCGGAAATTGATGGAGGAGGCCTCGTCAAAATAACGGGTCGGACAACTGACCTCGGCGATGGTGCAGCCGCACCATAAAATCTGGGCCAGCATCTGGTTGTCAAACACAAAATCGTTGGAGTTTTCCGCCAAGGGCAGGAGTTCCAGCAACTCGCGCGAAAAGGCGCGAAAGCCGGTGTGGTATTCGGAAAGCTTGGCGCCCAGCAGGATGTTTTCCGCGAAAGTCAGCCCGCGATTGGCGACGTATTTCCAGAGCGGCATTCCTCCGGGCAGAGCGTAGCCCCCCAAAATCCGGCTGCCCAGGACGCAGGGATAAAGGCCGGAGGTGATCATCGAAACCATGGCCGGAATCAGTTTCGGGGTGTATTGGGAATCGGGGTGGACCATGATGACGACGTCCGCCCCTTCCTGGAGGGCCAGACGGTAGCAGGTTTTTTGGTTGCCCCCGTAACCGAGATTTTTGGCATGGGTCATCACCACCGTGTTCGGCAGTTTTTTTGCGATGGCGGTTGTCTCGTCGCGACTGGCGTCATCCACCACGATCACCCGGTCCACCACCTCCTGCTCCATGACTTCGTCATAAGTCTGGACGAGCGTCTTGGCCGCATTGTAGGCCGGCATGACCACCACAATTCTCTTTCCGCGAAACATAAATCAATGATCGCTGCAATTTTGCAGGATTTTTTCGATGAGCGCGGACGACACCTGGCAGCCCGGCTCGACTTTGCCGATGCGGCGGGCGAGGACAAATTGGATTTCGCCGGCGCTGACTTTCTTGTCCAGCTTCATTGACCCGGCGATGCGGGCGCGCTGCCGGGGAGGCAAATCGATGGTGACGGGCAGGCCCGCGCGGCGGAGCAGGGTTTCGATGCGCCGGGCTTCCTCGCCAGGCAGGCCGGCTGTTTCGACGGATATTTTCGCGGCGGCGACCTGGCCGATGGAAACGGCTTCGCCGTGGAGGAACGTGCCGTAGCCGGAGACGGATTCAATGGCGTGGCCGACGGTATGGCCGAAGTTCAAAATGGCGCGCAAGCCGGTGTCTTTTTCATCCTGGGCCACAACCTCGGCCTTGATTTCACAACAACGGGCGATGGTGGCGGCAAGTTCGGTGGTGTTGCGTTTGAGCAGCAGCCCCAGATTTTTTTCCAGCCGGGCAAAGAGGGCGGCGTCATAGATGATTCCATATTTAATGACCTCGCCCAGGCCGGACCGGTATTCGCGCGCGGGCAAGCTGGAGAGGGTGGTCAGGTCGCAGAGCACAAGTCTGGGCTGATAGAATGCGCCAACGAGGTTTTTGCCGGCGGGCAAATTAACCCCGACTTTTCCGCCCACTGAACTATCGACCTGCGCGAGCAGAGTGGTGGGGGCTTGGACAAATTCAATGCCGCGCAGGTAGGTTGCGGCCACGAAACCAGCCAGATCGCCCACCACGCCGCCGCCGAGGGCGACAATGAACGATTTCCGTTCCAGACGGTGGCAGGCCAGTTGGTTGCAGCAGGTTTGAACCATCTTGAGATTCTTGGAGGTTTCACCGGCGGGAACGGGGACCAGGACGGGATCGAAGCCGGCCTTTTTCAGGGAGGCGATGGCGGTTTTGGCGTAGAGGGGCGCGACATGCGAGTCGGAAATGATCGCGCATCTCCGGCCCAAGCCGAGTTTGGCGCATTGGGGGCCGAGGGCAGGCAGAAGCTTGTTCCCAATTAAAATGGAGTAACTTCGGACGCCGAGCGAAACATCAACGGTGCGCATACCTAAAGGAATAGACTTAGGCGAAAGACAACGCAAGCGGTTCGTGTTCTTCAGGTGATGCGCGGACGTGGTTTCAGCTATTGCATCTTGAGAATCGCCGCTGCAAAAGGCGGGAGGGTGACGGGATCGGCGCTGCCTTTGTGTTTGACGTTTTCTTGCCGGAGAAGATCGAAGAAACCGAGGTTTTCCCAGTTGGTTCCGGCTACCGCGACATGGATGGCTTGCGTCTGGCTGGAAATGTTGAGCAGGACGAGGATTTTGTCCTGGCCGCAGGTGCGAAGAAATGCGCAAACGGAGTCCGGGGCCTGAACCGGCTCATAGTCGCCCCGGCGCAAGGCCGGCTCGTGTTTGCGAAGGGCAATGAGTCGCTTGGTATATTCGAGAGTCTCCGGGTTTGGACCGGAACCGGCAAACAGGGCGCCGGTGGCGCGGTAAGAAAAGCCGGCTTCGTCGCCTGAGTAGAGCAGGGGGATGCGATTGGCCGTAAGCAAAAATGCCAGCGCCGTCCGCATCCGCTGGCTGCGCGGTTCCGATGCTCCGTTGATGAACTCCTTCCCTTCATAGTTGTCCAGCTCGCCGCACATCATCCGGCTATCCGGATAATACTGCGCGGCTTGCCGTTGCATGAACGAGATTCGTTCGGCGGACTCGCCCCGCCCGAAAACGCCCTGGGCCGTGAGAAAACCAAAGTCATAACCACTATCAAACCCGGTCTCCCGCAGAAATCCGCCGATTTTTTCCGGGCCGAGCACCACCTCGGCCATGAGAAAGAAATCCTTCGGCCCTCCCGCTTTGATTTCCCGGACATAACGCTTCCAGAAAGGACGGGAAAGAAGCGTGGCGGAATCAAGCCGAAAACCGTCGCATTGAGTCTGGTCGCGCCAGAATTTGGAGACACCGATCAGATAGTCCGCCACCTCCGGATTGTCGGCGTTCCAACACGGCACGCCGTAACCCGACATTTTGCCGAACCAGGACCTGGCCCTGTTTTGTTTGTTATACAATGGGTTTTCAACGCCCGGCAGGGCAAGGGGCAGGTCCAGAATGACGCGCATCCCCCGTCCGTGGGCTTTTTTCACCAAGTCCTGCAGGATGGGCATGTTGCCCAGGTTTTCATCCACGCTGAAATAATCTCGCGGACGGTATCCGCCGGCCAGCCAGCGGCCGAAGGGCTGACGGTCGTTTTGGACCACCGGATACAAAAACAATGTCGTCACGCCCAAGTCCGAAAGGTAATCGAGTTTCTGGATGACTCCCACCAAGTCTCCGCCCCAATATCCTCCTTCAAGATGTTCCTTGCTCGAGGCATAGCGTCTGGCCATCACATCGTTGTTGGGGTCGCCGTTAAAAAATTTGCCCGGAATGATGACGTAAAAAATTTCGTCCTGCCACGACCGATCCTTGGACGCGGCGTCCAGGTTCATTTGTGCGTTGGCTTCTCCGACGCCAAACGGCGCGGGCGCCAAAAGCAGAAATCCCAGCAATAAAAGAAGCGTTTTAATAAAAAAATGAAGCTATCCAAGGGGCGAGCAGCGCCGTCAACATGCCATTTAAACCAATGCCAATGGCCGCAAACGCCGCCGGCCCGTCGCCGATTTTCGCCACATGCGCCGCGGCGATTCCGCTGCCGGCCGTGCCGGCCGCCAACCCCGCCGCGTGCTCATTTGTGATCTTCATCCCCGCAAGCACCGCCCGCAAGGTGATGGCCGCAATGACGCCCCCCGCAATGGCCAGGGACGCCGTCAACGCCGGTTGCCCCCCAATCTGCGCCGCAACCGAGATCGCAATGGGCGTGGTCACCGCCTTGGGCAACATCGCCATCGCCACCCCTTTGCTGCCGCCTAGCAACCGCACCAAAAAAACCCCGCTCACCATGGAAACCACCGACCCCGCCAGCAAACCCAAAATCACCCCCCGCAAACTTCGCCGGACATGCGCCAGATTCTTCGCCAGCGGCACCCCCAACGCAACCGTCGCCGGCGCGAGCAGAAAGGTCAGGGTCCAGGTCGCGCGAAAATAATGCGCATACGGCGTCCCTGTCATATACAGCAAAACCGCCACCAGCGTCATCGCGATCAGCACCGGGTTGGCCAGCGCGTTGTGCCGCGCCGCCCTGCACACCCCGAGGCCGATGACATAACAACCCACCGTGATACCGGTCCAAAGGAACGATTGGGCGATGAATTGGAAATTCATGTCCGCGGCCCCTGTTTTTTCGGTGCGAACCGCTGCATGACCCAGCCCGTCGCCACCAGCCCGACCAACGTCGAACCCAACAGCGCCGCGACAATCGGCAGCCATTCCCGGCGCAACACCGCGCCCTGTGTGATGATGCCCACCCCTGCGGGCACGAACAACAATCCCAAGTGCGAGACCAACACCCGGCTGACCGGCATGACATGAAGCGCGAGATGCCGCGACGACCAGGCATGAAACCGTTCCGCCAGCAACACCACCAACGAAAGCGCCATCAATCCAACCACCGGCCCCGGCATTGAGAGATGGAAAGAATCCCGCACATTCCCCCCTTCCCAAGCCAGCGCGGTCAGAACCAGCAACCCGATCAATCCGCTCCCCGCCGCCAGAGCAACCCGGACGGGTTTGCGCCGGGCGCTCCCCGTCTTTTTTGACGACACTTCTTCTGTTTCGGGTGCTGGCATCAATTCCTCCAATAACAAACCGTCATTATATTATGCCCCGCCCCCGTTTTGTCCACCCTCCCGAAAAAAGTGGAGGGCTTATTTCGCCCCGGCGCCCCATCCGTCGGTCATCGCGCCGGAGATCAAAATATCACGCACCTTGACCAGCATTGCCCTGTGAGCGGCCCAATCTATTATTTTCCGGTGCTGAAGCTGCCCGGCAATGATTCCGGGGTGGATTTTCATCAGATTGGCAAACTGGATTATTTTGTCCGTGTGGTAAAACGGGTGCGTCCGGGAAATAAACGACTCCATCCGCTCCGTGGGAATTAACATTTCCGCCGCCTCCTGATTGGCTCTCGCCTCAATTTTCGAAAGGGCTTCGTCGGCGAGACACCTGCCGGCTCCCACCATATCGACGTCCACAACATGCGAATCTTTATTCTTGATGTGTGACAGCTCGTGAAAAAGCGTGTGCCAGAATGAATCAATGCGGTCGTAACGAAGAGACAGCGCAATGACCGGCTTGCTCCAGTCATCCCTGCCGCCCAGCCAAAGGGCCGCGCCGTCGATCTTGCTCTTTGGCAAATGTTCGACGAGCACGAACCGGATGCCCATGTCCCCCAAAACCCGTGGCACTTTGCCGGCGCTTTCTGGAGAATCTGTGAGGCAACGAAGTTGCATAATCCCGTCCGCAAAAGATTTGTCCGTGTATTTTTTTGCCGGGACGGATTTTGCCAATTGCAGCGCCCGGATGCACCAGGCGAGTTGTTCTGAGGTCAGGGCACCCCCGTTTTGCGCCGAGGCCCTTGTGGCAACCCTGAGTTTTGAAAGTTGATCGAGCGAATGGACCCCAAAAAATCGGGTCAACTCCTTCTCTGTTTCTTCCGCGGAATCCGCAACGGCAATCCAGCCGCGTTTTTGCATGTCCCGAATTGGCGCCGCTTCAAACATTCTCGCTCTACGCTCAATGGCGGCGGTTTCAACCGTGACTTTGGAAAGGCGGTATGTATTTTCCAAGTTGAGCCAAAACTCGGGGCTGGTCCCAAATGCGCTCCCCAGCTCGACCGCGATCTCCTCCGTGAGAGCCTTCTTTCCGGTTATGATGGAGCTGATGACGGAGTCCGGCCTGCCCGTGATTTCCGCCAGGTTGGTTTGCGTCCAGCCGCGCTCCTCCAGTTCATCAAGGATGAACTCGCCCGGTGGAAAAACTTCTGCTGGTGTTCGATTGCTCATGTTCAGTGGTAATCCTCAATGCTCATTACAACGATTGTGTTTTTGGGCCTGGATTGCCTTATCTCCACCACCAATCTCCATTGGTCGTTGATTCTCAGTGAATATTGGTGCGACCTGCCGCCTTGCAATTTCTCAAAATGATTGCCTTTGACGGCGCGTAAATCGCGCTCGTCGTTCGCAGCCCGAATCGCCTGTATCCGTTTCCGGTATGCCCTGACAATTTCTCTGGCATAACCCGCATCATATCCCGCATCGGTTTCCAGCCGGTCCAAGTCTGCGTCATGGAACTCAATTTCCATTGAATCGCCTCAAAATAGGCCTGTTGCCGTTCTGTGTCAATAGATATTTAATATATTTATAAAAAATGAAATTTTATATTAACAAAGCAAGCCTTGTTCCTTGTAGGTGTGCGGACGGGAAAAAAAGCCCCCTCCCGGATGGGAGGGGGGTAACTATCGTTTCTGCCAACTGGCTGGCAGCGGCTTACTTTGCCCCGTAAAACTTCGCCACGGCGTCGCAGACCGCGTTAGCGGCGTCGAGTGTCATGGTGCCATGAATGGGCAGGGACAGGATTTCCTTCACGGCCTGTTCGGTGCGCGGGAGGGCGGGAACGGGGCCGAATTTGGAGGTGATGGCCGGCTGCTGATGATTGGGCACGGGATAGTGGATGCCGGTTTCGATGGCGTTTTCCTTGAGGAATTTTTGCAGCTCGTCGCGGCGCGAGGCGCGCACCACATACATGTGATAGACCGCTTTGGACCCGGGCCGTTCGGGTGGGGTTTTCACCAGGCCGGCAAGGCGTTTGGTGTAGAGAGCGGCAATGGCGCGGCGGTTGTCGTTGAATTCATCCAGATGCTTGAGCATGACCCGCCCAATCGCGCCTTGGATTTCGTTGAAACGCACGTTGAACCCGGCGAATTCGTGATGGTATTTGTCCTTGCGTCCGTGATTGCGGAACATGCGGACCTTTTCCGCCAGGGCGGAGTCGTTGGTGCAGATGCACCCGCCGTCGCCGAGCACGGTGAGGTTTTTGGACGGGAAAAAGGAATAAGCGCCGGCGAATCCCATCGACCCGACACGCTTGCCGTTGTAGCTGGCGCCGTGGGCCTGGGCGCAATCTTCCAGCAGCCACAATTTATGTTTGGCCGCGATGGCGAAGAGGCGATCCAGATCCGCGGGATGGCCGTAAAGATGCACCGGAATGATGCCGACCGTGCGGGGGGTGATGAGCGTCTCGACATGGGCCGGGTCCATGCAGAATGTGTCGTCGATGTCGGCAAACACGGGTTTGGCGCCGCAATGGATGAGCGGTTCCATGGTGGGGAAAGCGGTATGGGACGGAACAATGATTTCGTCGCCCGGCTTGATCCCCTGCGCGAGGTGAAGCATATAGACGATCAGCGTCCAGGAAGAACCGAGGATGCAATGCTCCACGCCGGTATGGGCGGCCAGCTCCGCTTCAAAGGCCCGGCACTCGTTGCCCAATATGTATTGGCCCGAACGCAGGGCGCGCAGGGCGGCTTCTTCGACTTCGGGATTAACGAAACATTTTGATAAGGGAATTTTTTGCATAAATTTACTTTCCACCAGCCAATTTCACACGCCGTCCGCTATGGGCCGATTTTAGGGCGGCATCAAGCACCTTGACCGCATCGTAGCCGGACCAACCGTCGGCGAGCGGTTTTTGGCGGGTCTCGACGGATTTGAGGAAGGCGCGCAATTCGGCCAAAAGCGGTTCTTCGGGCGGACATTCGATCTGGGCCACGCCGCCTTCCACGCCCTTGAAATCGGCGCCGTCGCGCACATGGTGGTTTTCGTAGGCCTTGATTTTGTATTGGGCGACATTGTAATCGCACACCACGCTCAATTTTTCGCCGACCACCGCGACCTCGCGGAATTTGCCGGGAATAAAATAATCATTTTCCACCGTGGCCCAAGTGTTGCCAAAAGGCGTTTCGTATTCCAGCGAAAGGAGGGAGAAGTCATCCATGCCGCGGCCCATGAAGTCATGGTGAATGGCGAACACGCTGACCGGGGTGGCGCTGAGGAAATAATTGAACAAATCCACAAAGTGGATGCCGTCGGCGAACATGACGCCGCTGTCATTGCGCGGGCGTTTGAATCCGCCGAAATGACCGCGGAACATGTGGACCTTCCCGAACTTGCCGGACTGGATGGCGTCGCGAATCCATTGGGAGGCGGGATCGAAACGGAAAATATGCCCGACTTGCAGGATGCGGTCTTTTTTCTTGGCCAACCCGGCGAGTTGCTTCGATTCGCCGGGCGCGAGCGTAAGGGGTTTTTCCACAAACACGTCCTTGCCCGCTTCGAGCAGTTCCTTGCACAATGGGAAATGGGTGGGCGCGGGAGTGACGACGACGGCGGCGTCAACGAGGCCGATGAAATCCTTGTATTGGGTGGAAAGGTGGTCTTCGGGGATGCCCAATTTCCGGGCGGCTTCGAGCCGTTTGCCGTCCAATTCGCTGACGTAAAGCTCAATCGGGAGGGAATGGAGGACGCGCAAATGATTGGCGCCCCAGCGTCCGATACCAAGCAATAAAATTTTCATTATGGTTGAGCCTACCAAACGCGGCTTCAAACATCAATCATTCGCCTGCGGCCTCTTGTCTGCCCCCTTCCGGGTGAAGTTTCCGCCAGCGGGCCGCGAAGAGAAAAAAGACGGCCGGACCGAAGGAGAACAACATGACGGACAACCCCGCGACCAAGCCAACGAATGTCATGCATCCCGCGCAACATTGATCGCGATGCCGGGCGACGATATGGGTTGGGATGGCGACGAGAAGTTCCAGAACACTTCCCTTGAACAGGGAGCGGCATTGCCGGGAAACCAGATCCTTCGGCTCGCAGGCGCGGCCCTGACGCATGAAAATCAGCGACCAAAGGCACCACGTCAACAATACTATTCCCACGGCGCACCAACTGCCGGACACGCCCGGGTCACTTTCAAATGTAAACGCAAATTCGTAGAGGGCGCACATCGCGCCAAAGGCCAGCACGCCCAGCATCAGGCCTGAAGCCAGAATGGTGGGAAGGAGGGATCGCCGCGCAATCGGGCGGCGGCTGGCGATTCGCACCGGCACGGCCAACAAGGCGGCCTGCCCCAGAAACATGACCAGCAACCAGACCCAATAGCCCCATGCGGAGTACGCTTCAATCACGTCCGCAAATTTAGTCGAGGGAAAAGCCAGCCGGCAGACCGGCACGGTCAGTGCGGCGAGTATTAAGAAATACAATCCGGCAACCAATATGGCCCAGCGTTTCATATCAGATCCCTCCTGTTTCCGGTTTATTGCCCGCCGCCACGAACCAGCCCAGCCGATATCAGGCGAAAAAGCGCATCATATCCGGGGACGTTGCGTCGGCCAGCCGGCGGCGGTCATGGCCGTGTAGCCGCCGGCCAGGGAATAGATGTTCCGGTAGCCCATCAGTTGGGCGGTGTCGGCCACCAGCGCGGAACGAAAGCCGCCCCCGCAGTACAAAATTATTTCAGTGGCGGGGTCGGGGAGGACCGTTTCCACGTCGCGCTCAAAAACGCCCTTGCCCAAATGAATGGCGCCGGTGGCATGGCCTTCGTTCCATTCCCGGTCTTCGCGCACATCCACCAGGACGGCCCGCGGATTGTGCAATCGCTCCCGCGCCTCGTCCACCGTAACCTCGCGGATGCGCGGACGGACGGATTCGACCAGTTTTAAAAATCCAGGCAGATGTTGCATACGGGCTGGAAGATAAGTCCCCCCCCCGTCCGGCGCAATCGGTTTCATTTCCGGTTTTGTCATTTTCCCTTTGTGTCCGGCGGCTAAATCAATGATTGTGTGCGACTGTGAAACGGAGTCCATCTGATGGCGCGTTGGCCGGCGGCTTGTTTCTGGCCGTGGTCTTGTTTGGCGCCAACAATGCCGGAATCAAGTATATGCTTGGCGTCTGGCCCCCCATGGCGGCGGGTGCGTCCCGTCTTTTGCTGGCGGGATGGATTTTGCTGGCTTTGCTGCGATGGACGCGCCTCTTCGGGCCGGAACACCCGCTTACGCCCGAATTGAAACGCCGGTTCTGGTGGCAGCCCGGGCTGACCATGGCTTTGTATATCGCGGTCTTCTACATGGCGCTCACCCTGACGTCCGTCTCGCATGTCGCCCTCTATTTGGGCGCGGCGCCGGTTTGGGCGTTGTTATGGGAGGGGCGGCCGGAAAAACATTGGAAATCGGCGCAACGCTACATCGCGGCGATTCTGGCGTTTTCGGGCGTCTTCATTTTGTTGTGGCCGACTTTGCGGCATGGCTCGACCAATCTGTTTGGCGAACTTCTCGGTTTGGCTTCCAGCGTCATCTGGACACATTTCGGACGCCAATGCCGCGCTTTGGGCCAGGATTTATCCGGCGCGGAAATCTCCGCGCATACTTTTTGGAGGAGCGGCCTTTTATTGACGCCTTTCGCCATCATCGAACTTTCCATCCGCCATTACCCATTGCGGGCCGATCTGGTTGCAGTTCAAATCTACTGCATCATCGGGGGCGGTGTGGCGGCTTTCGCATTGTGGAACACGGCCCTGCGCCATTGGAAAACGAGCAAAGTATTTCTCTTCAACAACCTTGTGCCGATCAGCACCATGACCTGGGCGCATTTTTGCCTGGGCGAGCCGTTCAGCCGCACGTTTTGGACCGCCATGGTGCTGATCGGTTCCGGGGTTTTGGTCGGCCAGGCCGATGTGCGGAAATTTTTCGGGGCGCTTTGGCCGCCTTGGGATTAGCGGGGAAACGGGAGGATCACATTTACTTTGAGCTTTCAGCTTTTGGATGTAGGTTTGGGGATTGAGGCAGGTTGGCAAAAGGGATTCCTCTTCCGGTTTGGTTCAATATGAAGATACTTCTCGTCAGTCCCAAGACGCCGGATACGTTTTGGAGTTTCAAATACGCGGTGCGTTTCGTCTCCCGCAAGGCCAGCATGGCGCCCCTCGGTCTCCTGACTGTTGCCGGCATGCTGCCCAAGGATTGGAGTCTCAAACTGGTGGACCTCAACATGACTGCCCTGAGGGACGAGGATTTGCGCTGGGCCGATTACGTCCTGCTCGGCGCCATGATCGTCCACCGGGAATCCGTGCATGAAATTGCGGCCCGCTGCGCCGTCCTCGGAAAAACCATCATCGCCGGCGGCCCTCTCTTTACCACCGGCTACGACGCCTTTCCCGAAATACAACATTTTGTCCTTGGCGAGGCCGAGGAAATCATGGCGCAGGTCGTGGCCGGCATGCAGCGCGGCCAATTGCAACCCATCTATCGCGCCGCCGCCCGCCCGGACATCAACACCTCGCCCATACCGCGTTGGGACCTGCTCGATTTTCAGTCCTACGTCACCATGTCCGTGCAATTCTCCCGCGGCTGTCCATTTGACTGCGAATTCTGCGACATCGTGGTGATGAACGGACGCATTCCCCGCTCCAAAACACCCGCCCGCCTCATCGCCGAGCTGGACGCCCTGCTGCAACGCGGCTGGGAGGACATGGTTTTCATCGTCGATGACAATTTTATCGGCCAGCGCGAACGGACCAAGACCCTTCTCTGCGCCTTGATCGAATGGCGTCGGCGCACCAACACCCAGATCGGATTCCTGACCGAAGCCTCCATCAACCTGGCCGACGATCCGGAGTTGTGCTCCCTCATGGTCCAGGCCGGCTTCAAAAAAGTTTTCGTCGGCCTTGAAACCCCGTCAGTCGAAGCCCTGACGGAATGTCACAAGGTTCAGAACCGCAATCGCGACCTCATCGACTCCGTGCAAATCCTGCAACGCGCCGGCCTGGAAGTCATGGGCGGATTCATCGTCGGATTTGACAGCGACAAGCGCGATATTTTCAAGCGTCAGTTTGAATTCATCCAGCACTCCGGCGTTGTTACCGCCATGGTCGGCCTGCTCACCGCCCTGCCCCAGACCCGGCTGTGGCACCGTCTCAAAAGCGAGGGCCGCCTCGAAACGGAAAGCACCGGCAACAACACCAACGCCGCCCTGAATTTTCAGCCCAAGCTCAACCGCGAATTTCTGCAAGGCGGCTACCGCGAATTGATGAAGCGCCTTTACGAGCCGCGCAACTATTACAAGCGCATTCGCACCTTTCTGAACAGCCATCAACTTTCCGGCCCGCGCCGGTCCCTCACCCATCCCGACGTCATGGCCTGCCTCAAATCCTTTTGGGTCCTGGGCATACGGCATCGGGGACAAGTCGGCTATTGGAGGCTGTCTTTGGGCACTCTTGTCCGTTACCCGAGCAAATTCCCGCAGGCCATTGAATTTGCCATCATCGGCTACCACTTCCGCCGCGTGGCCAAGAATCTCTGATTCCGCATTCCGCCCCCGGACTGTCAAGCATTTCGCACGGGTTCCGCTTCCGCCTTGAAAGCGGCGGCGGCCCGGCGCCGAAAAAATCCTGAATAATTTTTGGGGAAGGGTCGTCCATCAAGACACAAGACAAACGTGTTTTATCGGAGAGGGAATTATGAAAGGAACAACAAAAACCCGGCAGGCGTTTACACTGATTGAACTATTGGTGGTGATCGCCATCATCGCGATCCTGGCCTCCATGCTCCTGCCCGCCTTGAGCAAGGCAAAAATCAGCGCCAACGACACCAAGTGCATGTCCAATCTGCGCCAGTGCGGGATTGCGTTGAATCTTTATTCGCAAGATTACAATGACCATCTCTTTTGGAAATCAACCAACATATCACTCGACGGCATGGAGTGGTTTGTCTGGGGAGGACGGACCAACAACAACCAGATCGGCTCGGCCCAAGGCGGTATTTTCAACGACACGGACCGCCCCTTGAACCATTACGGATTGACCGAGGGAACAGTGACCTGCCCGATGGACCAGGGCCGCACGGGGGATCAGACCACTTACAATTTGTTTCAATGGGTTGGCAATTCCTACATATTCAACTACGGTCTGGACGGAATGTCCATAGGCAGCCTGACCAATCTGACCCAAACCGTTGTCTTCGGTTGCGGCATTCTTGCCTACCCGGCGGATGTCAAGGGATGGCATCGCGTCAAGCCGGCCGGGAACATTCTTTTTGCCGACAGCCATGCCGGCTTTTATCAGGCGACAGCGGCGACGAATTTGATCTGGTGATGCGCGGGCGCGGGCGGCCGGAATTTTGTGAAAGGATGCATGCGTCAGTTTATTTTACACGGCCTGCTATGCGTTTGGGCGGCTCTGGCCGTGAACGCCGCCGTTCCAGAGGCCAATCCCCCGGTCAAAAAACAGGTTCTCTTTGTCTGCACCGGCAACCATTACCGGAGCCGCTTTGCCGAGGCGCTTTTCAATCAAAAAGCCCGCGCCGCCCATCTGGAATGGAAGGCGGTCTCCCGCGGATTGCAGCTTGATCCGTCGCAGCATGGAATTTCCTCCCTGGCTCTGGGGGAACTGGTCAAACGCGGAGTGCCCCGGGAGTTGTGCCAGGGATCTCCGAGGGCTTTGACGGGGGAAGATTTGGAACAGAGCGACTACATCGTGCTGATGGATGAATCAGAACACCGCCCCATGCTGGAAAAACGGTTTCCGGCGCGCGACGACCGCAAGATACATTACTGGCATATCGGCGAAACGGACGCCATGCCCTCCTCCAAAGCCTGTCAAGCAATGTCAACCAATGTCGCGGAACTGCTGCGGACGCTCGGGCGCCGGAATCAGGCGCCCGCCGCGAAACAGCCCGCCCGTTGCGATTGATTGGAGAAAACTTGCGCATCGCCATGGACGGATCTAATATCACACTGTATTCGCCCGGCGCGAAACTACTCATGCCGAAGGCATGGTAAACATAAAAACAAAGTAATATTATGGGTGATAAATCTCCTAAATCGTTTCAGAAGAAAATCTCGCAAAAGCAAGACAAGGCCAACAGCATCATCGATAAGAGAAAACAGGAAGCGGCCGCCAAACAGGCCGATGGCAAGAAGAAGTAAAACAGGGACTTCCCCGTTTCTCCCGCCGTAATAACGGGAGGGACAACCGGCCCCGACCGGCGGCGCCCTGCCGCCCCGATCCGCGGAAAAACGAGTCCTTACTGGTTTGACAAAAACGAGTAATGGCCGGAGCCGGTGTCAAATACAGCGTTTCCATCTTCCATTCCGAGGAATCGCGCCGGCTTGGACCGGATTTCCATCCGTCCGCCTTCCCTGGCCTGTCTTTTGTCTCCTGCGGGAACGTAAATCGTGGCGGTGGTGTTGGGAGGAATGCTGACCTCAAACGTGAAGTGTCCGTTCCGGCGTTCCCAGGCGCTGCCGATGCGGCCGTAACGCGACTGATACCACGCCCTGACGAAACTCAAATCCCCCACCGGCCGGGGACGGAGAATAATGTGTTTGAAACCGGGCGCGGCCGGGTCGTAGTTGATGCCGGCGAGTGTTTGATACATCCAGGCCACGAGGTTGCCGGCAAGTATCATCTGGCTTTCGCCATTCATCCCGGGGTCGCGGGTATCCTGATCCCACCGTTCCCACACCGAGGTGCCGCCCTTGGAAAGCATGTAGCCCCAACCGGGCCGGTTCGTGCGGGTCGCCACCGTATAGGCCACTTCGGGATGGCCTGCATCCGTCAGCGTCTGCATGAACCATTGCATGCCGACCAAACCGACGGTGGCATGCCCCTGGTTTGTCACCATGATGTCGGCGATAAAATTGGAAATCACGGCGGCGCGGAATTCGGGCCGCACGAGGCCAAAGGCCAATGGCAGCGTATAGGAGCATTGGGTCTTGCTTTCGTAAGTGGCTGTCTTCGGGTCGAAGAACCGCCGGTCAAAACCGGCCTGGATTTTGCCGGCCAGGCCGGAGAAGGAGGTTGCGTCATCCGTCCGGCCCAGGAGCGTGGCCATTCGTTCCAGAATGCGGCAGTTATGATAGAGATAGGCCGTGTTCATCAGCGGACGCGAAGTCGAGCCGGTATCCGGCCCGCGCCCGTCCATGCTCGCCCCGTCCACCCAGTCGCCGTAGCCTCCGGCATCGCTCGAAGTAAAGTCCGGCCCCAAGTTGTGCCGCTCCTGAAATAGGAGCCACTTTTTGGCCGTCTCGTAGTTCTGCGCCGCGAATTCTGGGTCGCCGTAAAATTGACAGGCCCAGTCCGGCAGGATGGTGGCGACGCTCGGCCAAATCGGATTGCCCGAGTACATCGGCCAGACCGAGCCGCTGTCGGAAATGTTGCCGTCCGCCCTTTGATCCGCGCGCGTTTCGGCGAGGAAATTCCGGTAGAAGGGGGCCACGTTAAAAAGATACGCCTCGCTCTCGGATGTCTTGGCCGGATGCCCCAACCACGCCTGACGCTCGTCGCGATCCGGATCCAGCGGCAGGCTGCGTTCCTGCATCCGGGCGCTGCGGACCACATTGGCATAAATCCGGTTGAGCAGATCGCTTGAACAGGTGAAATCGCCGGCTTTTTCCAGGTCGGTGTGCATGACCAGCAGCGTGAAATTTCCGGTGTCGGGCCTGCCAGGCCATCCGGTCACTTCGACATAATGGGTGCCCTGGCCGCGAAAGCGCGGCGCCCAGATTTCCTCGCCGCCGCCGCGCAGGACGTAAAGATCGGTCGAACGCGCGCTGCGGTTGTCTTCCATTTTGATTGTGCCATCGGGCTTCCTGGTAAACGACGTCCGAAGCTGGACGCGCGTGCCGGCCGGTCCGCGAACCTTGATCTGGACGGCGCCATAGAGATTCTGACCAAAATCGACCAAATAGACACCGGGCTTGGGCTGGGTCAGCGCGACGGGCTTGAGTGTCTGGGTTACCCGCATCGGTTCGATTGTCTGGGCGACGAGCCGGCCTCCGGGCGGTTGAACCCGTTGTGCCGGCAGCCAGTTTTCCGCGTTGAATCCAGGCTCGTCCCAACCCGCCATTTCCCGGCGGGCGTCATATTCTTCGCCGTCGAATTCATTGTTCATGCGGATCGGGCCGCCGTCCGTGATTTTCCAATGCTCGTCGGAGACAATTTCGGCGGACGAACCGTCGGCGAATTCGATGTCCATTTGCAGCAGCAATTTTGGGTAGCCAAAAGTGGGCGTTGGAAAAGGCACATTGATGCGCGGAGCGTAGAAACGGCCATTGCCGAGAATGACGCCGATGGCATTGCTTTGTTTTTTGAGGCAGCCGGTCACGTCAAAGGTCACATACGTGTCACGCTTGGCGTAGTTGCCCAGCGCCGGGTCCATCACGTGGTCGGAGACGCGGCGGCCATTGAGGTAAAGCTCAAAAAAGCCGAGACCGCAGACGTAAGCCGTGGCGCGTTTGATTTTCTTTTCGATCTGGAAATCGCGCCGCAAATAACGGGCCGGCAAACGCCGGTGTTCATCCGGGTTGAGCGAACCGGCGGCCTCACCGCTTCCGCCCAGTCCAATCCACTGGCCGGTCCAGTCTTTTGGCGCAAGCAAGCCCATGCTCCACCATGCCGTCTCGCTCCAGGCGGAACATTTTTGGTCCTGATCCCACACCCGCACTTTCCACCAGCACTCCCGCCGCGAGTCCAGGGGAATTCCCGAATATCGAATGTCAATGGATTGGTCCGTCTCCACTTTGCCGCTATCCCAAAGATCGCCCCGGTTGTCCTGAAGCATCTTCGGCGACGAGGCCACCAGAACCTGGCAGGCAAGCTGCCGCGCATTGCGCGGGATGCTTGCGCCGTCCGGCCCCAATTCCCATGACAGCCTGGGCCGGGTCTCATCAATCCCCAAGGGATTTTGCAGATACTCGCAGCGGAGCTTCCCGACATTGATGTTCGCCGCCTTTGCCTGCGGCAAACAAAACAGGCTCATGATCGCCGCCCATGTCAGCAGCGTTTTCGCGAATCGGAATTTCTGGACGCTCATTGGAATCAATTCGCGCCCGTCGGGGCCAGCTTGCGCATCCGTTCAACCATGTCCGGATGGAGGCGGGCCAGATTCGTCCGTTCGCCGATGTCGTTGTCCGTATTGACCAGGAACCAAGTCTGGTCTGCCGGCGCCAGTTTGTGGCCGGCATCGTCGGCGGTGTCGTTGGGATTGTGTAAAAGTTTCCAAGGCCCCTCGCGCACGGCCCATTGCTTGCCGGACATCCATTGCAGCACGTCATGCGGGCTGGGGGCGTCCGCCGAGAAAATGACCGGCGCCAGACTGCGCCCGGTTAAATGGGCGTTGGGCAAAGGCACGCCGCACAACTCCGCCAGCGTCGGCATCCAATCGCAACCATGGGCGATTTGCGTCCGCACCACGCCTTCGGGCAGATGACCGGGCCAGGAGATCATGGCCGGCAAACGGATGCCGCCCTCGAAAACGCTGAACTTCGCGCCGCGATACGGACCACTGCTGCCGCCCCCGTAATGCGCCCGCTCCTCCACGGAATGGCCGTTGTCCGATTGAAAGACGATGATGGTTTTGTCCCTCAATCCGGACTCATCGAGGTATTTAAAAAGCTCGCGCAGATGATCGTCGAGCGTGGAGATGAAGGCCGCATAGAGATTTCGCGGGTAACCCAGTTTGCTGTAATAATCCAGCCACCGGGCATCGCCCTGATAAGGGTAGTGCGGCATGTTCATCGCGAAATACATGAAAAACGGACGGTCGCGATGGCTGCTGATAAAAGACTCCGCCTTCTCCACCATGAGATCGGGGAAAAACCGGCCGGGCATGCGCGCGCGCCGGTTGTTTTCCCAGAGATCCTCGCGGTTGGGACCGCCCCAGTAGGAGAAGTGGGAGTAATTATCAATGCACCCGCCCATGAACCCAAAGGAATAATCAAACCCGTGATCGAGCGGCCGGTGGCCCGCGCCGGAACCGAGATGCCACTTGCCAATGTGCGCCGTGGCGTAACCCGCCGCGCGAAACATGTCCGCCAAGGTGATCTCCTTGGCCGGCAAACCATCGCCGGTCAGGGTTTCCAGTTGGTCATCGGCCTCGCTGGGAGGCGACGGGGCATTGTTCGGCATGCCGGCCAGCCAGGGATAACGTCCGGTAAGCAAGGCGGCGCGGGACGGGGAACAAACCGGCGCGGCGGAATAAAATTGGGTGAAACGAACCCCGTGCGCGGCCAGCGAATCCATGCCCGGCGTCACCAAATCCCGCGAGCCGTAACAGGCCGCGTCCACGCTCCCTTGATCGTCGGTGAGAAGGATGATGATGTTCGGCCTGGCTTTTTCAGCGGCTGGCAAGGCCAGGGCCGGACGGCCCGCAGCGCCAATCACGACCACACAAAACAGGAGCGCCATTGAATGGCGAAACGAGTGAAAGATCATCGTCAGGAAAATGGGTGTCACCCCTTGAATACAATAATCAACCCGTAATCCTGCACAATCTGCCGCGATCCCGTTTCGGTGTAACTGTAGCTGACCGGCACAACATGGACGACGTTCGCCTGACCGATCGTCTCCAAAGCCTCCGACACGATGTCGTCAAAATTATCCTTCCCCGCGTCGTGGCATTGCGAGTGTTTAAACGTGCGTATCCGCATCCCGCCCTCCTTGGCGACGACAGCCAGCGGCTTGGCTTTCGCCTTTTGGATGAGCGCCTCCTGGACATGCTCATGGACCGGCACGCTGAAATGTTTCTCCTCCTTGGCCGGCGGCGTCGGCGGTTTCGGCGGGGTGATTCCCCCGGGCGTCGCCGCAGCAGGCTCAAGCAGAGGGACTGTGATTGTTTTGGAACAAGCGGGGCACTCAATGTCAGAACCGGCCGCAGTCGCGTCCACTTCCAACTCCTGTTCGCAATTGGGACACTTGAAGGTGATGTCCATAAATAGTTTGTTTCAGGCAACCCTAACGATCCCCGCGCAAAAATCGAGCCAAATCTTTTTTACTCGTAAAATCGGTGGAATTTTATGGACTCGTAAACCTCTATCCGGTCCGACGGCTGGCGCACGATGCGCACCGCCGCGCGCGGCGCGCGCTTCAAAAAACGCAGCGCGTCCTCCGGACTCAGCACGCTCATCACCTTGGTCAGGCTGTCGGCGGTGAAGTCGTCCGGCGCGATGACCGTGACCAGACTGTGGTCTGTCAAACCTATTCCGGTTCGCGGGTCGATGATATGGGAATAGCGTTTGCCGTTGATTTCAAGCCGTTGAAAAAGGTCGCCGGAGGTGGAGAGACCGGCGTGGGTCAGATTGACGAAGCGGGCGGGGGGCGCATTGCTCACGTCCAGCGGCGGCAATTCGATGCGCCAGCCGCGTTTGCCGGGCGGCGCCCCGCTTACCGCCAAATCGCCTCCCCCGGAAACCAGGGCGCTGCCCACGCCCATAAGGTCCAACACATGCAACGCCTGATCCACGGCGTAGCCCTTGGCGATGCCGCCCAGGTCCAGCCGCATGTTGGGCGCGAGCAGGGTGACCGTCCGCCGGGCCGGGTCCAATTGCATATATTTATATCCGACCGAAAGGCGGGCCTTGGCCAGCCGGGCCGGGTCGGGCAGGGTTCCTTCGCGGCGCGCCTGCCGCCAGAGGTTGACACAGGGGCCGACCGTCACGTCGAACGCCCCGCCGCTTTGTTCCGCCAGGGTTTGCGCCCGTTCCAGCACAACCCATAAATCATGGTGGATGTGAACGGCCTGGCCCTGGCCGGAGGTGCGCGAGAGTTTGCTCAATTCACTGTCCGAATCGTAGTCGGTCATGATGTCATTGAGCTGTTTGACCCGCAGGAAGGCGGCGTTGGCGGCGTTGCTGGCGATGGCCGGGCTTGGGGCAAAGAGGACGATGCGGAAAGGCACGCCCATTTCGGCCTGGTCAAATTCATAACGATGGAGCGGGATGATGTCCGTCCGGGTTGAAACGCACGAAGCACAAAGGAACGCGGCCGCGCCACAAAACCAAACCGGCCAAAAGATTTTCATACCGTCAAGCAACACGAATTTCGGGGAAAACGCCAGACGGAATAAATTGCCAAATTATTGTCCGCACGGCTAGGATGGGGAAAATATGAGATGGATCGTATCGCTGGCTTTTCTGTGTTTTCTGACCGGTGCCGCTTTGGGTGCGGGTTCGGACGAGCAATATCTCGACATCTATAATGAGGTTCTGCTGGGCGACTCACTGTTGCAGGGGGGCCATCCCGAAAGCGCCGCCCCGCGCTACATCCAGGCGCAAACCGAGTTGCAAAAGCTGCAAGCCGATCATCCGTCCTGGAATCCCGACATCGTTAAATTCCGCCTGGATTATTTGGCGGGAAAAATCCAGGAGCTGCAGAAATATCTGCCTTCCACCAATGCCGAGCCGGCCGCCGTGCCGGCCCCGGCCGCTCCCGTCGCAACCCCGGCGGCTCCGCTGTCCGAGGTCGCTGCCTTGAAGCAGCAAAATGCCGGTTATCAGGAGCAAGTCCGCGTTTTGACCGCATCCAATGCCGAATTGTCGGACAAACTCAAGGAAGCCCTCTCCGTGCAGCCGGCCGCCGTCAGCCCGGACGAGTTGGCCAAAGCCCAGGCTAAAATCGTGATTTTGCAGAAGGAAAGGGATTTGCTGGCCGTCGCCCTGGAACATGAGAAAACCTCCCACACCGCCGCCGTCAAAGAGGTGGCGACGCAGGACAAGTCCCGTGCCGGAGCCGAGCTTAAAAAGGCGAAGGACGAATTGGAAATAGCCAAGGCCGACGCCGCCGCGTCGGAGAAAAAACTGGCCGAGGCCAGCCATGAATTGGAATCCTTGAAGGCCCGTTACGCCCTCGAATCCGGTCAGCAGGCCGCCGCCAAGGCGCAGGCCGAGGCCGAGTTGAAGAAGGCCCAGGAAGAAGCGGCCCAATTGCGCGAAGCCGGGGCGAAGGACGCCAGGATTATCGCCGACGCCAATCACGAGCTTGAATTATTGAGGGCCGCGCATCCGACGGTAATTCAGCCCTCGGAGAATCAGCCCCCGGAAAAACCCAAACAAGTTGCCGGTGAAAGCGACCAGTTAAAACACCTCGTTGCCGAGGTTGCCAAAGACGAGTCCGAAATCACCCGGCTCAACCAGGCCGTGACCGCCGCCGGGCAGAAACTGGCCGACGCCAACAGCCAGTTGGACACGCTCAAAACCGCCCATCCCGCCTCCGCCACGGATGAGACCAAAGCCCTTGTTGTGGAACGCGACAGACTGAAAGAGGAACTCGCCCAGCGCACCGAGGACCTGGCCGATGCCGAGTCCCATCGCAACGGGGAACTTCCCACTGTGCGCGCCGCGTTGAAACAATCCGAACAGCGCCGCGACGAGTTGGCAAAAAAGCTGGCCGACTTGGAGCATTATGTCAAAGAAACGAGCACTCCCGGCGATCCGCATCTCCTGGCCCGGCAAGTAAAACAACTTCAGGCGCGGGTTGAAGCGCTGGAAGCCGAGCGTGTGCCTTACACCGCGGACGAATTGGCTCTGTTGAAAAATGGCGCCGCCGCCCCTCTCGCTGCCAAAGGCGCGCCGGCTGCCAATTCAAATGCCGTTTCCGCCGCGTCCACCGCATCAAATACGAACATGGTTAAGCGCGTTCATTCCGCCCGGGATTTGCCGCCGGAATCCGCCGCTGTTTGGGGGGAAGCTTTGCGCGCCTCCCGCAACGGCGATTTTCACACGGCCGAGGCAAAGTTCGCCCAGGTATTGCAGCAGGACCCCTCCAATGTTTATGTCCTCGCTTTCCTGGCCAACGCCCAGTTCTCCGCCGGCCAGTTGACGGATTGTGAAAAAACGGTGAAAACCGCCCTGACGATTGATCCCGAAGATCCGGGCTGTCTGTATTTGCTCGGTCTTCTCCGCTACCGCCAGAATCAATTGGACGAGGCTCTGGACGCCTTGAGCCTCTCGGCCAAAATCAATCCCACCAATGCGGCCACGGAAAACTTTTTGGGTTGCGTTTTGGCCGACAAAGGCCTGCGCCCGGCGGCGGAAAGCGCGTTGCGCAAAGCCCTGCGGGACGACCCCAATTATGCCGACGCCCATTTCAATCTGGCCGTGGTGTATGCCGGCAACAAACCGCCCTCCTTGGAACTTGCGCGCTGGCACTACCAGAGATCGCTCTCCTTGGGACACGCCAAAAGCCAGTCCCTGGATAAACTGCTGGGAAAATAGTAAATCTGCCGCCGCCCCGGCCCGCCAGGCCGCCCGAAAGCGGGGATCAGGCTGGCGGCGCGGCAATGCGGCGCAGATAGTCGAAGGAATAAATGCCCGAGTTGTGGCCATCGCCCCAGACCGGTTGGATGGCATACCCGCCAATCCGGTCGATTCGTCGCAGTTGAAAAGACAGCGGCGTGAGCGTCAAATCCGGCCCCTTATGCAGGTTGCCCATGACATCGCGTTCGCCCTTGCAGCCGGCGCAGGGGCAAGCCCGGCGCAGCGTTTCCAGCGCGATGTAACTTTCCTGGCCGTCGTCCCATTTGACAGCCAATTCAGAGCCGATTTGTTGTAAATCCGCGGGTTGCATACTTGCGTCAGGGTAATTGACTGCGGTAATCCATTTTGCCGCCCATTCTTTGGTATTCCAAAAAAGCGGCCTCAAAGGAGCTTCGCTCCATCTCAAACGTGCTCTGCGCCCGCGTCAGAATTTTGTTGGCGGCGGATACTTCCTTCACTTGATTCTGCACCGCGTATTGGTCGAGCGCCCGGCCTTGATAGCGGGCGTTGATGCTGTTGAGAGTCTGCTGTGCGGCCTTGACGGCGGCGTGGCTTTGTTTCACGGCCGCCAGCCGTTCCTGCATCACTTGTTCCATCCGCGCCTGATTGGTCATTTGCTGCCATCTGTTCGGATTGGTCCCAACCACGGGGGCGATTGCGGGCATGGCCGGTCCTTCCCCCGCATTCTTTTTCAGCACGACCGCGCCGACCAGCAGTCCGGCAATGATGACAAACGGCACCACTCCGGCCCAAACGATGTTCCAATGCTCGAACTCGCGCAGGAAGATCATGATGTCTTTCAGGTTGAAAGACCATTTTCTCCTCTGAACCACTTCGGCCCGCTTGAGGCGCAAAGGCCGCTTCCCGCCGGGAGGAATGGCCGGAAATGTCATCAGCTTCCCGCAAAACGGGCAGATCATTTGTTTGCCGCAATACTCAACCGTATATTCCACATGTTGCCCGCAAAACGGGCAGGAATGTTTATATGAATCCATAACCGGCTCCATCTCTGGCTTGTCGCGCGCACAAACATTTGACAGGCCGATACCCAAGTTTGCTCATTAGTGCCGGTTTTTTACACCAAAAAAATCCAGGGCGACAGTAAAATCCACCGGCAACTCCGCCTCAAATGCCATCGTCTGTCCGGTGCGGGGATGAATGAACCCCAACTTGGCGGCGTGGAGCAACTGGCGGGGCGCGCTGTAACCGGTCTGCTGTTTGACTCGCGCATTCTGGCGCCGGCCATAGACCAAGTCCCCCAGCACCGGGCATCCGATGTGTTCCAGATGGACGCGGATTTGATGGGTCCGGCCCGAATGCAGCCGCATTTCAACAAAAGCGACGTCTTTCAATTGCTGCAAAACCTGGTAGCTGGTGTGCGCCGCGCGCCCGTTGCCCGGCGCCACCGCCATGCGTTTGCGTTGCTTGGGATGGCGGGCGATGGCGGCGTTGATCTCCCCTTGGGCGTGCGGCATCTGTCCGCACACAATCGCCCGGTAAATCTTTTCCACGGTCCGTCCGGCAAATTGGGCGGACAAACTCAGGTGCGCGGCGTCATTCTTCGCCACCACCAAACAGCCGCTGGTTTCCTTGTCCAGCCGATGAACAATGCCCGGACGGGCCACGCCCCCGATGCCGCTGAGCTTTCCGGCGCAATGATGGAGCAGGGCGTTGACCAGCGTATGTTCGGCGTGGCCCGCCGCCGGATGCACCACCACTCCCGCCGCCTTGTTCACCACCAGCAAATCATCGTCTTCATGCAGAATGTTCAGCGGAAGGTCCTCCGGCGCCGCCCGGTCCGGCCTGGCTTCGGGCCAGTCAATCGAAATTATCTCGCCCGCGCACGGGTGATGGGTCGGCTTGACTGCGCGCCCGTTTACTTGAATGCGCCCTTCCGTCAGCAGCCGCTGGATGGTCCCGCGCGAAACCTGGGGAATCTGGTCGCGCAGAAACACGTCCAATCGTTCCTGGGGAAGCGATTGGCCAACGGTCAAGGTCGTTGGTGGCGGGGTGGGCAATGGATGTCTTCCTAATGATCGGCCCGAAAGCCGTCCTGCACCGTCTCGCGGCACTTCGGCGCGTCGTGATCCGCGTCAGGCTCGTATTTCCAGGAGATCAGGATCAACAGTCCCACCCCCGTGCAAATGGCGCTGTCGGCAATGTTAAAGGCGGGGAAACCGATCTCCTGGCCGCTGTGGCGGGTCAAATAAAAACGCAGGAAATCAATCACTTGATGATAATGCAGCCGGTCGAAAAGATTTCCCGTGACGCCCCCGAAAATCAGGCCCAGCGCGAACCGGCCGAGAGGCAGGTGGACGTAAAAATGGCGCCGCAGGCAATACAGTCCGACCAGGGCGGCGATGGAGACCACGGCCAGCCAACTGTTGCGGTTATGGAACAGGCTCCAGGCCGCGCCCGAATTTTCCCAATGCACGAACCTGAAAAAGCCGGGGATGACGACCCGTTCCTGCGTGGGGCCGAGGAAGCGCAGGACAAGGAGTTTCGTCGCCTGATCCAGCGCCAATACCACCAGCGCAACCAGGCCCATTCTGCGATTTGCCGTCCAATTCATCGTTTGTAAACAACTTTCGTTCCCACCAGCAAGTCGTGCAAGGCCCGTTTGTCGGGCCGCAGCACTATCGGGAGGTATCCAATGAAAAAGAAATCGCTCAAACGGGCCGCCAGCCAGCGCAGCAGCGCCCGGTTGTAACCAATCGGCGCGCCGTCCACCATCGTTATTTTCGCGCCCACCAGCATCTTGCCCAGGGTGGCCCCGTAACGCCCGTTCAGCAGCACGTCATAAATCATGAATATGGGATAAAACACCGGCAGCGCCCGATCCAGCCACAGGTTGAATTGCTCGCGAAATTGTTGCATCGAGGCGTCGGTCAGGGTCTGCGGCGGCACGGGCATTTGCCAGTGTTGCGGCCCGGCCACGGTGCCCCAGACCGCCAGAAAAATGAGGGCCAGCACGATATTATCAATGACATAAGCCGCCAGCCTCATCCAAAAACCGGCCGGAGAAAGCGCGCGGTCAGCCGCCGCCGCCGCTGTCGCGTGCAGGCGGGCCAGTTCGTCGTGCAATTCCGTGTAACGGTCCGCCGGCGACCACATGGAAAGGTCGCTCCGCCAGACTTTGGTCATGGCGGCAACGCGCCCGTCGCGAATCCAGTCTTTCAACTCCGCCAGTGAAGCGGGTCCGTATTCGGTTTCATCTCCCCCGATAATTTTATATTGGATATCCATTGCTGCCATTTCCGCCAAACGGCGGACTCCGGGAATGTCTGTGGATTTCGCCAGGGAGGGCCGCCGCGGCCCCGGGAAAACAATCCGCATTTCACACCATTGTCATTCGTCGTTGTGTCGTTCCGGAAGCCTGCATCGGCGCCCAAATCAAATTCCACCGCCCCAGGCTGATTCGGTCCTGGTCTCTGCCAACGGTAAAACCAACCCGCCCTAAAGTCGAGCCTTAAAACGTAAGCGTCAAGTAGAACAAGGCGCGATAACCCGGGCGGCTTTCCTCCCCCGCCGGCCGGGCAAATCGGAATCGCCGGACGGTTTGAATGGTCATTTTTAACTTTGGGGATAAACTCGGCTTCTCTATGAAACACACGAGGCTTTTGCTGCTCTGCGCCTTCAGCATAGCAGCCATGTTGTCCGCAGGCCAGACGAACCCGCCACCCCCTGTCTATCAAATTTACTCGGGCAACACGCACTCGCACACCGCCTATACCTGGTCCCATGGCGATCAATGGGTGAACGCCAAAAAGAAATCAGGCAAGGGCAACGCGCCTGCTCCGGCCGGAAAAAAAGCCCCGGTCCTTTTTGTCACGCCTGAAGGAGTGCATTACCCCGCCACCAACGCGGTTCTGCAACCGGATTGGAAGAAATTGCAAGGCCCGCCGGCGGCCCATTTCGCCCTGGCCAAGGCGAGTGGCTACGATTTTTATGTCACGAGCGACCATTCCCAGGAAGCCGGTTTGAATCCTGTCAGTCCCACCAACGCCGAATGGGTGGACACGAAACGGGCCGCCGCCGAAGCGACCGATGCCAATTTCGTGGCCCTGGCCGGCTATGAACATTCCGAGAACAACGGCCCGGGCGGCGTCGGACACCTCAATGTCATTAACAGCGCAGAATACCTGAACGCATTGGCCCCCGGCGTTGACCTTCCTTATTTGTATAAGTGGCTCAAAACCGTCCCGGCCAACGGCGACGGCCCGGTGGTCGTCAGCTTCAATCACCCCGGCCCGCACCAATACAATGACTGGGCCTATCGCGACCCGGCAATAACCGGCATCATCACCCTGTTGGAAGTCATCAACTCCAATAAATCAATCCACTACGAGGGGTTCATCAACGCCTTGGACAAGGGTTGGAAGGTGTCGCCGGTCTGCGGCAATGACAACCATGGGCTTTGGGGCATCACGCATCACACTTCGCGCACCTTTGTCCTGGCGACGAACAAGACGAAAGCGGCCATTCTCGACGCCATGAAAAACCGGCGCACCTACGCCTCCCTCGATAAGAACATCCAATGCCGTTACAGCGTCAACGGCGCGATCATGGGTTCAACCCTCAACTGTCCGGCAACCTTTACTTTTGACATCGCCATCAGCGACCCGGACACGGACAACCCGAAGGACAAAATCACTAGGATCGACATTGTGAAAGACGGCGGCGCGGTGGTGCAGAGTCACAGCCCCGCTCCGGACTACTCCGTCCATTGGGAGACAGTCATCAATGATTCGACCAACAGGTATTTTTTTGTCAGAGTATGGAACGCAGGCGGCGGCGACACCCCCGGGGCAAACCCGGACAAACCGGTGGCGTGGCTGGCTCCGGTTTGGACAGGCCGGCCATAACCTCCCGGCCCCAGGCGGACGATGAAACTGATTCGAACAGCGATAACCGGAGTCCTTCTCCTCCTGGCCGGTTTTGCGAATACGCTGTCTGCCGCGCCCCGCTTCACCAACGCAATCATCCAGGGCGGCAACCTTGTTCTGAAAGGATCGGGCGGCTTGAGTTACTGCCCTTACAACCTGCTCACTTCCTCAAACCTGGCGTCGCCCCAATCCGAATGGCTGGTGACGGCGACCAACATATTTGACAGCAACGGCCTCTTTATCCTGACCAACGCCGTCAACCTTTCCACGAGCCGGCAGTTCTATGCCCTGCAAACCCCGTCCTCCTCCAACTCCTTGTGGATTCCTCCCTGCGGCGCCTGGTTGGGAAACACCGATGACCATTCCAGCACGGTCAAAAGCCAGATTGGCCGGTCGCTGGATGTGATTCATTTCTATAACGGAACCGCCACCAATCTGTCGTCAACGGAATTAACTTTCATCGCCAGCGGACAGAAATTGCTGATCAATTTCATCCCGTCCACCAATTGGGCCTGGGCCGCCGGCGTGGCCAATGGCGGCAAGTCGTCGGTGGATGCGGCCATGACCAACTTTGCGAACTCCGTTGCCGGCATCAAACCGGCGGAGGTCATGCTCATCGTTTTGGGCGAGCAGGAACGATACGTCACCGGCGGCGGCGGCAACGAAGACAGTCCGGGCAGCGGCACGGCGGCGCAATTCGTGGCCATGTCGCAGAATGTGTGGAATATATTCCGGGCGCGGGGCGCGACCAACGTCATCTGGTGCTGGGACGTGACCGGGGGCGATTTGCAGAGCCTCTATGCCTCGCTTTGGCCCGGCAACAGCTACGTGGACTGGGTGATGTGGGACCCTTACCAGGATTCAACCACGTCATTCACCAACAAGGTGATAAGCGATTACAACTGGCTTTTGAGCCATTCCACCGCGACCTGCAATTGGGCCTCCAAGCCGTGGGGCCTGGCGGAATGGGGCATCGGCCTCAACACCAACTGGGTTCCGACCGTCGCCATTCAAACGAACGCGTTCAACGAGCTGAACAGCGCGTTGAATAATTACGACCAGATGCCCAAGATCAAGCTGTTCGCCATGTTTGACGAAAGTTACTCCATCTTGCTCGCGGGCGCCGCCCCGGCTTACAGTAATCTGGCCAATTCGACTTACTTGTTGCAGCACTGTTCACCGTGACCAGGATTTTGTCATTCGTTGGTCGTTCAGCGCTCATTCGGGCGCTTCTCTTCTTTGTCGTCTGCGCAAACACGCTGTCTGCCGCGCCCTGCTTCACCAACGCAACCATCCAGGGCGGCAACCTTGTTCTGCAAGGATCGGGCGGCATCAATTACGGCCCTTACAACCTGCTGTCTTCCACGAATCTTGCCCTGCCCCAGTCCAAATGGCTGGTGGCGGCGAACGGCAACTTCAGCAGCAACGGCCTCTTTGCCCTGACCAATGCCGCCAATCTTTCCACAGGCCAGCAGTTCTACGCCCTGCAACCCTTGTCCTCGTCCAATTCCTTGTGGATTCCCACCTGCGGCGCCTGGCTGGGGGCGGAGGTCACCAACGGCGCCAGCCAGGATTTCACCGCTGAAGCAACCCGGATTGGCCGGCCGCTTGATATTCTTCGCATCTATCATGGAGTCGGAAGCTGGACGGGGTTGACGTCGGAGGAAAAGACTTACATTGCCGCCGGACAAAAGCTGTTGATCAGTTTCAAGCCGGCTTCCCCCTGGTCCAATGCCGGCGGATCGAATGTGACGGTAAACGCCGCCTTGAAAACGCTGGCGCAATCGGTTGCCGGCGTTGCGCCCGCCAATTTGATGGTCTGTATCTGGCACGAACCGGAAAACGATGTCACCGCCAACGGCGGAAGCGACGGCACAACGGGCGATTACGTGTCCATGTGGACGAATGTGCAGCACATTTTCAGAGCCAACGGCGCCACCAATGTCATCTGGGACTGGATTATCATGAACTACTCGAAATACTGGGGTTCGCTGCCGGGGCTTTGGCCGGGGAATACGAACGTGGACTGGATCGGGTGGGATGCGTATCAGGAAACGAACACCCAGAATTACGTCTCCGCGCAAACCACCGCCTACAATCACATGGTTTCCAGTTCCGCGGCGGCCAATAATTATCTGAGCAAGCCCTGGGCGTGGACGGAGTGGGGCGTGGGCATCAACGGCTGGTATCCGACCGTGGCCGACCAGACAAACACCTTCAACGCGGTGAATGGCGCCGTCAACAGCAACCAGTTTCCCAAAGTCAAATATATGTCCTATTTCGACATCTCCGGGTCCAGCGCGCCCAACGCAAGCTCGGCCATCCTTCCCGGCGCCCAGGCAGCCTACAATGCCCTGGCCAACTCGCCTTATCTGTTCCAGAAAGCGCCGCCCTGACTAATCTTCCTTCGCTTCGAGCCGGGCGATGGCCGCCATGATCTCGTCCGCCACCTGTTGATAAATTTCTTTCAAACGCGGTTTCGGGCAATCCCTGGCCTCGGCTCGCAGGGCCTCGAAATACATCGGCTGGCCATACTTGACAGCCAAAGAGCGCGGACGGGGGAAGCGCATTTGCGCGCCAAAGGCCCGGTAGGTTCCAAAAACCCGCGCCGGCACCACCGGAGCGGCGGACTTGATCACGGTCAAACCGATGCCGGATCGGGCCGGATTCAATTCGCCGCTGCGGGAGCGCGTTCCTTCGGGAAACAAAATGATCGCGCCGCCGCGCTCCAATCGTTCCAGTATCATTCTAAGCCCGCGCCCTGTCCCGCCGTCGCGATCCACCGGCACCACCTCCCAGGAACGCAGAATGGAGGCCAGCACCGGCACCTTGAAAATGGTGTCGCGCGCCAGATAATTGATCTTGCGACGAACCCCGGCCCCCACCAGCGGCGGGTCGATGTAGCTGGCGTGATTGGAGGCCAGTATGACCGGCCCGGACAACGGCACCCGCTCCGGGTTGTACACCTTCCATCGAAAATAGGTGGAAAATACGCCGCGGAAAAAATGCCAGCCGATGGAGTAGCTGGTATTCATGGCGGCTGGACTTTTTTCGGCTGATGCGTTTGTCACTGTCGTCTATAAATTAATTTGCTTAAAACCCGCGGAAAAATCCGCCCTTGCCGCTTCCGGCTCTCTTTCCGGCAGAAAGTGAACCCCCCGCCGCGCCCTTGCGCAAGTTCCCAGTTGAAAAATCAATCAGGGGCCGGCTAATGATGCTTCCTAATCGCTTGCGGCAAAGGCGCCAGGAAGGCACGATGTGCGCCACAGATGGAACCCATACCGCCGCGCCCCCACGAATCCAAGCCGGTCAACCGCCGGCGTTGGTGGATTCATCTCATCCTGATCACCTCTTATCTGATCGTTCTGACGGTCGTCGGGCTGGCGCGCAACAAGTTGCATCAGCCCGTGCTGACCAGCGCCGCGGGCGGTCTTCTTTTCACTTGCGCGATGGAGTTGACCTTGTTCGGACTTGTCTTTGGCCTCGCCTGGCTGGCGTCCCGCGCCTCCCTCGATGATTTGCTCCTGCGCTGGCGCGGCAATGTCATGCCGATATTGTTCGGTGCGGCCTATTCCGTCGGTCTGCGCATCATGGTGGGCCTGGCGACCGCCCTGGTTGTGTTAGTCCTCCTGGCAACCCGTTCGGCAACGCTGGATTCATTGCAGGGGGTTTTGATGAAAAACCGACCCGGAGTTGAAAATGTGGTTGACGTCGCGGCATTGCGCGACAATCCCGCCTACCTCTGGCTGACGCTGACGGTGGTCAGTTTCGTGGTGGCCGGTTTGCGCGAAGAACTTTGGCGTTCCTCATTTCTGGCGGGCATGAGAGCGCTGTGGCCGCGCCAATTTGGTTCCACCACCGGCCAGGTTTGCGCCGTATGCATCGCGGCGGTCATTTTCGGGCTGGCCCATCTGTCCATGGGCATCCTGGCTGCGTTGTTCGGCTGCCTGCTTGGGTTGGGCCTGGGCCTGATCATGGTGTTTCATCGTTCCATTTGGCCGGCCGTGCTCGCGCACGGGTTCTTCGACGCCACGAGCATGGCCCTCATCCCGTGGGCGATGGGATTGATGCAACATCTGCCCAAGCATTAAGGAGCCGGGGGTCTTGGACCGCCGCCGGCCAATTCATTGTCTTGCAGTCCGGCGGGTTTTTGCTAAACCTTTGGTGTCGGACACCGATGAACCGTTATGGCAAAAATTGACGCCCTGTTTAATTTGATGTTCGAGCAGAAAGCCTCGGATCTCCATCTCTCCGCTGGCAACCCTCCCATCTTGCGCATCAACGGCGAGCTGATCCGCGTGGACGCCCCTCCCTTGGAGGACGACCAGCTCAAGACCATGCTCTATGAGATCGCGCCGGAGTACAAAATCAAAGTCTTCGAAGAAACCGGCGATGTCGATTTTGGTTACGAAATCGCCAATGTCTCCCGTTTCCGCGCCAATTTCTTCACCCAAAAATACGGCATTGCCGCCGTTTTCCGCCAGATTCCGAGCAAGGTCCTTTCCTTTGAGGATTTCGAGAAATTCGACGCCCCTCTGCCGCCGGTGCTCAAGAAATTTGCCATGCTCCACAAGGGCCTGGTTGTGGTCACCGGCCCGACCGGTTCCGGCAAATCCACCACCCTGGCCGCCATTGTCGATTACGCCAACAAAAACCGGCGGGACCATATCATCACGGTGGAAGACCCCATTGAATTTGTCCACGAAAGCAAAAGCTGCCTCGTCAACCATCGCGAGGTGGGCATGCACACCAAATCCTTCGCCTCGGCCTTGCGCGGCGCCCTGCGCGAAGACCCGGACATCATTCTCGTCGGCGAATTGCGCGATCTGGAAACCATCGAACTGGCCCTGACCGCCGCCAGCACCGGGCATCTGGTCTTCGGCACCCTCCATACCCAGAGCGCGGCCAAAACGGTTGACCGTATTATTGACGTATTCCCCGCCGACCAGCAGAACAAGATTCGCGCCACCCTGTCCGAATCCCTTAAAGGCGTCGTGGCCCAGGTTCTTTTCAAGCGCATCGACCGCAAAGGCCGCGTTGCCGCCCTTGAAATTCTCATCTTTAACACCGCCATCGCCAACCTCGTGCGCGAGGGCAAAACCCACCAGATCCCCGGCATGATCCAGGTTGGCAAGAAATACGGCAACGCTCCCTTGGATGATTCCATCATGGATCATCTCAAGATGAAGCGCATTTCCCCGGAGGAAGCTTACGACAAGTGTATTGACAAGAAGAAATTCCGCCCCTTCCTGGCCCGGCCACCGGAAGAAGACGAGATGTAAAGGCCGCCGATCCCATTCACCCCATTGAAACATGCGCCGAGCCGAACTTGATTACATTCTGACCACCATGCTGGGCGCGGACCGGCAGGCCGACCCCACCCTCCACCGCCAGGAGGTGTCCGATTTGAATTTCACCGTGGACCGGCCCTTGCAGGTGGAACGGGACGGGGAATTAATACCGGTGGCTTGCAATCCGCCCCTGGAACGGTTGACCCCTTATCAAACCGAGATGATTGCCTTGAACCTGATCAACGGCAATCCGCGGCTGACGGAGGATTTGATCCGCACCGGTTCTTGCGACGCCTCTTACAGCGTGGCCGATGCCGTCCGTTTCCGAGTCAACATATTCTCCCAGCGCGGCCGGTTTTCCATCGTCATGCGCAAGCTCAACTCGGAGATTCCCACCCTCGCCCAGTTGAAGATGCCCCCCATTCTGCAAAACCTGGCCGGGGAAAAAACCGGTCTGGTTCTGGTCACCGGCGCCACCGGCTCCGGCAAAACCACCACGCTGGCCGCCGTTCTCCACGAAATCAACACCTCCAAATCCATCCATATCGTCACCTTGGAGGACCCGGTGGAGTTCGTGCATACGCACCAGATGGCCACTTTCAACCAGCGCGAGATGGGCAACGATTTCAGCACTTTTGCCGGCGGCCTCCGCGCCGCCCTCCGCCAGGCCCCCAAAGTCATTCTCGTCGGCGAAATGCGCGACCGCGAAACGGTCGAAATCGGCCTGAGCGCCGCCGAAACCGGCCACCTGGTCTTGAGCACCCTCCACACCATTGACGCCGGCCAGACGATCAATCGCGTCCTTGGCATGTTTGAAACCGAGGAGCAGGAGCAGGTGCGCACCCGGCTCTCCGACACATTGCGCTGGATTGTCAGCCAGCGTCTCGTGCCCCGCGTTGGCGGCGGTCGTTTCGCCCTGCTCGAAATCATGGGCGCCAATCTCCGCACCAAGGAAACGATTGTTCACGGGGAGAGCGAAGGCAAAAGCTTTTACGAAATCATCGAGGCCAGCCACACCTTCGGCTGGCGCAATTTCGACCAGGCCTGCCTTGAAGCCTACGAACAGGGCATCATCACGGAAGAGACGGCCCTGCTTTATTCCAGCCGGCGCGGCGTCGTCTCCCGCGGCATTGACGCCATCAAAAAAAGCCGGGGCGAAACCGCGGTCCACTCCGACCTGAGAATGAAGCCCGACCCCGCCAAAGCCAAACCGGCTTTTCCCCCAACCTTCAAGTTGAAGTAACCCATGGAAAATTTTGATTTTATCGGAACGGACGACCAACCCGCCTTGCTGGCCATCACTTCGCCCGAACCGCTCCAGGCCGCCAAATCCGCCCTCACCGGCATGGGTTACAAAGTACATGTGGCCGATACCCACCCGCTCTTCGCCGCCCGTTATAACCAGGTCAATTACCAGGTGGTGGTGATTGAAGAAAATTTTGCCGGCGCCAGGCTGTCCGACAATCCCACCCTGAAAATGATCCAGTCCCTGCCCATGGTTCAGCGGCGTTACGCCACTTTTTTCCTCATCGGCCCCACCGTCGAAAGCCTGAACACCATGCAGGCCTTTGCCCAAAGCGTCCATTGCGTCCTCAATTTCGCCGAACTGCCCGCCCTGGTCCAAGTCGTGCAAAAGACCATCGGTGAAAACGAGCTTTTCCTCCGCACTTTCAACGAGGCGCAGCGCCGCGTCACCCAGAAGGGTTTCTAGGTTTTCCATGCCTCGCGCCCGGCTTGACCAAATCCTCGTCGAACGCGGCTTCTTCGCCAGTCGCGAAAAAGCCCGGCGCGCCATCCTTGCCGGCCAGGTGCGTCTCGCCGGCAATGTCGCCCAAAAACCGAGCGACCCCGTCAAACCCGATCAGGAAATCGTCATCACCCAGACCGATCGCTACGTCAGCCGCGGCGGCCACAAGCTCGAACACGGCTTGCTCCATTTTCAATTGGACACTCAGGGCGTGACCGCGATTGATCTGGGCGCATCCACCGGCGGCTTCACCGATTGCCTTCTCCAACACGGCGCCAAACTCGTCTATGCCGTGGATGTCGGACGCGGCCAACTGGCCTGGAAACTCCGCTGCGACCCGCGCGTGGTCGTCATGGAAAAAACAAACGCCCGCTTCCTCACGCCCCTGAATTTTCCCCAGCCATTTCCCGGAGCTGACATCGTGGTGGCGGACTGCTCCTTCATCTCCCTGCGCAAGATACTGCCCCCCGCCATTGCTTTGCTGCACGATTGCGCTAAAATCCTTGCGCTTGTGAAACCCCAATTCGAAGCTGGCAAAGCCGAGGCCGACAAAGGCGCCGGGGTCATCACCGACCCGGCCATTCACGCCCGCGTGCTGCGGGAGTTGCGCGAATTTGTGGAAGCCGGCACCCGCCTGCATTGGCGGGGGGAAACCACTTCGCCCCTCCTCGGCCCCGCCGGCAACAAGGAATTTTTGGTCCTGCTTGAAAACTAAAAAATTACAAACCATCGGCCTGATCGCCAATCCCGACAAACCGGCCGGACGCGCCGGCGTGCTGGCCGCCGCCTCTCTCATCGCCAGCACCGGACGCGCCGTCGCCGCCGATGAGCAGACGGCGCGCATGACCGGCCTGCGTTGTCCCACTTTCCCCGCCACCGCCGATCTCGCCCGCCAGACCGATTTGCTCCTCGTGTTCGGAGGCGACGGCACCATCCTCCGCGCCGTTCATGAAATTCACGGTTCCGACACCCCCATCCTCGGCATCAACGTCGGACGCCTCGGATTTTTGACCGCTGTTTCCGCCGGAGACTTGGAGGACGTCCTCCAAAAAATCTGGCGCGGCGATTTCGCCATCGAATCCCGTCCGCTCATCGCCGTCTCCGGCGAAGGCCAGGGGAAAGCCGTGCGCACGACCGCGTTCAACGACATCGTGGTCAGCCACGGCGCCGTCTCCCGCATTATTGAACTCGATGTCCACATCGACGGGCAACCCCTGACCCGTTACCGTGGCGACGGTCTGATCGTCAGTTCTCCCACCGGTTCCACCGCCTATTCCCTCTCCGCCGGCGGGCCGATCATCAGCCCCGACGCCCGCGTTTTCGCCATCACCCCCATTTGCGCCCACGCCGTCTCCAACCGGTCGGTTATCATCAGCTCCAACGCCACGGTGAGCGTCAAACTATTAAGCCGGGGAATGGAAACCATGGTCGCAGCCGACGGCCAGATACTGGCCAGTTTGCGCGAAGGCGACGTCATCACCATCCGTCGCAGCCGCCGTTGCGCCCGCCTCTTGCGCCCGGGCAACGCCTCCTTTTTTGCCGCCGTCCGCCAAAAATTGCATTGGAGAGGATCATCTGTTTAAGATTGCAATCCGCAACCCCGGCCTTTAAAGGAATCTCATGGTGCGCTTGAAAGACATTGCAGCCCAGGCCGGCGTTTCGGTCATGACTGTGTCGAAAGCCCTCCGCGGCGCCGCCGATATTTCGGCCGCCACCAAGACCCGCCTGCAACTCCTGGCCCGGCAAATGGGTTATGTGCCCGACTCCATGGCCCAAGGCTTGCGCAACCGCACCACCAAACTTCTCGGCCTGATCCTCCCCGAAGTGACCAGTCCCATTTACGCCCGCACCGTTTCAGCCATTGAGGAAGGCGCCTA
>CAZLEE010000004.1:0-51420 GCA_964558455.1 uncultured Verrucomicrobiota bacterium | reverse complement strand
CCCGTAATTGTCCTCGCCCAAACAGTCCCGGCGCCATCCAACGCGAAGATCGAGTTAAAATTCTGCCACGCTCCAACGTTCAGCGGCTGGACGGCTGGCGCGCCGGCGCGCTGAGTCGCGTTTTCGGGCACATATCGCGTGTGAAACTCCCCCTCGGAAAACTGGGTAATCATCCCGGATTGGCCTGCGATCCAGAGACTGCCTTTGCGATCTGTCAGCAACCCGTAAATTCGTGAATCTTTCAGGATGTCGCCGGTCTCAACCTCCACCCGCTTGAAACTGTCCCCGTCAAACCGGGTCAGGCCCTTGCGTGTTCCCACCCACAAATAGCCATCCGGAGTTTGCGCCAGCGCGGTGACTGTGCTGTTCGGCAGGCCATTCTCAATCTGCCAGTTCCGCACCTGAAAATCCTGCGCCGCCGCATTGAACCCCATCGCCAATCCAACCACAGCCATCCGGACGAATATTGACACTGCCGCGCAACTTGATCCGGCCGCGGGCAGCGCCGAACCGCCGCGGCAAAGCGTCCTTATCAGGAGGGCAACTTTGTCCCGGATCATTGCAATGATGGCCGAAATACTCACAGGGTAAAATCATCATGCATGAACACCTTTCCGCTTCACCAGCTAAAACATTTTTAGTCCAGGGAGTTTTGCTTTGATATGAACACCCAATTTCAAGGCGAATGTCAAAGGGGACAACTTGCCTGCCATCAATTGCTTAACCGGCTAAAAAAGAAGTCAGGCTTTGCGCTCAAACTTCAATTTCCCGCTTCCCACGCTTATTTTCAGATGGTCGCCAGTCTTGAATTCCCCTTCCAGCAGCTTCATGGCGAGAGGGTCAAGCAGATGCTCCTGAATGGCCCGTTTCAGCGGACGCGCGCCGAATTGGGGATCATACCCTTCTTTGGCCAGATACTTTCGCGCCGAGGCGTCCACCTCGATCGTCAGTTGCTGTCCGGCCAGCCGTTTCTCCAAACCCCGCAATTGGATGTCCACCACTGCCTCCAGTTGTTTCTCGTCCAGGCTGTGGAAAACGATGATGTCATCTATCCGGTTCAGGAACTCCGGGCGGAAATTCTTTTTCAGTTCCTCGCGAACCATGGCCTCAACCTGCGCCGGATCCTTGGCGCCGCCAGGGCGGTTGTAAAATTCCTGGATGATGCCCGAACCGATGTTGCTGGTCATGATGATGACCGTGTTTTTGAAATCAACCGTCCGCCCCTGCCCGTCGGTCAGCCGTCCGTCGTCCAGCACTTGCAGAAACACATTAAAAACGTCGTGGTGCGCCTTTTCAATTTCATCAAAGAGAACAACGCTGTAAGGGTGCCGCCGCACGGCTTCGCTCAACTGCCCGCCTTCCTCGTAGCCCACGTATCCCGGCGGCGCGCCGATGAGGCGGGCGACACTGTGCTTTTCCATGTATTCGCTCATGTCAATACGAATCATGGCGCCCTCATCGTCAAATAAAAACTCCGCCAGGGCGCGGGCCAGCTCGGTTTTGCCCACGCCGGTCGGCCCCAGGAAAATGAATGAACCGACCGGATGGTTTGGGTCCTGCAACCCGCTGCGGGCGCGCCGCACCGCATTGGACACCGCGACGATGGCTTCCTGCTGGCCAACGACACGCTGTTGCAGACGCTGTTCCATTTTGACCAGTTTTTCGCGCTCGCCCTCCAGCATGCGGGTGACCGGAATACCCGTCCAAGCCGCCACCACACGGGCAATGTCTTCGGCGGTCACTTCCTCGTTTAACAGCCGTTTGCCGGGGCGTTGGGCCATTTCCTTTTCCAAGGCGGCCAATTTTCGCCGCAATTCCGGGACGCGTCCGTACTGGATCTGCGCGGCCAGGTTCAGATCACCCGCCCTCTGCGCGGATTCCTGATCGTGGCGGGCCTCCTCAAGTTGGCTGCCGACGATGGAGACGGCGTTTATGGCGGCCTTCTCGTTTTGCCAGCGGGCCTTGAGCTGCGCGGATTGCTCCTTCAAATCAGCCAGTTCGCGCCCGATCTTTTTCACGCGGTCGCGGGAGGATTCGTCTTTTTCCTTGCGCAAGGCGGCCTGCTCGATTTCCAGTTGCATGACTTGCCGGTCCATCTGGTCGATCTCCGCCGGCATGGAATCCAACTCCATGCGCAGGCGCGAGGCGGCTTCGTCCATCAAATCAACCGCCTTGTCCGGCAAAAACCGGTCGGTGATATAGCGATGGGAAAGTGTGGCGGCGGCAACCAAAGCGGCATCTTGAATGCGGATGCCGTGATGCACCTCGTAGCGCTCCTTGAGTCCGCGCAGGATGGCGATGGTTTCCTCCACGCTGGGTTCGTCCACCTGCACCGGCTGAAAACGCCGTTCCAAGGCCGGGTCTTTTTCTATGTGCTTGCGATACTCATCCAGGGTGGTGGCCCCGATGCAGCGCAATTCGCCCCGGGCCAGCGACGGCTTAAGCATGTTGGAAGCGTCGTTCGCCCCCTCCGCCGCCCCGGCGCCCACTATGGTGTGCAGTTCATCAATAAACAACAAAACGCGCCCCTCGCTGGACGTGACTTCCTTGATAAACGCCTTAAGGCGATCCTCAAACTCGCCCCGATATTTCGCCCCGGCTATCATCGAACCCAAATCCAGCGCCACCAAACGTTTGTTCTTGAGCGACTCTGGCACGTCCCCGTTGACGATGCGCAGGGCCAACCCTTCCACAATCGCCGTCTTGCCTGTGCCAGGCTCGCCAATGAGAACGGGGTTATTCTTGGTGCGGCGGGTCAGAACCTGCATGACGCGCCGGATTTCCGCGTTGCGTCCGATGACCGGATCGATTTTCCCCGACCGCGCCAAGGCCGTGAGATCGCGCCCGTATTTTTCCAATGCCTGAAATTTATCCTCGGGATTCGGATCGGTCACGCGCTGGTTGCCGCGCAGGTCCGCCAGCGCTTTCAACACCGCCTCCCGCGTCAATCCGTTCGTTTGGAAAATTTTCTTGAGCGCGACGCCGCCTTGGTCGAGCAGCCCTAGGAAAAGATGCTCGGCGCTGATGTATTCATCGCGCAGTTTGCCCGCCTCGGATTCCGCCGCGGCAAAAACTTTCTGCAACTCCGGGCTGGAATAGGGTTCGGCGGAATCACCATGCACCTTGGCTTTCCGGTCGATCTCCTTTTGCACGGCGGCGGACAAAGCCGCCGGGGAAATGTCTGCCTTTTGTAAAACCGAAGGCACCAAGCTTTCGCCCTGCGCCAGTAATGCCAGAAGCAGATGCCCGGCATCCACGGCTTGGTTTGAGTTGCGCCGCGCCACTTCCTGCGCTTCTTTTAACGCTTCCTGCGCCTTTATTGTCAATCGATCCATTTGCATAATGAATAAGATGACTGGCTGCTGGATTTCTCCCCAGCAAGCCCGGCGATCCCCCTCCACAAACCGCGAATTTCAACCCTGGCGATAACCGCCCGGATTATCTGGTTCCCATTCCAACGCTTTGGACGGTCTGGAACAGTTTACCCTCCGTTTTGATGCTGGGGGCGATGATAATCTCGGTCTCTTGAAATTGGCGGATGCTGGAAGCCCCAACGCTGCCCATGCAGGTGGTGATGGCGCCAACCAGATTTTGCGAGCCGTCGTCCACCGTGGCCGGGCCAAACAAAATCTGCTTAAGGGAACCGGTCACACCCACTTTGATGCGTGTCCCGCGAGGCAGATTGGCATGGGGTGTCGCCATTCCCCAATGATTCCCCTTCCCTGGCGCTTCATTGGCGCGCGCAAACGCGCTGCCGACCATGACCGCATCCGATCCGCAGGCCAGAGCCTTGCAAACGTCGCCGCCCTTGCTCATGCCGCCGTCGGTTATAATGGGGATATAACGACCGGTCTTCTTATGATAGTAATCACGGGCCGCCGCGCAATCGACCGTGGCAGTGACTTGCGGCACGCCTAATCCGAGCACGCCGCGGCTGGTGCAGGCTGCGCCGGGGCCGACCCCGATCAGAACGCCCGCCACGCCGCATTGCATCAATTGCAAAGTGACATTGTAGGTGACAGCATTCCCGACGATGACGGGAATTTTCATCTTCTTGCAAAACTCCGCCAGATCGAGTGATTTGTACTCGGTGGAAATATGCTTTACGGTGGAAACGGTGGATTGAACCACAAACAAGTCCGCCCCGGCTTCCTGGGCAATTTCCCCGAAATGTTCCGCCTTTTGCGGGATGGAACTAACCGCAGCCAGGACCCCGGCTTTTTTAAGTTCTTTAATCCGCCGGACAATCAAATCCTCCTTGATCGGCTCGGTGTAAAACTTTTGGATCAAGGTGGTGATTTCCTCCTTGCCCCCCTTGACGATTTTGTCCAGGACTTCGGAGGGATTCTCGTAACGCGTTTGCACGCCTTCAAGATTAATCACGCCCAGCCCGCCCAGCTTGCCCATGGCAATACAGAAGCGGACATCCGTCACCCCGTCCATGGCGCTGGCGATGATGGGGATTTTCAGATCGATGGCGCTGCCGTCTTTGCGCGGGATTTTAAATGATGTGTCCACCTCATTGGGGTTGATTGTCGTTTCGCCGGGGACAAGCGCGATCTCATCAAATCCGTAGGTGACGCGTGCTTTTCTATTTCTGCCGATCCACATTCCCATAATTTCAACTTTCTATATTCAAAACTGAAACGGCTCATTGAGCGTTCCGCACTGCGAGCAACGGGAGCGGTCTTCATCCGCATCATCGGTGTAAATGGAACCGCACCGCTCGCAGCGAAAAATGCGGTCCTGCTTGCGCGCCGGACCGAAGCGCCGGCTGCGTATTTCAGAATATATGGCGAGGATGGAAACCCCGGCAAGCAAAGAAAGAACATAAACCAAAATCAGGGCTTGATATGACACGTTAAATATCCTCCATCAGTAGCCTCATGGGAGCGGGGCCGAAGCGGCGTTGGTTCGCGCAACTGTTTGCCATTCAAACACTGCCTTCCCCCACACGGGGCGGCTCACGGGCACGGGACGGAACCGCAAATTCCATGCGGCGGCCAAAGCATTTGTGTCGGCGTCAATCGAACCGGATGGCGCCAGCAAACGGGCCGCCACAACCTGGCCGGCGGAATCGACCGCTATCTGCACGGTCGAATTGGTCAGCACCAAAGCGCCGCGTCCCGGCGGCCATGCCCCCGGTTCGGGCGGAGAAGTGAGTTGCCGCCGCGCCAGTTCGCCTTGTATTTCGCAGCGGGATTGGACTCGGGGGATCTCGGCGGGAAGCGAGGTGGGCCAGGGTTCCAATTCCGGATCATCCCCGTCCATCATTTCAAAGGGCAGGAGGGACCCGGTGGAATTGATCTGTGAAAAATTGGTGCCAAGGCGGCCGGTATTCAAGGCGAGCCACGCCGGCCCCACCGTTTCGTTGAAAGCTTCAAATTTCTGATCGGACGGAAGCAGCCAGGCGCGCCCGGAAAACCCATGCAGACTGGGCCAGGGAAACACCGTGGGATCAAGGGCAAAAAACATTTGGGAAAGCTGCCCGGTCGTCAATGGCGTTCCCAGCACGCCGAAATGGCTGGTGGCGGCGGGAACGGCGGCAGCGCGCTGGCCGCGCCCGGCAAAAAGCAGGATAAGACCGGCTTGCAGGGCGAACAACGCGCCCACAAAACCCCAAAAACGCCCCCGGCTCCAGCCAGGCTTTGTTTTGGGCGGATTAATCATGGCCGACGGGCCGGAGAGCCGCCGAAACGGGGTTTGGGGCGCCCACCAGCAGAACTTCCGACACGCCGGCGTCACGCGCCAGACGATAGAGTCGCATGATGACTTCGTTGGACGCGGCCCGGTCCGCCGCCAGCACCAGGGTTAATTTTCTTGACACATTGCCGGCCTCCTGCAAATGGCGGCGCAATTCGGTCCGCAATTCCGGTTCCTGCACCAGCCTGTTTTCAAAAAAACATTGGCCGCGAAAATTAACGGCCACGATGACGGTGGGATTATCCGTCCCGGTCAGATACTTCGACCCCGGCCCGCCATCGGGAAGGCTCACCTGAAAAAGCCGGCACACTTGTTCGACCCAATCCGCGTTCGCCCCCGGTTCAGCCTGAAGGCAGAAGACCTGGTTGGTCGCGTTCTTCAATGCGTCGGCGCGCAGTTGCTCCAAGTCGGCAACCAGATTGGTCTTCCCGTCAAAAATCACTTCGCCATGTTTGGTCACGGTGATAACCTGGAAAAGCCGGCACACTTTTTCGACCAAATCCGCATCCGCCCCCGTTTCAACCTGAAGGCGGACGACTTGGTTGGTCGCGTTCTTCAATACGCCGGCGCGCAGTTGCTCCAAGTCGGCAACCAGATTGGTTTTTCCGTCAAAAATCACCTCGCCATGTTTGGTGACGGTGACGGCGCCATCCCTGGAACCTCCGGAGGTCTCGTTAAATTTGATCAAGACGCCAGGCGTGTATAACAGCGAGGCTAGCAACATGAAAATCACGAGCAAAAAGAGGACTCCCACCAACGGCACGGCATCCACCGGCCCCCGGAAAATGGAATATTGACGGGCAAATCTCATGTCGTCGGACGCGATCCGCCGTCCTGGGGAATGGTGACGATGTTCAGAATTTCACTGGATACCTGTTCCATGTCCAAAACGATGGTGTTCACTCTGCCCACCAGGTAATTGTAACCGGCGTAGCTGGGAATGGCCACCGCCAGCCCGGCAGCGGTGCAAATCAATGCCTCCCATATCCCCCGCGACAACTGGCCCACATGGGCGTTCAGCCCGCTGTTTTCGACCGCCAGAAACACGTTCATGAATCCCAGCACGGTGCCAAGCAATCCCAGCAAGGGCGCAATTTGAGCGACGGTGGCGAGCAGATTCAGTTTTTGCTCCAATCGCGGCACCTCCCACGCGCCCGCGTCCTCCAAAGCTTCGCGCACGGCTTCACGGCCCCGTTCACGATTGAGAATGGCGACCTTGACCAGGCGCGCCACCGGTCCGGGCGTGGCGTCGCAAATGGCAATGGCTTCCACCACGTTGTCCCGTTTGAGAACGTTGCGCACTCCGTTGAGAAACTCGGTGGAATTGATGTGTTCGCTGTGATACAAGAGCAACCGCTCGAAAAAAACGGCCAGCGCCAGCGCGCTCGCTGCCATGATCACCCATATCATCAACCCGCCTTCGGCCAAAAAATGAGGCATGGTGTGTTTATAAGGTTTGAGGGCGCCGGATTAAAGGCTAAAGTTTCCGCGCGCGGCGCCGTCTCCCGATAATTGGCTCGCGTCAGGAGGGGGAAAACGTGCATGATCGCCCAATATGAAATTGGACGAGACACAACAAAAGAAAGTGGCGGCCTGGATCAACGAGGGTTTGAAGATTTCCGATATTCAGAAGCGGTTGGAAACGGAATTCGGGTTGCGCATCACTTATTTGGACGTGCGGCTGATGGTGGATGATTTGAAACTCAAGCCGAAGGACCCCGTTCTGCCGCCCAAACCCGTCCCCCCCGCCGAAGAAGAGGCGCCCGCTGCCGAGCCGGTTCCCGCCGACGCGCTTCCCGGCAAGGTCAGTGTAAGCGTCGATCAATTGACCCGCGCAGGCGCCTTGGTCAGCGGCAAAGTGACGTTCAGCGACGGAAAATCCGCCGAATGGATTCTCGACCAAAGCGGCCGGCTCGGCCTTGTCCCGTCCGAGAAGGGCTACAAGCCGTCGCCTCCTGATGTGCAGGATTTTCAAATCGCCCTGCAAACCGAACTGCAAAAGCTTGAAATGTAACCGGCAACACGGCTTCAACCCGTTTGATTATTTGCAGAATTTACAATACGCCCTGAGATTTGCTTTTGCCGCTTTGGGCATTCTGGCGTCGCTGCCAATCGTCCGCGCGGAGAGCCTGGACAATATGTTTCAACACCCGCCGGCATCGGCGCGGCCCTGGGTTTATTGGTTCTGGAACAACGGCAACGTCACGAGCAACGGCATCACGGCCGACCTTGAGGCGATGCGGCGCGCGGGCATTGGCGGCGCGCTGCTCATGGATGTGGCGGTGGAACGCTACGGGGCGGTGGAACATTGCGGGCCGCCGCGCGGCACGGCGGAATTCATGAATCCGGAATGGCAGAGCCTGTTTCAATTCTCCGTGCAGGAAGCAGCGCGGCTCGGACTTGAAATCAACGTGAACAATGGACCGGGCTGGACCGGCAGCAGCGGGCCGTGGATCACGCCGGAACTTTCGATGCAGCACCTGGTCTGGACGAATTTCACCGTTACCGGCCCGACAAATTTTTCCGCCGTGCTGCCGTTGCCCGATACTTCCGCCAAGTATGCCATCTCATTGTCCGCCAAAGTCCAGTATGCGGATTTCTACCACGACGTGGCATTGCTGGCCTTTCCTGAAACGACCAATGGCATCGTGCCGCGCGATGCGGTGGCGGACTTGAGCGCGAAACTCGGCGATGGCGGAAAAATCGTCTGGAACGTGCCGCCAGGCCAATGGATCATCCAGCGCATCGGCTGCACAACGACCGGCGCAACCACGCGCCCGACGGTCGTAGGCGGCAACGGTCTGGAATGCGACAAATTGAGCCGGGAGGCGATGGACGCGCAATTCGCGGGCATGATGGCCACGCTGCTCAAAACCGCCGGGCCGCTGGCGGGAAAAACGCTGGCGGCGACGCATATCGACAGTTGGGAGGCCGGAGCGCAAAATTGGACACCGCGGTTGCGCGAGGAGTTTCTGAAACGGCGCGGCTACGATCTGTTGCCGTGGCTGCCGTGTTTGACAGACGTCGCATATAAAAAGGCATCCGGCAAGAACGCGAACAATCCGCCCGCGGCCGTTTACCTGCGCAATCTGGAGAGCCGCGCCGCCGCCGATCGTTTCCGTTGGGATTTTAATCAGACCATCGCCGAGCTGCTCGCGGAAAATTATTCAGGACGCATGGCGGAACTGGCGCGAAAACACCACCTGCGCTTTTCATTGGAAGGTTACCAGCTTCCCTTTGCCGACGAATTCGCCTACACGGCGCCGGCCGGCGAGCCAATGACCGAGTTTTGGACGTGCAACCCATTCAATCCGGGCAACACCTCCGAGCACACCATGCGGACGCTTGAGATGGCATCCGTCGCTCACGTTTATGGCCGTCCCATCCTGGGCGCGGAAGCCTTTACCTCCGTCGGCATGGAACAATGGAGGCAAACGCCCGCGACGATCAAGACGCTCGGCGATTTTGCGCTTTGCCTGGGAGTCAATCGTTTTGTGTTTCATCGTTTCGCGCATCAGCCCTATCCAGACCGCGCGCCCGGTTCGACCATGGGGCCGTGGGGGTTGCACTACGAACGCACCCAGACATGGTGGGAAATGTCCCGCCCCTGGCACGAGTATCTGGCGCGCTGCCAGTTTTTGCTGCGCCAGGGAAAATTTGCCGCCGATTTACTTTATCTCCGTCCCGAAATCCCGGACCAAACTTACACCTCTTTCAAACCCAATCCCCAGCCGCCAGCCGGTTATCACTACGATGAAATCAGCGCCGAGGCATTGATAGGGAGGGTTACCGTAAAAAATGGCCGGCTCGTCCTGCCGGACGGAATGAGTTACCGCGTGCTGGCGCTGCCGGACCAAAAAGCGATGACCCCTGCCCTGCTGGAAAAAATCCGCGGCCTGACGCAAGCCGGAGCGACCGTCCTGGCCACCGGCCCGCGCCCGCAAAGTTCGCCGGGCCTGCAGGATTTCCCCCGTTGCGATGACGCGGCGGCAAAATCAGGGCGGGAAATCTGGGGCGATTGCGACGGCGTGAAAGTAACCGAACATGCACTCGGCCATGGCCGGTTGATTTGGGGGCAACCGCTCAAAAAAGTGCTGGCCGACTTGAATGTGCCGGCGGATTTTCGGAGCGACACGCCGCTGAACTGGACTCACCGCGTGTCCGGCAAGAACGAAATTTATTTTATTGCCAATCCGTCGAAAGAGCCGCGCGCGGCGGTTTGCTCGTTCCGAGCGAACGGCAGGCAGCCGGAATTATGGGATCCCGAAACCGGCAAACGGCGCGACCTGCCGGATTTTTCCGAGACGACCGGCGGCACCGTTGTCCCGCTGCGCTTCGAGCCGGCGCAAAGCCTCTTTGTGGTTTTTCGCAAATCCGCCGCAGCGGCGGCGGGCAAAAGCAACTTCCCCGGCTATCAAACCATCGCCCAAATAACCGGTCCGTGGGAATTGCGGTTCCCGCCCAAATGGGGCGCGCCGGAATCGGTCATTTTGACCAACCTGGCCTCCTGGAGCGACAGCGACGACGAGGGAGTGAAACATTTTTCCGGCACGGCGGCTTACCGGGCCGCGTTTGACCTTGCCGATGCAAAACAAAAAGCCGGGAACACAAAACTCTTCCTCAGCCTTGGCAACGTGCAGGTGATGGCGCGGGTGATGGTGAATGGCAGGGATTGCGGGATCGCGTGGATCTGGAAATCCAAGTGGCCAACCTGTGGCCCAACCGCATGATTGGCGACGCGGCGCTGCCGGCAGAAAAGCGGTTCACATGGAGTTCATGGGAACCGTTCACGAAAGACATGCCGCTCCTCAAATCGGGACTGCTCGGGCCTGTGACTATCATGAAATCGGAATGCGAATGACCTCGCGCCTCAAGCGGCGCAGGATAATATTTCAGGGAGGAAGATGAAATCAGCGTTCGCCGTCCGGCTTCTGGAACCTTGCCGGGAAACGGTGGAGACCGTATATTTTCGCCCAATTTTCGCCCATGGAGGCGGAAACGAGAGATTTGACGCCCAAGAATTTTTATGGCAGCAAAAAACAGAAACGCAGCGCAACAACCTGAATTGCCCATTGATAATCCGGCAAAGACCAAGCCCGCCGTACCCGCCACGCCCGCTACGCCCGCCGCCCCCCCCGTTCCCCCCGCTCCTTCTGTTGCGGGGAAAAACGGCCAGACCGATCTTCGCGTGCAGGCGGAAGGGGTTGAAACCGTGGCGCATCGTCCGTTCGCGCCGCGAAACATCGTGTCGCCTTTGCATAAAAGGGTTGACCGCAGTTTCCTGGATTACGCCTCCTACGTGATCCGGGACCGGGCCATAGCGAATTTGCGCGACGGTCTTAAACCGGTGCAACGGCGGATTCTCTGGGCGCTGCACGACATGGATAGCGGCCGCTTTATCAAGGTGGCCAACGTGGTGGGTCACACCATGAAATTTCATCCGCACGGGGACGCCTCGATTGGCGACGCCCTGGTCGGCCTGGCCAACAAACGCTACCTCATTGAGGGCCAGGGAAATTTCGGCAACGTCTTCACGGGCGATATGGCCGCCGCGCCGCGCTACATTGAATGCCGCCTGACGGAGTTGGCGCGCACCGAGGTTTTCAATGACGAGATCACCGATTTCGTCCCGACTTACGACGGAAGCAACAAGGAGCCGGTCACCCTGCCCAGCAAATTACCGCTGCTCCTGATGATGGGCGCGGAAGGAATCGCGGTCGGCATGGCCTCGCACATATTGCCGCACAATTTCCCGGAATTGCTTGAAGCCCAGATCGCCATCCTGAAAAAACAGCCGTTCAAAATCCTGCCCGATTTCCAAACCGGCGGCCTGATGGATGCGCGCGAATATCGCGACGGCGCCGGCCAGATCAAGGTCCGGGCCAAAATCAAGATCAAGGACGACTCGACGGTGCTGATCAAGGAAATCCCGCCGACCACAACCACAGAATCCCTGACCGCCTCAATTGAGGACGCTTCGCGCAAGGGAAAGATCAAAGTCAAGAGCATCAACGATTACACGTCCGAGGAAGTGGAAATCGAGGTGAAGGCGCCCCATGGCGTCAACGCGAATCAACTGGTTGACGCGCTCTACGCCTTCACCGATTGCGAAATATCCATTTCCAGCCGCATCGTGGTGATCCGGGACAACCGGCCGGTCGAACTGACCGTCTCCGAGGTGCTGCGCGAAAACACGGAACAACTGCTCGCCACCCTCAAACGGGAGTTGGAATTGAAGGAAAAGCAGTTGCGCCAGGAGTTGCATTTCAAAACGCTCGTCCGGATTTTCATCGAGCAGAGAATTTACAAGACAATCGAACAGGCCCGCACCAACGAGGCCGTGGCCGAAGCCGTCAAGGCGGGTTTCAAACCCTTCCGGGCCCAGATGCACCGCGACCTGGCCCCGGAAGACATCGAAATGCTGCTCGGCGTGCGCATCCGGCGTATTTCCTTGTTTGACATCAACAAGCACCGCGAGGAGATGGAAAAGGTGAAGGGGGATTTGGATGAGACTGTCAAATATTTGAAAAACGTCACCAAATACGCCATCCGTCACCTGGAGGAGTTGCTGGCAAAATACGGCCCGGTGTATCCCCGCCTGACGAAATCCAGCCGTTACGACGAGGTCGATGCGCGCGAGGTGGCGTTCAAGTCCTTCAAAGTGGCCTATGACCGGGAGTCGGGCTACATCGGCTACAAGGTTTCCGGCGAGGAATTCAAGTCGGAATGCACGCAATTCGACAAGCTGCTGCTCGTTTTCCGGGACGGCCATTACAAGGTGACGGAGCTGGCCGAGAAGACGTTCGTCGGGCCGGACCTGGTCTATGGCGCGCTGCCGGAGCGGGACCGCGTCATCACGCTGGCTTACACCAACCGCGAAGCGACCTACCTGAAACGGTTCACCTTTGGCGGAACGATTTTGAACAAGGAATACTTCTGCATTCCGCCCAAATCGAAAATCCTTTTCTTCGAGCCGGATACGCCCAAGGAATTATTTATTCGCTACAAACCGGCCCCCTACCAGAAGGTCAACCAGCAAACCTGCAACCCGGCGAGCGTGGAAGTCAAAGGCCCGAAGACGCGAGGCCGGCAAATGTCGATCAAGGAAGTGGCGGCGATCAATAGCAGACCACCGCGAGGATGGGACGCCGACGCGCCCACGAATAAACTGGAATTCCTGTAGCCGCAAGTCCTGGCCGCAAAGACAACGCCCTTCCGCGCCCCCTTTCCCGGCGCGGGCAGACCTCCCTGTCGCCCGCCTTAAAAAGGCCGGCGCAATTGCGCGCAGGCCGCCGCAATGAAACCCTTGAAAAGCGGATGAGGCTGGTCGGGCTTGCTTTGAAACTCGGGGTGGAATTGGGATCCGATGAAAAAGGGATGGCCCGGCAGCTCGATCACCTCGACTAATTTCCCATCCGGGGAAGTGCCGCTGAAGGCGAAACCCGACTTCTCGAACATCTCCCGGTAATGGTTGTTGAATTCGTAGCGGTGGCGATGGCGTTCGTTGATCACGAAGGCGCCGTAAAGGCGGCTGGCGGTGGAACCGACCACCAGTTGACAAGGCTGAAGTCCCAGGCGCATGGTGCCGCCCTTGCTCGTGACGTTTTTTTGCTCGTCCAGCAACGCAATCACCGGGTGGGGTGTGTCAACATCAAATTCCGTCGAGTGCGCCCCCTCCAGCTTTAGCACATGGCGCGCGTATTCAATGGTGGCCACTTGCATGCCGAGGCAAAGACCCAGGTAGGGTATCTTATGCTCCCGGGCATACTGGACAGCCAGAATCTTGCCCTCAATCCCCCGTTCGCCAAAACCGCCGGGAACCAGGATGCCGCCGAGACCCTTGAGCGTTTTTTCGGCTCCAAACTTTTCGATCTGTTCGGCCTCCAGCTTTTCTATCTCCACCGCGCAATCATTGGCGATGCCGCCGTGGCTGATGGCCTCATAGACGGATTTATAGGCGTCGTGCAACTCAATGTATTTCCCGACCACGCCTATGCGCGTGCGATAGCTGGGGGCAACGATCTTGCGCACAATCTCCTGCCAATGGCTCATGTCGGCAAAACCGGTGTCGAGGTGAAGCAATTTGCAGACAAGATCATCCACCCGTTCGCGCTGCAGCATGAGGGGCACTTCGTAAATGGTGTGGTCAACGTCCTTTTCCTCAATCACGGCCTCGTAGGGAACGTTGCAAAAGAGGGAAATTTTTTGGCGCAATTCCTTGTCCAGTCCCCTCTCGCAACGACAGACGAGGATGTGGGGGGTGATGCCGATTTCGCGCAGCTTGGCGACGGATTGCTGGGTGGGCTTGGTCTTCAATTCACCCGCCGCCTTGATGAAAGGAACGTAGGTGACATGCATGAAAACAACATTGTTGTAGCCGACATGCAGGGCGAATTCACGGATGGCCTCCAAAAACGGCAACCCCTCGATGTCGCCCGTGGTCCCGCCGATTTCCGTGATGATCACATCGCTTTTTGACTGGTCGGCCAGCACCCGGATGCGACGCTGGATTTCGTTGGTGATATGGGGAATGACCTGGACGGTCTTGCCCAGGTAATCGCCGCGCCGCTCCTTGTCCAGCACGGTCTGATATACCTGGCCGCTCGTCAGGTTGTTCATGTGGGTCAGCTTGGAATGGGTGAAACGCTCGTAATGGCCCAGGTCCAAATCCGTCTCGGCCCCGTCATCCAGCACGTAAACCTCGCCGTGCTGGTAAGGGTTCATGGTGCCGGGATCGACATTGAGATAAGGGTCGAATTTTTGCAGGGTGACCTTGAGTCCCCGGTTTTCCAACAAGGTGCCCAAGGCGGCGGCGGTGAGACCTTTGCCCAAGGAACTGACCACGCCGCCTGTGACAAAAATATATTTCATTTTGATTCTTTTGCTGCTTGTTTCAAAATCTGCTCGACGCGCTTGAGATCGGACGGAACGTCCACCCCGATGCTGTTGTAAACAACCTTGACCACGGCGATTTGAATGTCGTTTTCCAAGGCGCGCAATTGTTCCAGCTTCTCCGCCCGCTCCAGCGGGGATGGCTCGAATTTCACCAGGCGCAATAGCGTCTCCCGCCGGTAACCGTAAATGCCCAAGTGCTTCAAAAATGGGAACGCCGCCAGTTGCGCCTGTCCTGGAGCCGCATCCCGCACGCAAGGAATGGCGCGCCGGGAGAAATATAAGGCCCGCCCGGCAGCATTGACAACGACTTTCACCGCATTGGGATTTTCCCATTCGGACTCTTCCGTGATGGGTGTGGCGGCGGTGGACATTTCCGCGTCCTCCAGGGCGCGCGCCACCGCCTCAATCACTCGCGGGTCTATCAACGGTTCATCGCCTTGTATGTTCACCACCCCGTCGCAAGCGCACCCCTTGACCACCTCGGCTATGCGATCCGTGCCGCTCAAATGCCCCGGCGAGGTCATCTCCACCCGGCAAAAATCCTGCGCCACTTCCCAAATGCGCGTGTCGTCGGTCGCCACAATGACTTCGTCAAGGGCCTTGGCCTTCTGGCATCGCTCAACCACATGTTGCAACAGGGTTTTGCCCGCAAGCAGAGCGAGCGGTTTGCCCGGAAAACGGGTCGATCCGTAACGGGCAGGTATGACTCCGATAATCTTCATGGTTTGACGTCTTTTTTGAGAACCAAATCGTTTTGGAGTATCCAGGCGGCGGCGGCGGGCAGATCATCAACAATCAATGCCGCCTTTATGGCCTCAGGCTCCTCTTGCTCAACTTCACGCCCGTAGCCGGTGCGGACCAGGATCGATTTTTTGACGCCGGCATTCCAGCCGCATTGCAAGTCGCTGACCTTGTCCCCCACCATGTAACTTTCGGCCAGATCAAGGTGCAACTCGTCGCGGGCGTCGAAGAGAAATTGGGGCGATGGCTTGCGCCCGCGGCTCGGCACCCCCGGCACTTCGGGCGCAAAGTAGATTTGATCAAATTTCACGCCCGCAGACGCCAGCAATTCCTGAACGCGGGCGTTGACGCGCTCCACATCGGCAACGGTGAAATAACCGCGCCCGATACCGGACTGATTGGAAATGACGATCAAGCGGAAGCCCGCCGCGCGCAGCCGGCTCAAAGCGTCCCCAACCCCGCCGAGCAGGACCACTCCGTCAGGACGCGAAAGATATTCCATGTCACGGATCAAGGTTCCGTCACGATCAAAAAAAACAGCACGATTCAAACTCAAGGCGGGACTATATGACAAAAGGCTGCGGAATGGAAAATCGAAAAGTGCGAAAATCAGAATCACCCATCCGCCCCCTGCCCCGCCGGGAATTTAGGTCGTTATTCTTTGACTTCCAAGCGCAGGTCCTGTCATGCTTGGAACCGAAACCGAACTCTGTTGCCCGGACACGTTTAATGTTATGAAACCGCCCCGCCTTTTCAGAGGTCCGATTGTTGGACTTGCCCTTTTCATCGTCACGACATCGGCTTGGTGTTCGTCCGATAATTGGTCCAGTCAATTCCCGCCCCCGCCGCAAACTGATGGCGACGTTCTGGCCGTCGCCAGCCAGGGAACCGGGTTTTATGTCGGCGGCGATTTTACCACCGTCTCTGGCGTCAGTTCCCCGGGCATCGCCAAATGGAATGGAACAACCTGGGAAGCCGTCGGAGGCGGTGTTGATGGGACGGTTTCCGCGATCGTGATCAGCGGCACCAATGTCTATGTCGGCGGTTCGTTCGACCAGGCGGGACAGGTCAGCGCGTTGAATGTCGCGGCTTGGAACGGAACGGCCTGGACAGCACTGGCGGGAGGAATCGATGACGATGTCAACGAGGCGCAAATCAATGCCATGGCGGCCAGCGGCTCCAAACTTTACGTGGGCGGGCAGTTCGATCTCGCCGACGGCAACTCCGCGACAAACATTGCCTGCTGGAATGGAACGGCTTGGTCGGCCTTGAATGATGGCATCAACTATGACACGTCGGACACCAACGACACCACCACGGCGTCCGTAAACGCCTTGGCCTACAACGGCACAAACCTTTACGTTGGCGGCACATTCAATCTCGCCGGAACCAAGACGGTCACCAATATGGCGAAGTGGAATGGCTCCAGTTGGGCGGCGGTCGGTTCCGGGCTGGATTACGTCCCGTTTTTATCATCGGACACCAACACCCCCTCGGTCAACGCGCTGGCTTTTATCGGAACCAATATTTGCGCGGGCGGCGTTTTCAATGTTTCCGGATCGGTTTCGCTGGGCAACCTCGCGGAATGGAATGGCACAAGCTGGTCGTCCTTGGGCGTGACGGACGATGAGGTGGATGCGATTTATGCGGTGTCCGCCAGCGAGATTTATGTTGGCGGCGCGTTTGACACCATCGACAACGTGCCGGCAAGCACAGTGGCGTTGTGGAACGGCGCAAACTGGAACCCGCTGGACACCGGTAGCGACGGCACGGTATACGCCCTTGCCCTGACCGGCAATCTGTTGATTGCGGGCGGTTCGTTTGACTCTCTGGGTGAAGCCAATGCGACGAGCATCGGTCAATGGGATGGCATCTCGTGGGCCGCCTTGGGCAACCAGATCGGCAATTCACCGGATAACCAGGTCAATGCCTGCATCATTTCAGAAACAAACGTCTATTTGGGCGGCTCCTTCGTCACTGCCGGCGGCGTCACTCTCAATGGAATGGCCGATTGGACGGGAAACGCCTGGCAGCCGCTGGGCAACGGGGTAAACGGCTATGTCACCGCTCTGGCCGCCGACGGCAACGCGCTTTACGTGGGCGGTTTATTCATGCAGGACGACGTGTCTGCCACCAACATTGCCCTGTGGAACGGCGCGGCGTGGGAATTGTTGGGTGCGGGGGTGGATGACGAGGTGGACGCCATTGCAACAGTGGGCGGAACCCTTTACATCGGCGGCCAATTCCTGAATTCCGGAACCAATCCAATCAACTACATCGCGAGTTGGGACGGGACAAACTGGAACCCGCTCGGAGCCGGGCTGGACGGACCTGTATCAGCCTTGCTGGCCGTCGGAACGAATTTGTATGTTGGCGGCGCATTTGCGAATGCGGGAAACGTCACGGTCAGCAACATTGCCAGATGGGACGGGGCGCAGTGGTGGCCGGTCGGCGCGGGGTTTGACGGGCCGGTCAGCGCCCTGACCTTGCTGGGAACAAACTTGTATGCCGGAGGGTCTTTCGACACCACAACCAACTCCCTGGGTAACATTGCCCAGTGGGACGGCACGGAATGGAATGACGTGGGCGGTGGAATTGATGGGCCGGTCGAGGGCCTTGCCACCATCGGCACGGTGCTGTTTGCCACCGGCAGTTTTGCCAACGCCGGAACCAATGCCGCCTCAAATATCGCGCGATGGGACGGCACGTTTTGGGCGCCTTTGGGCGGAGGGTTGGACCAGCCGGGCGATGCCTTGGCCGTCAGCGGCAGTTCCCTGTATGTTGGAGGCACTTTCATGAACGCCGGCCTTGAGCCGTCCGGAAATTTTGCCGAATGGAATGACGCGCCTCCTTCGTTCTGGCTGACGCCTAATTCCCCCGCCGCGCCGCTGACGCTCGGAACCAACTTTGTATTGACAGTGGGGGCGACCGGCGATTTGCCCCTCGCCTACCAATGGCGGCACAACGGCACCAATATTCCCGGCGCGACTTCCACCACCTATACCGATACGAACCTGCAAGCCGGGGACGTGGGCAATTACACGGTGATTGTGACCAATGCCGCCGGCAGCGCGATCTGCGATCCGGCCCAGGTTTTTCTGGACAGCGTCACCGTCTTTTTCGAGAACTTTGCTTCCGGGAAAATGACCAACTGGACAACCGTCAGCGGCGGGACGGCGCTGACCATTTCCACCAACGAAAGCTACGGCGGGACCTACAGCGCGTTGTGCGGCGTTTCCACGGCAAAAATGTATCACAATCTCAGCCCGGCTTTGATCGGCCACACGCGCGCCACCTTCTGGATATATGACAACAAGGGCAAGCAAAACCGGTGGTTCGGTTCCGCCTGCGCCTACAGCGGCGCCGGCTACGGCAACGGCGCCTTGCAGCAGATTCTGGCCATCGGCCTCTACAATACTCCGTTCGGCACAAACAATACCGGCACTCTGGATGGTGACACGGTCGAACCGACCAATTATCAGGGCGAAGTCTATGCCGGGGATAACACCGGCTATTTCAATCTCGACCAACCTCCCGCCCCCGGACGCAGCGTGGGCTGGCACGAATTCCAAATTGAACGCCAATCCGATGGCGCCACCGTCGATTTCTCGGTGGACGGCGTCTTGGGCCAGGAAATTGACGGCACCACCAACGAAGCCAACTGGAATACGGTGACCATCGGTTCGGTCGGAACAGGCTCAACCAATGGCAACGTTTGGTTTGACAATATCGCCATCGAATATCTTGATCCCCCCGTCATCACGGTCGGACCCGCAACCCAGACCGCCAATGCCGGGACGACTGTCACTTTTTCCGTCACCGCGACCGGCGACGGAACCCTGGCTTATCAGTGGCAATGCAATGGCACAAATATCGCCAAGGCGACGAATAGCGTGTTGAGCCTGACCAACATCAACTCGGGTTCTGCCGGCGATTACACGGTCAGCGTCCAAAATGGCATTGGGCCGGTCGTGAGCGACGATGCGTTTCTCGCCCTTAATACGGCTCCCGTCATCACGACTCCGCCGATGGGAGAAACAATCCCGGCCGGAAGCAGTCTGGCGCTGGAGGTCGTCGCCGAGGGAACGCCCTCCGCGCTCTCGTATCAGTGGCGCGCCAACGGGGTCAATATCCCCGGCGCGATTTACAGCGAATATGATATTTACAACGCGACAGTCGGGCAGACCAATTACTCGGTGGTGGTGACCAATGTTGCCGGCGCGGTCACCAGCGTTGTGGCCACAGTGGTGGTGACCAATTCGCCGCCGGTGTTGCTGGCCGGCCCGCAATCCCAAAACGTTGTCCTCGGCGGCAATGCCACCTTTTTTGTTCAGGCCATCGGCAGTGAGCCTCTTTTTTACCAATGGCAGTTCAACGACTCCAACATCGCCGGGGCGACGGCGAGCGCCTATCGCACCCCCCCGCTCCAGACTAATAGCGCCGGCAATTATTCGGTGGTGGTTTCCAATTCCTTTGCCGCAATCATCAGTTCCAACGCGGTTCTGACACTCGACTATCCGCCGGTCATTGTCACCCAGCCAGCCGGTCTGACCACTCCTTCCGGCAGCAACATCTTCCTGACCGTCACCGCCACTGGCACGCCGGTTCTGAACTATGACTGGCGCAAGGACGGCATGGATTTCCAGACGACCGGCCCCACGCTGGAACTCGATGATGTGCAATCTTCGGACTCCGGCACTTACAGCGTGATCGTTTATAGCAGTTACGGCGACGCCATCAGCTCGAATGTGGTGCTAACCGTCAACGGACCGCCGTCCATCCTCCAGCAACCGCAGGACATCTCGACCAACCTCGGTTCCGACGCCATTTTCAGCGTCGAAGCGGTCGGAAGCGGAACGCTGACGTACCAATGGCGGAAGGAGGGCGCGCCCCTTCCCGGCGCAACGTCCAGCAACTATTCCATCGCCGCCATCACGACGAACGATCTCGGCGTTTACTCCGTCATCGTGGGTAATAACTATGGTTCGACTTCCAGCGACGACGCCTTCCTGACTCAGACCAACGACGTGGTTTTCTACGACGGATTTGAAACGGACAATCTGACCAACTGGATTGTTTTCACCGGCGCAACCGCGTTAAGCATTTCCACCAACGAGGCCAACTCCGGCACGAACAGCGCCTTGTGCGATAATTCTTCGCAAAAAATGTGCCATACGCTGCCAATCGAAGTGGAGAATCACGCCATCTCCACCTTCTTTATTTACGATAATCAGGGAACGCAAAACCAGTGGTGGGGCCAGACAATGGCTTACGGCGGCATTTTCAGCAATACGCCAATCCAGATTTTGGGCGCGGGCCGGTACGATCTGGATTTCCCCACCAACGGACAGACGGGCGACATGGTGGGTATTACGGTTGACACAAACTACTACCAGGCTTTTGTCCAGAGCGGGTCCAACACCGGTTATATCAACCTCGACGGCGGCGGTTGGGCGCCAACCCGGTCCGTCGGCTGGCACGAATTTGACGTGGAACGCCTGGATGACAATGTCACAATCAATTTTTATGTGGATCAAGTCCTGGCCGCAACCGTCAGCGACGCAACCCCCGCAACCTGGGATGCCGTGTCGATTGGCTCATCTGGAACCGGCGCAACCAACGGCGATGTTTGGTTTGATGATGTGCTCGTTCAGTATCTTGATCCGCCGGATATTCTGGCCGACCCGCAGGACTTGAGCGTGAACCTGGGCCAGACCGCGCTTTTCAATGTCTGGGCCACCGGAAACGTGCAAAGCTATCAGTGGCTCTTCAATGGCGCAGCCATCCCCGGCGCGACCGCCACAAACCTGGTCATCACCAACGTCCAGGCCGCCAACCTGGGAGCCTATTCGGTGATCGCGATGAACGGGATAGGCCCGACAGAGAGCGACGCGGCCATTCTGTCCACCAACATACCGCCATCCATCATTACCGAACCCCAGGGGTTGACCGCGCTTAGCGGTTCCGCTGTCAGCTTCACGGTCGTAGCCTCGGGAGACGATCCGCTGGTCTATCAGTGGACATTCAATGCCGCCCCCATGACCGGGGAAACCAACGCAGAACTGGACTTGCCGGACGTCGCTTACACCAATGCGGGCAGCTACGCGGTTGTGATTACCAATGCCGGCGGAAGTGTGACCAGCACACCGGCGGTTTTAATCGTGCGTCCCCCTGCGGCGCCGTCGCTTGGTTCTGCCGCCTTCGGGTCGAACGGCTTCCAGTTGGTCCTGTCAGGCGAAACCAACGGCAATTACACCATCCAAAGCTCAACCAACCTGACCTGCTGGACGACACTGACCAATTTCACCCTGACCTCGGGAACTTTTGAATTCACGGATGCGCAGACCAACTTCTGCAAATTCTACCGGGCCATAGGACAGTGAGCCTGAACAATTTGGCCAACCCGGAAAAAAATTCGCGCCGCGATGAATACATATTCGTTGCTTTCAATTCTCCCGCCGGATAAAATTCTCGTTTATGCATCATCGCAGTTGACATGAAAAAAAGTGTTTCAACACCTCGCTCCGGGTTACTAGCCGCCGGCAATTGGATCATTGACCAGGTCAAAATAGTCGATGTCTATCCGCAACGCGATCAGTTGGCCAACATCCGCGCCCAATCGCAAGGCACCGGCGGTTCTCCCTACAATCTGTCCGTCGACCTCGCCAACTTGCAGGCCCCATTCCCGCTTAGCGCGGCCGGCCTGGTGGGCGACGACGATTTGGGCCGTATCATCCTGGAAGATTGCCGCCACCATAATATTGACATCCGCCACCTGCACACCTCGCCGCTGGCCCCGACCTCCTACACCGACGTCATGACGGAAGAAGTGGGCGGCCATCGCACGTTCTTTCATCAGCGCGGCGCCAACGCCCTGTGGGATGGCGCGGATCTGGATTTCAAAAAACATAAGGCGCGCATTTTCCACCTCGGCTATTTGTTGTTGCTCGATGCTTTGGACGCGCCCGATTCGAAATACGGCACCAAGGCGGCCGCCCTGCTCCACGACGCCCAGCAAGCAGGCATGAAAACCAGCATCGATGTGGTCAGCGAGGACAGCGATCGTTTTGCCAAAATTGTTTCACCCGCGCTGAAGTACGTGGATTACTGCATTCTCAATGAAATCGAAGCGGGCAAAACCACGGGATTCAAAATCCGCGAGGCCGACGGCAAGTTGAACACCGTCTCGTTGCGTCACGCCGCCGGCACCCTCCTCCAAGGCGGAGTGCGCGAAATGGTGGTCATTCACTTTCCCGAAGGCAGCTTCATGCGCACCCGCCGGGGCGAGGATTTCTTGCAGCCGTCATTGAATATGCCCTCCAAGCAAATTGCCGGAACTGCCGGAGCCGGCGACGCTTTCGCCGCAGGCGTTCTGATGGGGTTGCACGAAGGATGGGAATTGCAGCGCTGTCTGGTTACTGGCGTCTGTGTGGCGGCGGCCTCGCTCTCCCACCCGACTTGCACTGGCGGGGTCAAATCACTGGCCGCCTCTCTGAAACTGGCACGCCGCTACGGCTGGCGCCCCGCTTTGCGCTAAACCGGCGGCAATACGCTAACAGCAGGAAGCACCAAAGCCGCCCGCCCTCAGCTTAGGCCCGTTCCATGTACTTGCCCGTACGGGTGTCAATCCGGATTTTTTCGCCGGTCTTGATGAACAGGGGGGCTTGCACCGTGATGCCGGTCTCCAAGGTGACGGGCTTTTGCACGTTGTTCGACGAGTCGCCCCGAATCCCTTCCGGCGCGTCGGTCACCTTGAGCGTCACGCTGGACGGAAGTTCGATGGATACCGCCTTCTCATCAACAAAAGTGACCGTGACCACGGCATTTTCCACCAGGTAATTTTTGGCGTCGCCCACCAACTCGGACGCCAGGGTGGTCTGCTCGTAGGTGTCGGGGTCGGCAAACACAAAATCATCGCCGTCCATGTAGCTGAAATCCATCTTGCGGGTCACCATCGGAATGATGTCGATTTTTTCCGTGGAACTGAAGCGCACATCGGAAGCCTTGCCCGTCTTGATGCTGCGAAGGGTGGCCTGCACAAATGCGCGAAGGTTCCCCGGGGTGCGATGTTGCGTTTCCAAAACCACGGTGATATCGCCATTGTAATTAATGGCCATCCCTTTGCGTAAGTCGTTAGCTGATGACATAAATGTATATTATATCGCCGTCCGTCCATCGGCCCAGCGGGACGTGGAACATAGCTGGAACCCCGCCGAAAGCAAGTTTTAAAATTGAAAAGAAATCTTCACATAACCATTGCCGGATGGTAGGAGTAATCTCGGGTAAGGCGGTGGCTGAAGCCCGACATGGAAACCAGAACAATCAAACTCCTGTTGGTGGAGGACAGTGCCGATGATGTCTTTTTCCTTCGCAATGTGCTGGAAAAGGTAACGCAAGTCCGTTTCCAGATCGAAGTCGTTTCCTCCCTTGCCGCCGGCATCGAACGTTTGGCTCCCGGCGATATTGATGTTGTCCTTTTGGACCTGACCCTGCCCGACAGCGGCGGCACCGATACCTTCAATGCCATCAAGGCTCATGCCCGGGAAGTGCCCATCATTATCCTGAGCGGTGTGGACGATGAAACCATGGCTGTCAACGCCGTCCACGCCGGCGCGGAGGATTACCTGGTCAAAGGCCGGGTGAACAGCCAGTTGATCACTCGCGCCATTCTTTACGCCATCGAACGGACCGACGCAAAAAAAGCGGTGATCCGGGCCGAGGAAAAATTCCGCGGCATTTTTGAGCACTCCGTTTCCGGCATCTTCCAGACCTCTTTGGAAGGCCGCTATCTGAACGCCAACCCCGCCCTCGTCCGGATTTACGGCTACGACTCCCAGGAGGAGTTAATGGCCGGCATCAGCGACATCGGACGCATGCTTTATGTGAACCCAAGCCGTCGCACCGAATTCGTCCGGTTGATGCAGGAACAAGGGGTGGTGAAAAATTTTGAATCCCAGGTTTATCGCAAGGACGGCTCGATCATCTGGATTTCGGAAAGCGCGCGCACCGTGCGCGACAGCCAGGACAAAATCCTGTATTACGAAGGCGCGGTGGAAGACATCACCGCCCGCAAGGAAGCGGAGGACAAACTGCGCTTCTCCGAAACACGCTTCCGTTCCGTCTGGCAGAATTCCTCCGACGGCATGAGGCTGACAGATGAGCTGGGCATCATTCTGGCGGTGAACCCCTCCTTCTGTGAGATTGTCGGAATGAGCCAGGATGAGTTGGTCGGACGGAACTACACCGCCATCTATTCGGATACGGAGGACCTGGCGGACATGATGCAGAAATACCAGCACCGTTTCGCCAAGCGTGAAATTGACAGCCAATTGGAACGGCATGTCACCTTCAAATCGAAACGGACCGTGGATGTCGAATTGTCCAATTCCTTCATCGAACTCGAAGAAGGACGCAGCCTGGTTTTGAGCATCTTCCGGGACGTGACCGTTCGCAAACAAGCGGAGGAACGCGAACGTTTGATCAACGCCGAATTGTCCCGCAGCCAGACCGAACTGCGCAAGAAGAACGAAATCCTCGAAGACGATCTCAAAATGGCCCGCGAAATTCAGCAGGCCATGCTGCCCCAGCAATACCCGGCTTTTCCGCCCGGTGCCACCCCCGAAGCCAGCGCCTTTCGCTTCTGCCATCGCTACCACCCCACCGGCCAGGTCGGCGGCGATTTCTTCAACGTCCTGCGGCTTTCGGACACCAAAGCCGGCCTCTTTATTTGCGATGTCATGGGGCACGGCGTCCGCTCCGCCCTCGTCACCGCCATGGTCCGCGCCCTGGTGGAGGAATTGTGCGGCGCGGCCATGGATCCGGGCCAGTTGTTGACGCGCCTTAATTCCGATCTGCGCGCGATCCTCCAGCAGACCGGCACCCCGCTTTTCACCACCGCATTTTACTTGACAGCAGATCTGGAGAAGAAGGAGATTCTCTTCGCCAATGCCGGCCACCCCAAACCGTTCCTGATCCGCCACTTGTCCAACCAGGTGGAATTGCTCAAATACCCCGACGGAAAGGCGCGGCCCGCCCTCGGCCTGTTTGCCAAGTCCATCTACCAGACCGCCTCCGTCCCGATGATGCCCGGGGATGTGGTCATGCTGTTCACGGACGGCCTTTACGAGGTCGAAGGGGCGGGAAAACAGCAGTTCAGCCAGGAATTGCTTCTGCAAACCGTCAAAAAATACACCAACCTCCCCTGCTCCGACCTCTTTGACACCATCCTCAAGGAAATCCGGCGGTTCTCGGCCAACGAAGATTTTTCCGACGACGTCTGCCTGGTCGGACTGGAAGTCAACGAGAAGATTTAAACCGGGTTTTGGGCAAAGGCATATTCCGCCACCACCTGCCCCCCCAGCAGATGTGCCTGGATGATCCGCTCCAAAACCGCCGGCGAACACGAGTGGTACCACGTCCCTTCCGGGTAAACCACCGCAATCGGACCGTTCACGCAAACCCGCAGGCAATTGGCCTTGGTGCGAAGAATCAGGTGCGGCGAACCGGCTGCTTTCAGTTCATTGAGCCGTTTTTTCAGGTATTCCCACGATTCCAACCCCTGCTCTTTCGCGCAACATTTCGCCTCCGTCTGATCGGCGCAGAGAAAAATGTGGCGCTGCCCCTGCCCCAGTTTCAGGGCCGCAGCCGCCTTGTGCAATTCTTCATTCATACCGTGATAGTTTTGCCGAGACCTGCTCCGCTGCCCGCATGACACGCAAAATATTCAATCCCGCCACCTTTCCGATGTCCTCCTCCGAATACCCCCGCTTGAGCAATTCCGCCAACAACGCCGGGTAACAGGAGACATCCTCCAACCCCTGCGGCGGATTGGAAAATCCGCCGTAATCGGAACCGATGCCCACATGATCAATTCCCGCCACCTGGCGGATATGGTCAATGTGGTCGGCCACATCCGTCAGACTGGCATGACGCGGATCGGGATGAAGGACGCGCCAGGCCGCCAGTCCCTGCTTATATTTGACTGAATCGCACGCATACAGCCCTTCCAGGCGTTTTTTCTCCCGGTTCACTTCCGTCTCGTCCGCCCGGTCGATTTCAGTCAGGTATTCCGGCACGAACGTGACCATGACCACCCCGCCGTTGGCCGCGACCATCGACAGTATCTCGTCCGGCACATCGCGCAAATGATGGCACAACGCCCGGGCCGAGGAATGGGAAAAAATCACCGGCGCCTGTGAAATCTTGAGCGACATCCGCATGGTGTCGTCGGAGACGTGCGAAAGGTCCGCCAGCATCCCCAGCCGGTTCATTTCGCGCACCACCGACTCGCCAAAAGGTGTCAGGCCGTGATGTTCCGCCCGGTCGGTCGCCGAATCCGCCCAGTCGTTGTTCTGCATGTGGGTCAGCGTCATGTATCGCGCCCCCAAAGCATAGGCCATGCGCAATACGCCAAGGGAATTGCCGATCGACTGCCCCCCTTCCATGCCAATAAGCGACGCGATTTTCCCCCGCCGGTGAATCCGCAGCACATCGTCCGCTGTCAACGCCAATTCCAAATCCCGCGGATGGCGCGCAATCAGACGGCGGACAAGATCAATCTGTTCCAGCACGGTCACAACCGCGTCGGAACGAACCGGAGTGGCGGGAACATAGACCGACCAAAACTGCCCGCCCACCAGTCCGGCGCGCAATCGCGGCAGGTCGGTGACCAGCGACGGGTCCCGCGCGCTGTTGCCCCCGGAAAAATCAATGCTGTCAAGGTCTCCGCCTTTTTCCCGGCATTGCCAGGCAAGATCATTGTGTCCGTCAATCAAAGGGACTTGACGGAGGATGCGGTCAATCGTTTTCAAGCACGCCGGATCAGGCATGTAAGGATGGTTGGACGTTTGGCCGGACAAGGCAATGGAAATGAAACAGGACGCAAGGCCGAGTCCCAGCGATGATACCTTTCTTGTTTTCAAAACTATTCCTCCGCCGCCGTCAATTTGGCCAGCACATTGAAATCTTCCAAGGTCGTCGTGTCGCCTTGAATCGCGTCGCCCGACGCAATTTGTTTGAGCAGGCGGCGCATTATTTTCCCGGACCGCGTTTTGGGCAGCGCCTCGGCAAAATGAATGTCATCCGGTTTTGCCACCGGCCCGATTTCCTTGCTCACATGCGCCCGCAATTCCTCGCGAATTTCCGCCGAGGGATGCACCCCTGTTTTTAAAGTGACGAAAGCAACCAGAACCTGCCCTTTCATTTCATCCGGACGCCCCACCACCGCCGCCTCAGCCACAAATGGATGGCTCACCAGGGCGCTTTCCACTTCCGCCGTGCCGATGCGATGCCCAGCCACGTTGAGCACGTCATCAATCCGCCCCACGATCCAGAAATAGCCGTCCTTGTCCTGCCGGCACCCGTCGCCGGTGAAATAGCAGCCTTTGACTTCGCTCCAATACGTGTCCAGAAAACGCTTCGGATCACCCCAAAGACCGCGCAACATGCTCGGCCACGGCTTGCGAATGACCAGCTTGCCCCCCGAATTCTTCGGCACGGGATTGCCGTTGTCATCCACCACTTCCGCATCAACGCCGAAAAATGGAAGGGTGGCGGTGCCGGGCTTTGTCGGGGTCGCGCCCGGGAAGGGTGCGATCATGATGCTGCCGGTTTCGGTCTGCCACCATGTGTCAACTATCGGACACCGCTTTTTCCCGATGACTTCATGATACCACATCCACGCTTCCGGGTTGATCGGCTCGCCCACGGTCCCGAGCAGGCGAAGGCTGCCCAGGTCATGTTTGCCGGGCCATTCCACGCCCCATTTCATGAAAGCGCGGATCGCCGTCGGCGCGGCGTAAAAAATCGTCACGCCATGCCGGGCCACCATGCGCCAGATGCGGTCCGGTTCGGGATAATTGGGCGCGCCTTCATACATCAGGCTGGTGGCGCCGTTGGCCAGCGGGCCATAGACCAGATAACTGTGGCCCGTGACCCATCCCACATCCGCAGTGCACCAATAGACATCCTCGGGGCACAAATCGAATACATACTTGGCCGTCAGCTTGGCCCCGAGCAGATAGCCGGCTGTCGTGTGCAGGATGCCCTTGGGCTTGCCGGTGGAACCGCTGGTGTAAAGAATAAAAAGCGGCGCTTCGCTCTCCATTTTCTCCGCCGGACATTCCGCCCCGACGTATTCCGTTTCCCGATGCCACCACACGTCGCGCCCTTCCTCAATGTGTATTTCATGGTTCGTCCGCCGCAGCACAATGACTTTCTCAATCGTTTCCGTCAAACGCCGGCCCCGCGCATCCTTGAGCGTCAGCGCCTCGTCCACGCTCTTCTTCAGCGGCACAATGCTGCCGCGGCGATACCCCCCGTCGGCCGTAATCACGATCTTCGCCTGACAGTCAAAAATCCGGTCCGCCACCGATTGCGCGCTGAACCCGCCAAATACCACGGAGTGAACCGCGCCGATGCGCGCGCAAGCCAGCATGGCCACCGCCGCCTCCGGCACCATCGGCAGATAAATGATGACGCGATCCCCTTTTTTGATCCCGTTGCGTTTGAGCACGTTGGCGAAGACGCAAACTTCGCGATGCAGTTGTTTATAGGTGTAAGTGCGCCCCTCGCCCGTCTGCCCCGGCCCGGCCGGTTCGCCTTCCCAAATAATCGCCGCCTTGTTGGCCGTGGCCGTGCCCAGATGCCGGTCCAGACAGTTATAACTGACATTGAGCTGCCCTCCCGCAAACCATTTCGCGTTGGGCAGCTTCCATTGCAAAACTTTCTTCCACGGCTTGAACCACACCAGTTCCTCCCGGGCCGCGCGCCCCCAAAACTTCTCCGGCTCCCGGATGGATTCCTTGTAGAGAGCGCGGTATTGCGCAAGCGATTTTATCCGCGCCTTGGCCGAAAACGACTTGGGTGGGGGAAAAACCCGTTCCTCATGCAGCACGGACGTGATGTTGGTCACTTCTGGAGATGTCGTTTTAGCCATAGTGATTAAATTTTGAAGACAACATAATAGTAGCGGACGCAAACCAGCCGTCAATGCCTAACGATTAAAAAAATTTGAAACGACTTGAGCGCCTCTAATGAAGTCCGTTGGAAACACGTCCCCTGCCGGCCAAATTAATTCCCCAAAAATGTCGCAACCGTGAATTTCCCGGCGGCATATTTTCCCCCAAAAAACCATTGAACATCCCAAACCCCGCATTACATTGGAATGGCGTGAGCTTGCCAGAGTTCAAAAAAATAGCGCGGCGCCCGGTGCCGGTCCCGATGGGCATTCAAGGTGAAATCATTCCCTATGACCCCTGAAACCTGCCCGAATTGCGGCGCGGATGTTCCGCCCAAAGCCAGAGCCTGCCCCGAATGTGGGGCCGACGAAACCACCGGCTGGTCCGAAACCGCCTATGTCGGTGGCCTCAATTTGCCTGACGAAAAATTTGACTACGACGAATTCACCCAACGCGAATTCGGTCCCCAAAAAATGCTGCCCCACGGCGTAAAATGGGGGTGGTGGGCGGTGGCTGTCGTGTTGGTCGCCCTTTTCGTGATCGGCCTGCTCAGATGGCTCTAATCGCCCCTGAAAATCAAGGCTGCGCCCGCTCCCCGGCCACGATCACCTCGAGATCGAAAATGCCGCCTTTGAAATGAATGGTCGGATTGTCCTTGTATTTCCCCACCGGCGCCCCGTTATCGAATCCCACACACAGGGCCTCCGTCGGCTGCCTGGTAATCAACCCCGCCGCCTTCCCCGTCGCCGCCGGCTGCCCGTCGATGGATAAAATCATGGCGCCATCCTCCCTTAGTTCGGCTTCGATGCCATACGTCTTCCCCGGCGCTCCCGCCGCCGTCACCGAATAAAATTTGCCTTCCTCCCTCACGCCAAAAGTCGGAACCCCATCTATCAAATAAATCGAATACCCCGTCCGGCTGCCGCCTTGCGCCACGATGACCGCGTTCCGCGAAACCGGCTTCACCCGGCAGGTGATGCGGAAGCTCCTGCCCGCGATTTGCGGGGCCTCATCCGGCTCGATTTCATCGCCAATGCGCAGCTTGTCCGAAGGCTGATAAAGCGACGGCGACGCCGGTTCGTGACCCGCCAGCCAGAGGCCTTTTGGATTGTCCGCATGCCCCGGGGCGCGCACCCCCGGCCCGTTCGCTTTCCCCACCCCCAGATCCCCGTCCATTTCGCGGGCATAACTCATCAGGCGTTCCACCACTTCCGGATGTTCCGCCGCCACGTCGCGCTTCTCCCCCAGATCCTGCTCTAGGTTGTATAATTTTGGCGTGAGCGGATGGTTCAAATCCGCCGACAGCGCATGGTAGGGACCAAAACCTTCATATTGGGGGACAAGCGCCAGTTTCCACTCCCCCGCCCGCACCGCCTGCAACGATGTGCTGGCAAAATAATAAAACGCCTCGTGCGGCGATTCGGTGCTTTGCCCCAAAAGCAACGGCGTGATGTCCCGCCCGTCAATCTTATGATCGGACGGAACCGTCCCGCCCGCCAATTTGACAAACGTCGGCAGTAAGTCAAAATTCGCCGCCACCGCCGCGCACAACGATCCCGCCGCCACCTGGCCCGGCCACCACGCAATCATCGGCTCCCGGATTCCCCCCTCAAATGTGCCGCCCTTCCCGCCCCGCAACGGCCCCGCGTTCCCCGCGTTGGTGCCTTTGGAAATCCACGGCCCGTTATCGCTGCTGAAAACAATCAGGGTCCGATTCTCCAACCCTTCCTGCCGTACGGCCTCCATCACTCGCCCCACGCACCAATCAATTTCCTCCACCCAATCCCCATAAAGTCCGTTGGCCGATTTTCCCCTGAATTTCGCGCCCGGATGCAGCGGGATATGCACTGCCGTGTGCGGCAGATAAAGGAAAAATGGGCGGCTTTTGTTGTCGTGTATAAATTTAACCGCCTCCTCGGTGTATAAGGCCGTCAGCTTGTCCTGATCGGCCGGTCGCAGGGTTTCCACCACCTTTTCGTCCCGCACCAGGGGCAGTGGCGGCACCCGGTTTTTCCATTTATCCGTGTCTTTCCCCGGCACTTCCCCGCCCATGTCGTTGGAATACGGCAACCCCAAGTAATGATCAAAACCGTGCCGGGTGGGCAGAAACTGCCGGTCATCCCCCACATGCCACTTGCCGATGGCAACGGTCGCGTAACCCAATCCCTTTAACAACGACGCGATGGTGTGTTCGTTGGTGTTCAACCCGATCCGGCTGCGCGGAAACAGCACGTCCGGCAGCGACACCCGTTTGGCGTAGCAACCCGTCAAAATTTGCGCCCGCGACGGCGTGCAGAGGGGCGCGGCATAAAAACTCGTGAACTTCATCCCTTCCCGCGCCATGCGATCCAGGTTCGGTGTCCGGTTCTTGACCGAGCCAAACGGCCCGATGTCGCCATAACCCATGTCGTCCGCCAAAATGAAAATGAAATTCGGCTTTTCCGGCAAAACCGCCGCCTGCGCTGAAGAAATTCCCCAAACCAAAAACAGAATCAAACCCAGCCATGCCCGAAGAATGTTTTTGCTCATGACAGCCATGCCCGCTACTTCCCCGCTTGCGGGCGAAGCGCCGCAAGATGGGCCAGTATCGCGACCGCCAGCACAATCCCGGCGCAACGATGCGTCAAGTATAATAAATGCTGGCCGCTTGTGCCGCACAACGGCGTCATCGGCACCGCCCCGGACAGGATCACCGTCAGCCCGCTCGCCAATATGATCCAGAACAATACCTTGGCCGCGCACCCCAGCCGCGCCGGGGAACCTTCCCGGCAAAGATCGGCCCACGTCAGCGCCACCGCCGCCAGTCCCAGCGCAAACAGCGGCGTCGCCGCCATGTGCAGCATCAGCACCCAATGGGTCATCGGCGCTTTGCCCAGCGCAAAAACCCCGATGCCCGTCCCGGCCAGCACGGCCGCGCCCAGGCACATCACGACGTAGGAAAATTTGGCGACTCGATTCATGTTCCGGATTTTTTCGACGCTATCCCCGAGATCATCGCGCCCAATCCGCGCATCGCATACAAAACGAGCACGGCCAGGACGACAAAACCCGCGGCAAAAATGGTGACTTTCAGCCACGGCCGAAAAATAAAGGCCAATGCAAACGCTTCCGCCCAGGTCTTGGTCCCCGCGTCTCCGCGCATATCGCACATTGCCTTGCTCACTCCCTGGCCGGGTTCCACCGGGCCGCGCGCCAGCACGGTCCCAAAAAATTCAGGCGAATCTGTCGAATGGCAATCGGCGCATCCTTTCGCCCCCAGCGCCTGCCGGGCCGGACGCACGTCATGTCCCAACGCCCACGAATAGGGCGCCGCCGCCTCATTCTCCTCCGCCAACAACTTCCCCTTCTCCACCCGATACATCTTCCCCGCCGCCAGAAAAACCGGTTCGCCTTTGGCTGTGTCGCCGGACAAGGCTTGCAGGGCGTCCTGTATTTCCGCGCTTGTCAGTGGTTTGCTGTTGAACGGATCGAGTTGGGCCTCCTCCGTGCTTTGTCTGGGCAACCCGGCCGATTTCGCCGCTTCCGCCGGCGGCATCGGCGTCAATTTCCCGTCCTTCAGCCGCGCCCAATAACTCGGCCACATCATTTTATACGGGACGATTTTCCCGTTGCCGTCCCGCAGAAATACCGGTTCGACGATGATGGGCGCCATATTCGCGCCGCGTGCCGCCAGCGGCAATCCCAGCTTGTGCGCCATCGAGGTGTGAACAATCTCCGGTTGCGGCCCGGCCGCCGGCCCCGAATGACAGGCCGTGCAGGTCAATTTCGTAAAATGAATCGCCGGCAATCCCTTATGCACCGGCTTCGGCGAACCCATTCGCCCGCTGTCATGACAACCGCTGCACGTCAGCGTATCAACTATTGACGCCTCGGATTCCAACTGCCGCCGCGCCTCCGCCAGCGCCTCCGCCTCTTTCAAGCCGGCGTCGTTCCGTTGCAACAGGCGCATGCGGACGCCAATCGCGTTCGTTGTGATCGTGCGATCCCTCGACTCGCCCTCATACCCTCGCACCATGGCGTGATCCAGCCCGTGCCGGTGGCAATCCGCGCAGCTCATCCCCGCGCGCATATGAATGTCCCCGTCCGAATGCCAGCGCGAATCCTCCAACTCCTTCTGGCTGGTGTGGCAATAATAGCAATTGTCCGGCGAGGCGCGGCGTGTCACATGAAATGTCACATTGTTGTCCGCATCAAATCTGGCCCGGTTATATTTGATTGCCGGCAGATTCGTCGTGACGGCCCTTCCAGGATGCCATTGATTGGCAATCGCGCCCGCCGACCGAAAACTGCCAAAGGTCCCCAACCCCGCCGCAATCGTCGGCGCCCAACTGAAATCCTCGCCCTTCAGCGCCGTGAACCGGCCTTCGTGGTTGTAGTCGCCGCCGGACGCATGACAAATGAGGCAGTCAATCTCCAGCCTCCCCGTGATCTGCATCCGCCCCATCTTCGCGTCCGCGCCGTTGATGTCGCCCGGACTCCCCGCGCCGCCGCCGGGAAAATGCCGTGAAAAATTGGTCAGGAAATCGTAATCGCTCAACCCCAGGTCGGACGGCTTGAAAGTCCCCTTCCAGCCGCGATACGACAGCGGAATCTGGGTGCGGGTTGCGGCATCCGTCCAAATCCACGGCTCCCCCGGACGCCCCGGTTTGACCGCTCCGTTTCCCGCGTTAAAATGCCAGCCTTGACGGATGGTGTCGTAGTCATGGCATTTTCCGCAGGTCATTTCCACGGAATACGGCGGCCCCTTCGCTTCCGCCATTTTTCCATCCTCACCCAAAACAGGCGGCGGCGAAACAACGCGGCCCGCCGCATCGTGCAAGGGAATATTGTGCAGGAAAGGCCCCCGGCTCTCCGTCTTCATCGGTTCGCCGCCCGCCACCGCCGCGGCAATGAATATGCCGGCCAGCCAGTGGTATCTGCTTGACAATTTTGTCGCGCGTCGCGTCAACTTCACTGCGTCCATTTTGCGCGATGATCGTGCCATCCATTCCCCCGCGCAATAGAAAACTTCAAAAAATCATTTTCCGCCCCATCAGTCGTTTGAATTATTTTCCATAATTTGAGTCGAACATTCCAACGCGGCCTTTCGCAGGGTTGACATCTGGTTTCAAGCCATGCAATTTCCCGCACTATTATATGACCTTATCAAAGTATCTCGCGGCGGCAGGATTGACGGCTGTCCTGACTTTTGCCTCGTTTTCCGCCGCCACTGCCCCCGCCGCCCCCGTCAATTTCGTCCGCGATGTCTCTCCCATCCTCGAAGATGGAGGCCCCTTGTCCCAAAAATCAATCGACCTCCTCAAACTCTGGATCAGTCAAGGCGCCCCCTGGCCCGCCGGCGTGAAAGTCGGCGCCGGCATCCCCTCCCCCAAACAGGCCGCCACGCCCGAAGCCGGCGGCAAACTCGACTTCGTCGCCGACATCCGCCCCATCCTTGAAGGCACCGGCCCGTTGTCCGATAAAGCCAGGGACACCCTCAAGCAATGGCTTGACCAAGGCGCCGCTTGGCCCGCCGGAATGTATGTGGGCGGACCCAATAAAAAAATCGCCCTCGTCAACGAGATTTATCAAAAAATCATCGCCACCAGCAAAGAGAGCGTCGAAGCCGACATGAAGGCTTACACCAACACCATTCCCCATTCCAAGGTCACCTACGCCATGATCCCCATTCCCGGCGGCGAATTCGTCATGGGCAGCCCCGGCAGCGAACCCCAGCGCAACGCCGATGAAGGCCCGCAACACAAAGTCAGGATCGAGCCGTTCTGGATGGAACAATGCGAAGTCACCTGGAACGAATATGAATTGTTCATGTATCCCGACGAAAGTAAACCCGCCGCCCCCGTCAGCGGCACCTCCAATTACACCGACAACCTTTCCGACGCCGTCTCCCGCCCTTCCAAACCCTACGTCGAAATGAGTTTCGGCATGGGCAAGGATGGTTTCCCCGCCATCAGCATGACCCAGCACGGCTGCAACACTTACTGTCAATGGCTCAGCGCCAGAACCGGCCACTTCTACCGTCTGCCCACTGAAGCTGAATGGGAATACGCCTGCCGCGCCGGCACCACCACCGCCTATTTCTTCGGCGACGATCCTAAAAAACTGGGCGATTACGCCTGGTACGCCGACAACTGCGACTCCAAATATCAAAAAGTCGGCCAGAAAAAACCGAATCCGTGGGGACTCTACGACATCATCGGCAACGTGGATGAATGGACCCTCGACCAATACGATCCGGATTACTATAAAAAATTCTCCGAGACCGTCACCGAACCCTGGAACAAAGCCGTCCATCCCTACCCCCACGTCGTGCGCGGCGGTTCCTGGCAGGATGATGCCGACAAACTGCGCAGCGCCTGCCGCCGCGGCTCCAGTTCCGACTGGAAAATGCAGGACCCCCAATTGCCCAAGAGTGTCTGGTATCACACCGACGCTCAATTCGTCGGTTTCCGCATCATCCGCCCCCTCAAGACACCCACCGCCGCCGAGATGGATAAATACTGGCACAGCGGCGTCGAAAAGGATTAACGTAAACAGCGTGAAACCGTGATATGAGACGCGCATTGCTTGTCATTCTTCTCACGGGTTGGCAATCGGCCTTCCTGCTTCAGGCCGCGCCGTTGCGTGTGGCGGCGTTCAGTTGCGACGCCACGCCGCCGCTGGGCGAACCGATGATCTGGGCGACAAAACTGGATGCGGTCGTCACGCCGCTGCTCGCAAAAGGAGTGGTGCTGGAGGACGGAACCAACCGATATGTGCTTTGCTCGTTCGATTGGTGTTTGATTGGCAACGAATCGGAATCCTTGTTCCGCGAAACGCTCGCCCAGGCCGTAGGAACGCTGCCATCCCGCGTTTCGGTCCATAGTGTGCATCAACATGCCGCGCCCTACGCAGACGAGGGCGCGTATCGGTTGCTGGATGCCGCGCCCAATCCGCTGCCGCATCTCAGCGCCAGTTATTTGGAACAATTGCGCGGCCAACTCGCCGCCGCAGCCGGCGGGGCGGCGAACAGTCTCGAGGTGTTCGACCGCATTGGCTTGGGACAGGCGCGCGTGGATCGGGTGGCTTCGGCGCGGCGTATCCGGAACGCGAACGGGAAACCGCTGATCCGCTATAGCGGCAGTGGAAAGGATAAAATGATGGCTGACGCGCCGGAGGGTGATGTCGATCCAATGTTAAAGACGGTAACATTCGCGCATGGCGACAAGCCGCTCGTGCGACTGCATTTCTATGCCACGCATCCGCAGACATTTTGCTGCGATGGCCGGGCCTCGGCGGATTTCATCGGCGAAGCCCGCGAGGATTTGGAGAAGACCGAGCATGTGCCGCAGATTTATTTTACCGGCTGCGCCGGCGACTTGACGGTCGGAAAATATAACAATGGTTCAGCCGAGGCGTATGCCGGCCTCAAACAACGCTTCGGCGATGGGTTGAAAGCGGCAATCGCCGCCACGCGCTTCGAGCCGGCCCATAAAATTCACTGGCGGACTGATGCCATGACTTTTCCCCTCCGCGCCGGCAAGGACAAGGTCGTTGCCGAAAGCAAAGCGTGGCTCAACGACCCCAAACAAACCGACGGACTGCGTGTTTACAGAGGCGCAATGCGGCTTGCGTTCGTCGAACGTCTGAACCGTCCGGTCACGGCCAGCTCGCTCCAACTGGGTGATGTCTGGATCGTGAATCTCCCCGGAGAGCCAATGCTCGAATTTCAGCGCTTTGCGCAGAGTTTGCGTCCAAAACAGTTCATTGCGGTTGCCGGCTATGGCGATACCGGGACGGAATATATTTGCACTGACCAGGCGATTGCCGAAGGCGGCTACGAGCCGCTGGCGTCAAACGTCGGCCGGGGTTCGGAGCAGGTGCTTCGGGAAGCAATCAAAAACCTCCTGGCGAAAGATTCAGAAGCAGGCGGAACAAAAGTGATACGGAAGTAAATTCCAACCAGCCGGGTCTTGTGTTTTGCGATTGAATAGCGCAGGCTGCCGACGAGTCGAAATTTTAATCTATGAGCCAGAATATTGTCCGACCTGATTTTACACGGCGTGATTTTCTTAAAACATCTTCCACCCTTGTCGCTGCCGCCGCCCTCGCCCCAAGGGTGTTTGCCGCCAATGATGAGACTCTGAAAATTGCCCTCGTCGGCTGTGGCGGCCGCGGCTCCGGCGCGGCCAACCAGGCTCTCAGCACGGCTGGCCCCGTCAAACTCGTCGCCATGGCTGACGCCTTCCGCGACCGCCTCGACGACAGCTACAACGCCCTTAAAAACCAGCACGCTGACCGTGTCGATGTGGCTGAAGAAAACAAATTTGTCGGCTTTGACGCCTACCAACACGCCATCGCTTTGGCTGATGTCGTCATACTCGCCACCCCGCCCGGTTTCCGCCCCACGCACTTGGAGGAAGCCGTCCGCCAGGGCAAACATATCTTCACTGAAAAACCCGTTGCTGTGGACGCCCCCGGCGTGCGCAAGGTGCTTGCCGCCGCCGCCAAACAGAAAAATCTCAAAATCGGCGTCGGCCTCCAGCGCCGTCATCAACTGGGTTATCTCGAAACCATCAAACGCCTCCATGACGGCGAAATCGGCGAAATCACTTCCATGCGCTGTTATTGGAACGGCGACGGCGTCTGGACGCGCGCCCGCAAGGAACTCGAAGCCAAGGCCGGACGCCCCTTGACCGAAATGGAATATCAAATGCGCAACTGGTACTATTTCGTCTGGCTTTGCGGCGACCACATTTGCGAGCAGCACATCCATAATCTTGACGTGATCAACTGGGTCAAGCGGGGCCATCCTGTCCGCGCCTGGGGCATGGGCGGACGCGAGGTCCGCAAAGGCCTGGATCACGGGGAAATCTTCGATCACCATTTTGTCGAATTTGAATATGCCGACGGCAGCCGTTGCAGCAGCCAATGCCGCCACATCCCCGGCTGTTGGGATTCCGTCTCCGAATCAGTGGTCGGCTCCAAGGGCATCTGCGATGTCAGCGGGCACACCATCCGCTCAGGTGCCAAGGCCGAAACGCTGGAAATGGAACGCCATCGTAAAGCCACCTGGCATTTCACCACGCCCGGGGCCAAAGACCCTTACCAGCAGGAACACGACGACCTCTTCGCCGCCATCCGCAACGACACTCCTTACAATGAATTGGAATCCGGCGCGCACAGTTCCATGACCGCAGTCATGGGCCGCATGGCGACTTATTCGGGCAAGGAAATTTCGTGGGATGCCGCCTTGAATTCGCAGATTGACACCATGCCCAAAACCCTCGCCTGGGACGCGCCCACCCCCGTCAACCCGGACAAGGACGGCTACTATCCCATCGCCATTCCCGGCGTGACGGTGACGGTTTAACCGGAGTCAATAAGAAATCAGACGCTTTCCAGAATCGCCACCGCCGCCGCCTGGCCGGCGGTGTGGCTCAGGCTGAGGTGGACTATTCGTCCGCCTCGCGCCTGCAACAGCGCTTCGCCCTTGCCGTGCAGCACCACGTACGGCTCGCCCGATTCTTTCCGGCAAATTTCCATGTCCTGCCAGCCCAACTCCCCGCCAATCCCCGTCCCGAACGCTTTTGAAATCGCTTCCTTGCCCGCAAAACGCGCCGCAAAAAAAGGCCCGGGCGTCTTGTGCAAAAGACAATAGGCCATCTCGGACGGTCTCAGTATCCGCTTGAGAAAACGGTCGCCAAACCTCCCGCAGGCCGCTTCCACCCGCGCCACGTCAATTATATCTATTCCGGTGCCAAGTATCAAAATCGCAAAGCCGGGTTCAGGGTTTTTCGAGTTCTTTCATCGCCAGCAGCATCTCCCGCACCGCCGTCGCCAACCCCGCCACCACCGCCCGGCTGATGATGCTGTGTCCAATGTTCAATTCGACCAGGTAAGGCACTGGCTTTATCGCCGCCAGATTCCGGTATGTCAACCCATGTCCGGCATTGACCTTCAAGCCCAGGTCATGCGCCTGACGCGCCCCGGCTGCCAGCCGCTTGATTTCTTCCTCCCGCTCGCGCTCGCGATGAAAATTCTCCGCAAAGGCCCCCGTGTGCAGCTCGATGAATTGGCTCCCCACCCGCCCCGCCGCTTCAATCTGCGCCGGATCAGGCCCGATAAAAAGACTCACCTGAATTCCGGCGTCGTTGAATTTCTTGCGCATGTCCGCCAGCGCCGGCCAATGGCCCGCCACGTCCAGGCCGCCTTCCGTCGTCACTTCCTGGCGGCGTTCCGGCACCACGCAAACGATGTCCGGTTTTAGTGCGAGCGCAAAAGCGACAATCTCCGGCACATTGGCCATTTCTAGGTTGAGCCGCGTTTTGATGACTTCGCGCAATTTCCGAATGTCCCGATCCTGCATGTGCCGCCGGTCTTCCCGCAAATGCGCCGTGATGCCGTTCGCCCCCGCCGCCTCGCAAATCAGGGCCGCCTCGACCGGATCCGGTTCGCCGCTCTCGCGCCCTTTGTAGCGCGCTTCGCGCACCGTGGCCACGTGATCAATATTAACACCTAGTTTAAGCATAAGACCTCAATGACGCGGCAAGCCCGGCCCGGTGATCTTCGCTTGCGGAAGCAGACTCCAATCCACCGGCCCGGATGGCGTGTCGCTCAACACATGCGCAAGCATCACCAGTTCCAGACTCGAAAATACTAACGGCGAATTCCGCGTGACGGTTACTTGATTGGCGGCGGTCTTCGTGACCTCCGTCACGGTGTTGCCCAATACCGGCACCAGCGTCACCAGCCAGTTCTTTTCCACTTTCAGACGCCCCGCAACATCGCCCCCCCGCGCCGACGCCCCGGTTTCTATCCCGAATGCCTGCAATAGCGGCGTCACCTGTGTCAAGGTCATCAATGGTGCCAACCGCCGCCCGGTCAATTCCCAGTCGTAATAGACCAGGTCTTTGCGGCCCATGAACTGATCCCACAACGCCGCCGACGCCGGACGCAACCCCGGGGTCAGCGGAAACAAACCCGCCACCATGAATTCCCCGTCCTCCTTCGGCGCCGCGAACACGGTCGGCGCGACAATCGGCAGCTTCGACCAAATAAGTTGCCCCCCCTTCGGCTGCCACTGCAACTTCGATCCGTTCAGCGCTTTGAGGCTGGGATTCAGTGCGCTGGTGGCTGCCGCGGCCAGGCCCGCCATCTTGCCGCCCGGATTGCTTTCCGGCCACGCCACGTAATATTGAAAAGGCATTTGCCCCATCGACCAGCAATAAAACTGGCTCCGCAACGGATTGCTCGGAAATGACGCCAGTGTCCGGTCGGATTTAAGAAACGGCTCCACATCGACGCCCGTCGTGAAACTCGTCAGTGGCTCCAGCACCATGTTCTTCGGCGCGATCCGGGTCTGCGCCTGCCATTGGATGGCCTCCGGATAATATACCTGACAGGTCATGTGAAACCCGCCGTACTCCGGCTTGATGACAATTTGCGTCCGCCCCAATTTGAGCGGGCAGGACGACAATGGCGCCCAATTCGCCAATCCCGGCCAATCCACATCCGCCGTAAAACAATCCCCCGCCAGCGCCGCGACCGGCCGCCCCGTTTTCTGAATCTGTTGCAAGTAAGCCAGCCGCACCCCGGCCAGACTCTCGCCTCTTCCCGCCACCAGCCAACCCCCGGCCGGCACCATCCAAAAAGTGTCCCCCGCCCCGTTGTTCCATTGCCAGCCCGAATAAGCCGCCACCGGCAGCGGCCCGCCCGGCCCGTGATTGATCGCCTTTAAATCCTGCTCCCACGCCTTCGCCTGCTCCGCAGTCAGACGCGCCGCCAGCACAAATTCGAGCGGACGGCCCGCCACCCCGCCCACGCTCGCCGCCGATTCCACCCGCGTCAGATTGTCAATTAAATAATGAACCGCGTCCAACGTCCGCGCGCCGTCTTGAAAATGAAACGACCCCGCCATCGCCGCCGACAGCCGGGCCAGGGCCAGATTTTCAAAAGCCGCCGTCGTTTTCAGCCCAAACACCTTCCGGGCCGAATCCAGGTTGGGGTCCTGCGCCAGAGCCGGCGCCCCCGCGAAATGATATTGCAAAACAACCTTGCCCGGCTGTCCCGCCGCCGCGCCGGAAAAAGAGAGACAGACCACCGCCGCACCGGGGCATAACCATCGGAAAAAGGATTTGAAAATTCGCATATAAGATGGTTTTCATTGCCAGAATCACCGCCCCTTGGCAATCGTTTTCCAGAAAATCTTTCTCCCCGTCCCTCTCATTATCTCAATCCTGATCTTAATCTTCCCCTCCGTCCCATTCAGTGCATCCCCCGCCAAAAACTAACTTGCAAAACACCATCATCAGCCCAAAATCGGCTTCGAATTCCGTCATATACGCAAATGCTTGTTCGGACTGCTAATTTCAGTTTGCGAGGGGTTACACGAATTGAATTGGTCGTGGTCGCGGTCGTCATTGTCGTGCTGCTCTCAATGTTTCTGCCCATAGTCAAGGTGAAGGGCAAGGCGGAGAGAATCGATTGCGTGAACAACCTAAAGCAAATTGGCATGGCAGAACGCGCTTGGGTTAACAATAGCAACGACCTATATCAGGTTTTCTCAAGGACCAACGCTGGGACGTATTGCTGGGCCTTTTACGCGATTATAGCAAAAGATTCGAAGCAATCACCAAAGACTTTTGTATGCCCTTCCGACGAACGGCGTTCAGCCGCATTTTTCACCAGAGGCGGAACGACGAATGACGCTGGCGTTGGCCCTTTCACGGACAACAGCATGGTTTCCTATTTTATTAATCCAGAAAAAAACGATGTAAATCCCCAGAGCATTCTTGGCGGTGATCGCAATCTCGGTCCAGGCACTGTTCCTGGTCTCGATTATGGATACTCGCCCACCAACGGACATGGGAACGATGTTTTGGTTAGCCCCCCTGTTTGCTGGTCGCTAAAGATGCATTCTGCCGGAAATGCGTCAGGAGCTGGAAATATATTGCTGGCAGATGGCAGCGCCCAACAGTTGACCTCAAAGGGGTTCAACGAAAACTGGCTGCCCAATGCCCTAAGTGTGTCAAGTAATCATTTGGGTATCCGTTTTGTCTTCCCCTGATTTTCCATCCCCGCGTAGCGGAACGGAATGAAGTTGCAAATTCGCCGCTGCCAGCTCAGCTTTGGCGTCCCGGCATTTTAAAAGCAAATCCCGGGCGATGACTGTGAAAACAATATCAACGATTTATTTTGTATTCATTTTACTGGTCTGCAACTCATTTGCCCAGGAAACCAAACCGCCGGTGCGGCTTGCCATAGTCGGCCTGAATCACGACCACGCCTCGGGATTCATCCCGCGACTTAAAGAGCAACAGGATGTGCAATTGGTCGGCATTGTGGAAACAAACCATGATCTGATCGCCCGTTATTCAAAGCGGTTTCATCTGGCCTCGAACCTCTTTTACCCGAATCTCGAAACACTTTTCACCCGGACGAATCCGCAGGCGGTGGCCATCTTCACCTCGACCTTCGAGCATGAGCGGGTGGTGAAATTTTGTGCGGCGCGGAACGTGGTGGTCATGATGGAAAAACCGCTGGCCGCGAACAAGAAACAAGCGGACGCGATTGATGCCGCCGTGAAAAAAAGCGGCATTCAATTGATCGTGAATTATGAAACGACCTGGTATCCCGGAAATCAGGCCGCCTACACGATGGTTCACGACGAACATCAAATCGGCGATATTCGCAGGATGGTCTTCCATGACGGCCACAGCGGACCGAAGGAAATAGGCTGCTCAACCAATTTTCTCGCCTGGCTGACCGATCCGGTTCTCAATGGCGGCGGCGCGATCAATGACTTTGGCTGTTACGGCGCAGATCTGGCAACCTGGTTCATGGATGGACAGAAACCGCTTTCCGTTTTCGCCACGGCACGGCACATCAAACCGGACATTTATCCGAAGGTCGAGGATGACGCGACCATTGTGCTGACTTATCCAAACGCCGAGGTGATTCTTCAACCTTCCTGGAACTGGCCTTTTTCCTGGAAGGACATGGAAGTTTACGGGCAAACCGGTTACGTATTGGTGACACAGTCAAATCTGTTGCGGGTGCGAATCTCAAAAAAGTCCGATGAAACAGAAGTCACGCCGCCGTCCGTTGCCGGCGCAAACTCCAATCCGCTTTCATATCTCGCCGCCGTCGTGCGGGGAGAAATCAAGCCAACCGGACTTTCATCGCTCGAAGTGAACAAGATCGTGGTGGAAATTCTCGACGCGGCGCACCGGTCTGTGCAAACGGGCAGGCAGATCAATCTTTGAAATGGCCCGTGGCCGTTGAGATTTTTTTTGGTTGCTTTTGCGCGGTTGACGATGTTCTTTGGCTCCCATGTTGCGCCGATGCATAACGCTTTGGTTTCCCCTGTTTTTCTGGATGGTTGTCATTTTCGGCGCTTCCACCAGTCTCGGTTCACCGCAGCATACCTCGCGCTTTATCCGTCCGTTCTTGTTGTGGCTTGATCCCCGCATGTCCGATGCCTCCATCAATAGCATCCATTTCGTCATCCGCAAATCGGCTCATGTCACTGAGTACGCCATCCTCGGAATCCTGATCTGGCGTGTCGTCCACTATTCTTCCCTCTTTGCCGCCAAAGGCGTCGCCCAACATTTCCGTCTCGCCCTCTTGTGCGCCGCCTTGTATGCCGCCACCGACGAAACCCATCAAATCTTCGTCCCTGGCCGCGAGGCTGCCGTTCACGATGTTCTTCTGGACACCTGCGGCGCGGCCGCCGGTTTGGCGGTGACGTGGTGCGTCCTTCGCTGGCGGCCGGCGAAAAAATTTCAATGAGCCTTCAATTGGGATAAAATATGAGGTGGCCGCTCTGTTCGGTGGCATTCCTTTACATCGCCGGCCTCCTTCTCGGTCGCTGGCTGCCTCTTCCCTTGCCCGCTTTGTTTGCCTGCTCGTTCGCCGCCGCCCTCGCCGCTTTCGCCACCTTCCGCCACAACCGCGACCGCGCCCGTTTGCCGGCGTTGTGGTTGTTGCTTGTATTGACAGGATGGACGAACATGGCCTGCCATTCCGCCATTGTTTCGCCCGCCGATTTGCGTCTGCTTGCCGGCGCAAAACCCCGCCTCGCCTCCGTCCGCGGCACTCTCCAAGCCTCGCCCGTCGCCCGCGTTTTCGAGCGTTCCGGCCATGATCTCTGGCATTCTTCCGCCGTCCTCGTCGCGCAGCAGATTCTTCTGGATGAAACCTGGCAGCCCGCTTCCGGCAAAATCATTGCCTACACCTCCGGTCTTCTTTCTTCAAATTTCTTTCAAGGCCAGACTGTGGAGGTCGCCGGTGTTCTCGATCTTCCGCCCGGCCCGCGCGCCCCCGGTCTTTTCGATGCCCGGATATTTTATGAGCACCAGGGCATCTATTACCAACTCCGCGCCGATCCCGCCAACGATTGGAATATCTCCCCCCAATCGCCTCCCCGCCCAATCCCGCTTTCCGACCGCTTCTCTGTCTGGGCCAGGCACGCCCTCGCTTTGGGTCTCGGTCCTGAAGATACGCCGCTCCATTTGCTCTGGACTCTCGCCCTGGATTGGAAAGCGCCGCTGACCGAACCGATTGAGGAACCGTTCTTGCGCGCCGGAACATTCCACATTTTCGCCGTGGACGGCCTGCGCATCGGTCTTTTAACCGCCATCGGCGTGGGGTTATTGCGCGCCTTGCGGATGCCGCGCGCCGTTTCCGGATTGCTGGTTGTTCCGGCCATTTGGCTTTACACCGCATTCACAGGCTGGCCGGCTTCGGCGGTTCGCGCCGCGATCATGATGACTATTGTCATTATTAGCTGGGCCGGCCGGCGCCCGGTTGATTTGGTCAATTCACTTTTCGCCGCCGCCCTTGTCATCCTGCTTTGGGAACCCGGCCAGCTTTTCCAACCCGGTTTTCAACTCTCTTTTCTCGTTGTCCTTTGCATCGCCCTCCTCCTGCCTCTCATCCAAAAATTATTTCTATCCCGCGTCTTTAAAACCGACCCGTTCCTCCCCGAAACCTTGAAATCCCGCTGGCCCGGCGCGCTGCGCGCGGCGGTGATCTTTATTATCGACACCAGCGCTTTGTCGCTCGCCGCCTGGCTTGGCTCCATCCCTCTCGCCGCCGCCTATTTCCATTTGTTCACCCCCGCTAGTGTTCCCGCCAATATTCTGGTCGTTCCCCTCACCGCCCTGGCCCTGATGGGCGTCATGGCCAGCCTCCTCACCGCCGCATGGTTCCCCGCCTTGGCCGTCCTTTTCAACCACGCAAACTGGTTTCTCATGTCAATCATCATCCACCTCAGCCAGTGGGCGTCGCACTGCCCCGGCGGCGCTTTCAACGTCGCCGCCCCTTCTCTTGTCACTTTCGCGCTGTATTATCTGATTCTCTTTGCCGTTCTGACCGGCTGGATTTTTCGTTCCAAATTCAAATGGGCCGCCGCCCTCGCCATTTTCGCCCTCGTCCTCGGCTGGCTCGCCCAATGGTCCGCCGAAAACCGCGTCGCCCGCTTTTACTTTCTGCCTCTGCAAGGCGGCGCCGCCATCTGCGCCACCCGCGCCGGACCGGGAAAACCAGCTCTCTTCGACTGCGGAAACCCCCGCATCGCCGAATCCGTGGTCAAACCATTCTTGGCCGCGCAGGGCATAAACAGCCTCAACGCTCTGATCCTCACCGTCGGCCACGTCCAGGACACCGGCGGCGCGGAAATCATCCTGACCAACTTTCCCGCCCGCCGCGTCTTTCTCAATCCCGCCCGTGATCGTTCATCCGCCTATCGTCAGAACATCGACCACATCAAGAGCGCCGCCCCATTCCAGGATGTATCCGCCGGCGACAACGCCCAAGGCTGGACCGTCCTGCATCCTCCCCCCTCCGCCCGCTTCGATGACGCGGACGACAACGCCATGGTTTTGCAACGCACGGTCAACGGCCAATCGGTTCTGCTCCTCTCCTCCCTGGGGCGAACCGGCCAGGACGCCCTTGTTGCCAGCCATCCCGATCTCCGCGCCGACATCGTGGTCGCCAAACTGCCCGCCCAGGATGAACCCCTCTCCCCGCCGCTTCTGCAACTCTTGCGCCCAAAATTGATTGTCATTCTCGATTCCGAAAGCCCCGCCACCCGCCGCGCCTCCGCCAAGCTCCGCGCACGCCTTTCCGCCCAATCCGCCCCGGTCGTTTATGGCAGCGACGCCGGCTCGTTGCAACTCAGCCTCTCCGCCGGCGGCTGGAACCTGAAAACCGCCGGCGGCGAAACTCTCCTGACCGCTCCATAAGGTCGTTAAAATACATTTTTTTTCGGCCCGGATTGTTGCATCATCTGGCATTAGAAAACGACTGACCCATGAATGATCGGCGCAATTATCCACTCCTGCTGGCCAGCCAGTTTTTGAGCGCATTTGGCGACAACCTCGTTCTCATGCTCATCCTCGGCCCGTTTCTAACCCGGTTCAAAGCCGGCGCCATCACTGCCGAAACCCAAAGCCTCGCCAACATCTATTACACCAGCATCCTTTTCATCCCTTATGTCCTGCTCGCCCCCCTCGCCGGATACCTCAACGACCGCTTTTCCAAAAATCGCGGGCTGCTCGGCGGCAATTTCATCAAGCTTTCCGGCGCCGCCATTATCGCGCTGGGTCTGACTCACGGCCCCGCCTGGCAGGCCATCGGCTATTTCGTCGTCGGCACCGGCGCCTGCATTTATTCGCCCGCCAAATATGGCATCCTCCCCGAAATCCTCCCCGCCGCACGCCTGGTCAAGGCGAACGGCCTCATGGAATTGCTCACGCTCATCGCCATTTTGACCGGCGCCATTGGCGGCTCCGAGGCTTACGACAATTATCCCTTGCCGGTTTGTTATGCCGTGGTCCTTGCCGTCTATGTCTTTTCCCTTCTGCTCAACCTGCTGATGGCCCGCACCCCGTCCTACCGCAAAGTGAAACTCAGCGGAAGCATCGCCCAATTCTTCTCCAATCTGTCCGACTTGTTCTCACAAAAACGGATGGCCCGCATCCTCACCGGCGCCGCCTTGTTCTGGATTTGCGGCGCGATCATCAAAATGAATTTCCAACCCTGGGGCCAGCAGACTTTGCAATTGACAACCATGTTGCGCATCAGCCTCCTCGGCCTCTGGCTCAGTGTCGGCGTCATGTTCGGCAGTGTCCTGGCCGGACAACTCCATTCCGTGGGCGATCTCCATGCCACCCGCCGTTACGGATGGCTCCTCGCCGCCGGCATCGCCTTTCTTGGCTGCATCGGCTGGCTCATGGACCACGGCCTGCGCCATTCCAACATCTGGACCGCCATCGCTCTAATCCTGACCGGCGTCGTCGCCGGGCTGTTTCTCATTCCGCTCAACGCCGCGCTCCAGGCCGAATCGCACAAGGACAAACTCGGCAAAACCATCGCCACCCAAAACGGCTTCGAGAATTTCGCCATGTTATGCGGCAGCGCCTTCGCCTGCCTCGACATCAAACAGGGTTTCAACCCCTCCGAACTTCTCCTCGGCCTGGCCCTCTTCGCCGCCATCGTGATCCTCTGGCTTAAAATCCCGGACAAGACCCCGGCCAATCATGCCAACATGGAATAACAACTTAACCACGCGGGCCGCACTCGGATTTTCCGTCCTGGCCGTCATGTCCTTTCATCTGGCTTATCTGGTTCCAAATTGCGGAATATTGTTCGTCCTCTTCTTCTATTGCCTTTTTCATCTGGCAAATGTGCCAACGTGCCTGAAAGCTTTTTACATTGGTCTCGCCATTGGCTTGGCCATTTACGCCCCGCAACTCAGCTTTTTCTGGAACCTTTTCAAAATCGCGGCAATTCCGCTTTGGGCGGTTTTATCGCTTTGGCTCAGCTTGTTCCTGCTGCTGGGCAGGGCTTGTCTGGCGCGCTTTGGCCTGGTCGGATGGGCCTGCGCCGCCCCTTTCGTCTGGCTGGGCCTGGAATACTTTCGCAGCGAACTTTATTACCTCCGATTTTCCTGGTCGAACGCCGGCTACGCTTTTTCGAATTCCTATGCCCTTCATTACGCCGCCTGTTACGGCGTTTATGGCATCGGTTTCGTGCTGATGGCGATTGCTGTTTTGCTCGTGGTCTTCACCACTTTTGCGTGGCGGGCAAAAATCTTTGCCGCAACCGCCGCCGTAATCCTCCTTTTATATCCCGCCCTGGCTCCGGCGCCGCAAAATACGAACCGTGGTTTTCAAGTTACCGGCATTCAACTCGAGTTCCCATCCGTGTCCGAAACGCGTTTCGCCCTGGATCAGGCAATCGCAAAGTTTCCCGACACCGATTTGTTCGTTCTCAGTGAATACGCGTTTACCGGCCCCGTTCCCCCGCTCATCAGAAAATGGTGTGTCAAACATCATAAATATCTCGTGGCGGGAGGCGAAGACATCATTTCGTCATCCCAATATTACAACACCGCATTCGTGTTGGACCCGCAAGGTGAGATCATCTTTAAACAAGGCAAATGCATTCCCATACAATTCTTCAAGGATGGATTGCCCGCTCCGGCCCAGACGTTATGGAGTTCGCCGTGGGGCAAGCTCGGCTTGGGCATTTGCTATGACGCCAGCTACACCAGGGTGACTGACGAACTGGTCCGCCAGGGCGCGCAAGGATTGATTTTCCCAACCATGGATGTGCAGGATTGGGGAAATCATCAGCATCAACTGCATTCCCGCATCGCTCCCATGCGCGCCGCCGAATATGCCCTGCCAGTGTTTAGACTGTGCAGTTCGGGCATCTCACAATATGCGGATTCGGGCGGCCGGGTTCTCAACTCCGCCCCTTTTCCGGGCGAAGGAGCAACCATGAATGCTCAAATGCAATTGGTTTCCCGGGGTCGCATGCCGCCTGACCGGCTGCCGGCCCTTCTATCAGCCGCCTTCGCCCTGGCGCTCTCCGTGTATCTGGCCGTTAACCGCTTTTGTCACCGATCCAAAAACTTGCCGATCCCCGCAAAATGAGAACAATCCTGCGATTCATCCTGCGCCTGTTGTTCGGGTTCCGCGCCTTCAACAGCGCCGCGCTCAACACGCCCGGCCCCGTCATGCTCCTGCCCAACCACGTCTCCTGGTTCGACTGGCTTTTCATCATCGCCTGCCTCGACGACCAATGGCGCATCGTCACCTCCATCGAAAGCGCCCAAACCAGCTTCGCGCATCGCCTGCTCATGATCAACCGCCACACCTTCCCTGTTGATACCGGCTCCCCTTATTCTGTCAAACGTATGGCAGAATATTTGCACACCGGCGGAAAACTCGTCCTCTTCCCCGAAGGCCGCCTCTCCCGCACCGGCGCCCAGATGAAGGTATTCGACGGCACCGGCTTCCTGATTTTTAAAACCCGCGCCAGGGTGATCACCTGTTATTTGCGCGGCGCGGCCCGCCTCCCGTTCTCGCCCAATCCCAACCGCAAAAGGTGGTTCCCCCGCGTCACCGCTCATTTCAGCGACGTCACCATCCCGCCGATCCCGACCGATGTCAGCACCGTGCGCGCCCGTCAAAAATTGAGCCAATGGCTTTACGACACCATGATCAGCCAGCAATTCGGCATCGAGTTTGACCTCACGCCCAAAAACGTCCTCGCCGCCATCATCGAAACCGCCCGCCAATACCCGGGGAGCGTCGCCTTGGGAGATATCTCCCGCCGCAAGCTCACCTATCGCCGCCTCCTCGCCGCCGTCGATGCCATGGCCGGTCAATGGCGCCGACGCTGGCCGGGAGAAGACACTCCCCGCATCGGCGTCATGCTGCCCGGCGCCATCGCCATGCCCGTGACCATTCTCAGTCTCTGGGCCGCCGGGAAAATCCCCGTCATCTTCAACTTCTCCACCGGCGCCCCCGCCATGCTGACTTGCGCCCGGCTGGCTGGAGTAAAATATATTATCACTTCCAGGACTTTCCTCGCCCGGGCAAAGTTGAATGTCCAAAGCATGGCCGCCGCCGGCATGGAGTTCATTTATCTCGAGGATGTCCGCCCGAAAATCTCGCGCGTCCGCCAGTTATGGTCTCTCTTGCGTGTCGCGTTGCATCCCCGCTGCCTTGTCCCCCATCCATCGTCCGACGTCGCGGTCGTCCTGTTCACCAGCGGCTCGGAGGGCGCGCCCAAGGGCGTCGAATTGACTCACTCCAACATCATCGCCAACATCCGCCAATTGCTGGCCGTGTTCGACTTGACTGATACCGACCGGATTTTCAATACCATGCCTCTCTTTCACAGCTTTGGCATCATCGGCCTGACTCTGCCCTTGATTCAGGGTTGTTATGTCTTCCTCTATCCCTCGCCCCTGCATTACCGGATCATTCCCTCGCTCATTTACGATCTGGATTGCACCGTTTTCATCGGCACCAACACCTTCCTCAACGGCTACGCCCGCAAAGCCGCGCCCTCCGAATTTCGCACCTTGCGCATTCTCATCTCCGCCGCCGAAAAACTCCAGGAGGTCACCGCCAATGCCTGGGCGCGCCGGTTCGGCGTCCGTGTGCTCGAAGGTTACGGCGCGACGGAATGTAGCCCTTGCATTACCATCAACACCCTGGTCAATCCCCGCTTCGGTTCCGCCGGCAAATTCCTCCCCGGCATGGATTATAAATTCGAGCCTGTCGAAGGCGTCCCGGACGGCGGCCGCTTGTGGGTGCGCGGCCCCAATATCATGCATGGCTACCTCAATCCGGAAGCCAATCAAAAATTCCTCGCCGGCCAGGGTTGGTATGATACCGGCGACATCGCCCGCGTGGACGAGGACGGCTTTCTCCACATCCTCGGCCGCCTCAAACGCTTCGCCAAAGTCAGCGGCGAAATGGTCAGTCTCACCGCCGCCGAGGAGGCTTTGTCCGGCGCGTTCCCCCAATACGGTTTGCACTTCCAAATCGCCGTCATCACCCGTCCCGATGCCGATCGCGGCGAGGTTCTCGTCGCCGTCAGCAACGAGCAAAAACTGCAACTGGACGAAATCCGCGCCGCCATCAAGGCTGCTGGCTTGGGCAATTTATACGCGCCCCGCGAACTCAAATACGTCCGGGAAATTCCCAAGCTCGGCACCGGCAAGGTCAACCATCGCGAATTGCAGAATTTTCTTTCGCAAGAGAAACCCGCTAGGTAAGGAGTCGTCAGGAAATAACATTTACAAATATGACGCCGGGATTTTGGCGGCTGGCGAGGA
>CAZLEE010000003.1:47930-55368 GCA_964558455.1 uncultured Verrucomicrobiota bacterium | reverse complement strand
GCGATCACCGGCGTGCCGGCGATTTCCTCGGTGCCGAAGATATAGACGCTGTTCGGATGATTGACGGAGGCCGCGATCTGGCCCTCGCGCAAAAAGCGTTTGCGCGCTTCCGGCGAATCCAGGGTTTGGCTCAGGATTTTCAGCGCCAGCCGGCGGCCGTTTTCGAGGTCCTCGGCTTCATAAACCACTCCCATGCCGCCCTGGCCCAGCAGGCGCGCCAGACGGTAATGGCCGAACTGTTCGCCCGGTTGCGGAAAACCTTTGCGCGCGGCAGATTGGGGCAGCGCCACCGTGCCTTCTGGTCCGAATTGCGGCTGGCTGCCCAGCCCCGCTTCCAAAAGGCATTTCGGGCAAAGGCCGGCCGGTAAGTGCGGCGGCAGTTCCGCGCCGCATCGGGAGCACCGGATTGATTGTCGGTTTGGATTCATATTTTCGTTCCAACCCTACTTAATCAAAACAGGCCATAGGTAACGCGGCGCCTTGAAATTAATGGCCGAAGCAGGCGAAGAGGCAGCGCAATTCTTCGTCGATTTCCTCCGGCGTGGAAACGGTTTTGGCGATCTCGCTGCGCAATATTTCGCGGTAGCGGGCGCGCAAACGGTAGGAGGCCTGTTTCACGGCGGCCTCCGTCAGACGCAATTCCCGCGCGATTTCCGCGTAAGACACGGACGCTTGCGACTGGGCAAGGCAGGCGCTCAAATGCTCAAACAATTTGGCCCGGCCGGTGTCGATATATTCCTCCCGAAGCCGGGTCATGGTCCGTTCGAGCATCATCAAAGCCCATTGCCGCTCAAACAGGGTTTCCGGCGTCAATTCCTGTTTCAATTCCGCATCCAGACGCGCCTCGGCCATCGCTTGGTCGATTTCGACGACCGTGTGGAATCCGCCCCGCTTCTGCGCGTGTTGGCGATCCCACTCATTGGCCAGATAACCCTTCAGCGCCACCAGCAGGAAAGTGCGGAATTTCCCCCGTTCCCGCCGGGCGTCCCCCACAAAATTCTTTTCCATCAGCCGGGCGAAAAATCCCTGGGTCAGGTCTTCCGCCTCGTGCGGGGCGTGTCCTTGCCTGCGTATGAAACAATAGAGTGGATACCAATAGGTTTGACAAAGCTCGCCCAGCGCTTCGCGGGCGGCGGCCGGATCATCCGTCCCGGCGCGCGCCACCGCGCTCCAGTGCGTCGTCACAAATCGTTCCCCGCCCCCCAAACTGGACTCGGAACTTCCGGTTTTCATGCGCAACGGTTCACGCGCCCGATTATGCCGCATCCCCGCCGCCGAGTGTCGAGCAAATTCCCCCAACCGCGCCCCGGAAATGAATCTCCATGAAAAAAACTTCTCTACCCGCATTGTCGACTGCAATGCGGGTAGAGCAATCATAATGCCGTTTGTGCATGTCGGATCAAGGAGAAAAATAAATTATCCCATAAGGCTCAGGGGTTGTGAGCCGGCCGCAATATTCCTTCGATATCATTCCCCCGTGAGGCAACATGCGAGGTCCTGAAACCATGAGTCAACCACAACATTCCTTTGGTGTCGTTTTCCCATGAATCAACGCGAAAGTTCACTGATTGGGGCGGGACGGGCGGGGCATTCTCCCGGCTAAACCCAGGGCGGTGAATGCCGTGCCGAGAAGCAAAGCCATCGTGCTTGGCTCTGGAATGCTTTCAAGCGTAAACGCCAGATTTTGCCCCGTTGCGTAAGCCGAGCCGGCGTTTTCGTAGCCGCCATTATCGCCGGCGGCGGAGGTTTTCCAATACCATGCCGTGGTGGGCGCATCTTCCACGATTGACAGAAAATATTCGGTCCCAGGGGCAGCCGCAAATGGAACGTTCAATGTTTCCGACCAGTTGTAGAGTTGCAAGCCGGAGGGATCAAACCCGGCATAAGTCTGTCCCGTGCTGCCGCCGAAATTATAACTGGCCAACAACGCGCGGGGCGTGCCGGCAGCGTAGCTCCAAAAGTTCACCGTAAATCCGGTGACGTCCGGCCCTTCGGTGTAAAGGAAGATGCCAGACCAGTCCACGGCGGTGATCGTCCCGCCGCCGGCCAGGGTGAAATCATCGTAAGCCGTGGCGTCCTGTCCGGTTGCGCTCAACCAGCCCCCCACGCCGTTATCCGGCTGGCTGTAAAGAACAGCCGCATGGGCGGCGGAAGCGGCCAGAATTCCCAGACCCAGGCCCAAAACTGTCGCGATTTTTGCGTTCATAGTCTCCCTCATTTCTTCTCTACAAAAAATTAGCATGAATCAAGCCATTGGAGCCGACGTCCTCGGGTAAATCCCATTGCCCCCCGGATTGCGTCAACCAGACGCCAAATGTTTGGGTTTCACGCCTTCGGCAGGGAGATGAAATTGAGAAAGTTATTGAATAATGAATCAAGGGCGGGACAACCTGAGGGTCACCGATGATTACAAGAACCGGAATCGCAGTCGTGGCAGCCTGGCTCGCCTTTTCCCCGCTTCGGGCTGAGACGCCGCTGTCCGGCCCGGAGGCAATTCAGAAACGCCCGCCCAATATTGTGTTCATATTGGTGGATGACATGGGGTGGGGCGACTTGGGGGTTTTCTGCCAGAATGGCCGCAACTTCGCGCTGAACCGGCACATGCCCGCGTTCGTCACGCCCAAGCTTGATGCCATGGCGGCCGAGGGAATCCAGCTTCGCCGTCATTATAGCGCGGCCCCGGTCTGCGCCTCGGCCCGCTCCTCGTTGTTTTGCGGCGTGCATCAGGGACATTCCGGCGTGCGGGACAATCAATTTGACTATCCGCTGGAAAACAACCACACCCTCGCCACCGTCCTCAAGCAGGCGGGCTACGCCACGGCGGCGATCGGGAAATACGGACTGGATGGCAGCGCGCTCGGTCCGCGCAACGCCGGGCCGATGTTGAGGGGATTCGATTACTTTTTCGGCTATCTCGATCATCGCAACGGCCATTCCCACTATCCCAAGGAGGACGGCCAGCCGCTTATCGACGGCGCCCGCAACGTCACTGGTATGTTTGACAAGTGTTACACCACCGACCTGTGGACCGCCCGCGCCAAAAAGTGGATGGCGGATCATCAGGCGACCAACGCCGCGCAGCCGTTTTTCATTTACCTTGCCTACGATACGCCGCACGCCCGGCTCCAGGTGCCTGCGGCCGCCTATCCGGCGGGCGGCGGCACCAACGGCGGCGTGCAATGGACCGGCACACCCGGCGCGATGCTCAACACCGCGACCGGCGTCATCGACGAGTGGATTCATCCCGATTATGCCAACGCCACCTGGGATAATGACAACAATCCGGCTACTCCTGAAATTGCGTGGCCGGAGGCCGAGAAGCGGTTCGCCACCATGATCCGCCGTCTGGACGACGCCGTGGCGGACGTGATTCAAACCCTCAAGGACCTCAATTGCGACAGCAACACGCTCGTCATCTTCACCTCGGACAACGGCCCGCACAACGAAGGCGGCAAAGTCGGCCAGGGCGAAATATGCACCCAGGACCCGACATTCTTCGACTCGTTCGGTCCGATGGACGGGATCAAGCGGGATTCATGGGAGGGGGGCATACGCGAGCCGGCGCTGGCGCGCTGGCCGGGCCGCATCAAGGCCGGAACTGTCAATAATACAGCATCGCAATTTCAGGATTGGATGCCGACGTTTGCCGAGCTGGCCGGTTTGCCCGCCCCGGCCCGCAGCGACGGAGTGTCGCTTGTGCCCGCCTTGACGGGAACGGGCGCGCAACGGGAAAGCACGATTTATCTGGAATACTATTTCCACGGAAGAACCCCGAACTACAAGCAGTTTGGGCCTTTGCACCGCAACGCCGTCCGTAACAACGAGCAGGTGGTCAGCCTGGATGGCTACAAAGGCGTCCGCTATAATATCGTCTCCAACACGAACGATTTTCAGATTTACAACACGCTCAAAGACGTCAAGGAAGCGACCAATCTGGCCGGCGCCGGCCCTTATTTTGCGGAGTTGCAGCAGCGCATGAAGGACGCCGTCCTGCAAATGCGACGCCCCGATCCCAGCGTTCCACGGCCTTTCGACAACGATTTGATTCCTCCCGTCGCCGCGCGCGCGGCCAGCGGTCTCAACTGGCAGGCTTTTGAAGGCAGCTTCCCGTGGGTGCCGGATTTCACGCCCATCGCCGCGACGGCTGCCGGACAGTGCAAAGGTTTGGACCTCTCGGTCCGCACCCGCGACGACAACATCGGCCTCCTTTACACTGGCTATCTCAAAGTCCCGGCCGACGGCGCTTACACGCTCTACCTGAACACCGATGGCCGCGCTTTTCTGCGCATCCACACCGCCAGTGTGATCGACGCCGACTTCGGCTATGCCGGCGGCTCGGAACTCAGCGCCCGCATCAACCTCAAGGCGGGCCTGCATCCAATCCGGCTCGGCTACGTCCGCCACGCTGGCGGCGCTCCGTCGTTAAGCTTGCAATGGTCCAGCGCCGCCATCGCCAAACAGCCCGTGCCAGCGACGGCTCTGGTTCACGGAGAAACCAAGGCCGGCGCGTTGAAGTAATTTATTGCGCGAAAAGGGTGGCGATGCGCTTTTGGATTTCCTCGGCCTTGGCCTTGGGATCGGGCGCGTTTTTAATCGGCCTTCCCACCACAATATAATCCGCCCCGTTTAGGAAAGCGTCCTCAACATCGACCTTGCGCTTTTGGTCGTCAGACGTGTTGTCAACCGGCCTTATTCCCGGTATCACGATCAAGAAATTCCCGCCCAAATCGGTCCTTAACTTTCTGGATTCCAGGCCCGAGGAGATGACGCCGTCGCAACCCAGTTCCAAAGCGCGGCGCGCGCGCGATAACACGAGGGAAGCGGTATCGCACGCAAACCCCAGGTCGTTTATATCGGCCCTGTCCAGGCTAGTCAAAACAGTGACCGCGAGAACCTTCACATCCCCCTTGTTTTTCACCGCCGCCTTCAGAATCTCGTTATTGCCATGAACGGTCGTGAATCTGACATCGTGATTTCTCAACTGGCTTACCGCCGACTGAACCGTCTGGGGCACATCGAAAAACTTGAGATCGACAAAGACCTCTTTCTTTTCCTTGCGCAGCCATTCGATCAATTCGAAATACCCGCCGGCCATGAATATTTCCAAACCGAGCTTGTAAAAGCGGACCGAGTCGCCCAGTTTTTCGACCAGCTCTTTTGCCTCCTTCACGCTGGGAACATCCATGGCAAAAATCAGGCGTTCACGAACGGGGATTGGCTTTGTTGATAAAAGCGATTTATCCATCATCGGGATATTTTCCGGTAAAATTTTCAAATTTGAAACCCTTTTCATCAAAAGTTATTCACCGGGTGTTTCCAACTTGCTGACAAGGCAACTTATCCACGACGGGGCTTCAGTTGGAACGCCGGCGAATCGCAAGCACGGACTTTGCCGGCCCCGGCGTCTTTAAAATCCGATTCTTCATCCTTCCGACCACGCCGTCAGCACGCGGTCGATTTCTCCCCGCACTTGCGCGCGGGCGTCCAGACGCTCCGTGCCGCTCATTAAAAGCTGATCGTAGTTTGTATGCGTATGACGGATATGCGCGATCACGGCGAGGTCCACCGCTGACGCATCCAGCGCGCGCCCGGCGGCGGATCGGCCCACCCGGCCGCTGCTGCTGCGGCGGCCGGCGTGTCCGGCAATCAGGCGGGCTTCATCGGCTGGACAACCGGGGAATTGCCGCAAAATCGCCTGGGCCAGGGCGGCCACAAATTCAAGGTCTTCCTCCTGGCGCGCGAGGGCCGAGCGGTCGCGGGCGGCGGCCCGCGCGGGCGCGTCCGCGGCACATTCCTCGCTGGCTTTGGCCAGGGCTTCTTCGGTCACCAGCAGACCTTGCCGCTCGTAGCGTTTGTGCGCCCGGTTGAAACGCACCACCACCGCCGCAAGCGAACTATGCTTGCGCGCCCGCCGCGACAGCGCCGCGTCACCGGCAGGCAGATACACCAATCGGTCCAGGTCGGCACAGGTGAGACAAAGGGGCCGGCCCTTTTCCATCAAGAGGAAATTCCCTTTGGGCAATTCCGCGCCGCACTCACTGCAATCACCCTCGTCGCCCACTTTCTCAAACACCACCAAATCGGGCGGCCGGTTTAATTTGGCGGCTATCTGCGCGGTTTTCTTTTCCGGCAATCCGGACGGCATGTAATACGTGCGATAAAATTTCTCCCATGCCGGGTCGCCGTCTTTGGTGACGCGCAACTGTTCGATGCCGCCGGGTCCGCGGCGTGTGTGGGCGGCTTCGATGGGGCGCAGGTCGCGCTGGTTCGCCCACTCCTGGAAATGGCGGATCGTTTTTTGGAACTTCTCCGGCCCGACTTGAATCCACTGTTGCAGCGTCCCATAATGCTCGCCGCCTTTACGCCAGCCCTCGACGTGGGCCGCCTGGAGCAGCCGCATTTCCTGAAACAGTTCAAGCGGGCCGACGCTGCCGTTTCGTTTCAAAACCGCCCCGGCCGCCCGCTCAACGCGCTCCCGCAAGTTTGGGTTTCGATCCAATGTGATCATGGTTGGATTTTTCTTTGTGAAACAAAGATATATTTTTGCGGCGCCTGCAAGTCAAAGCCAATTTGCCGGTTCGTTACGCCTTTTCAGTAAAAGATAAAAGTTGCCGCCGGCGCTCCTGCTCACAGTTTGACATTAAGCGCCAAAAGTTTCAGGGCCAGCGGACGCAACTCCTCTGGCGACTTGTAAGTTATGCCGATAAAATCGCGCTCCGACCGGGAAAGAAAGCCGATCAGTTCCTGCTCCGAACGGCTGCCGGCCAAAATCTGATAAATTGGCGCAATATAGGAATCATACTCGTCGTCAGGCCCAATGCCGGCAACGTCGTTGGGGTCCCAATCGTGGAGAAAAATCCGTCGAATGGCATCCTGAATCTCCCCCATTCTCTTTTCTCTGGAATCCAGCATTGTAATGGCTCCGGTGGCTGGTCAGGCCACGTCTTCACTCGGCTGTTTTCTGCGCCTGCCTGATGCCGACGCCGAGGTTTGTGTCATTTGTTTCCGTCCGTGATGTGATTCATCTTTCGGCTATTAAATCCGGCGGCGCAAGTTTTTTCTGTAAAATGTTTTGGCTTGTGGTGATTATGCCGACTCGTGAAGAAAGCGAAGGAACTATGCACTGGATACACCTTATTTTGGCTATTGTGTTTGAAGTTGCCGGGACCACCTGCATGAAGTTGTCGGCAGGTTTTTCGAGGCTTTTGCCGGCTGTTCTGCTGGGGGTTTTTTATGCCGCGTCCTTCTATTTTCTGACTTTGGCTCTTAAAAAAGTTGACGTCAGCATTGCGTACGCGATTTGGAGCGGCGTCGGCACCGCGCTGATTGTCTCCATCGGGGTTTTATGGTTTCACGAGCCGATCACTTTATTGAAAACCTTCGGGTTGCTGGCTGTCATCGGCGGCGTTACCGCCTTGAGCTTGTCCGGGGGGACTCA
>CAZLEE010000003.1:0-47830 GCA_964558455.1 uncultured Verrucomicrobiota bacterium | reverse complement strand
CGCTGGCGGTTGACGGAGGGCAATTCGCGGGGTGGGACCAGACCGCGGCGCAGGAGGCCCTGCTCGTTTTCCCGGTCGAGCAAAATGATTTTCATGGTCAGGTCCTGGTTCTGGCGCAGCAACGCCCCGATCTCCGGGTGGCAGGCCCGTTCGTCCGAACTTATTTTTTGCCAGTCGGCGCGGAGTCGGCGGAGGTTTTCCAGCGATTGCGTGAGGCTGGGGAGCAGCTTTTTGCGCAGTTGATGGAATTCGAAAAGAGACGGTTTGTCGGATCGGCGCAAGGCTTGGCCTTCGCGTTCCACGCCGTCCAGTAATTCCTGGCAAAGGACGAGGCGGGATTTGAGTTCGTCGCTGATTTCCTGGGATAAGCTCATGGGGCGTCAGGCACTGTTGAGTTGGTGGGTTGATTGAGGGTGAAGGTTTGTCCGCTGGCTTTGGCCTTCTGCATCCAATCGATGTAATTCTTGCGCCATTGGGCCATGTCGAGCAGGGAGAGGAGGCTGGGGGTGGCGGCGGCGCCGGTCAGTTCTTTGCGCCGGTCCAGGATTTTAACGTACATGCCCCCGGCTTTTGGCCATTGCTGAAGTTGCTCATAGACGAGGGCGGTTTGATACCAGGCCGGGATTTGCCAGGAGGGGGATTTGTCCAGATCCGCCAGGCTCGTGTAAATCTGGAGGGCGTTGACGTAATCGCCTTCCTTGTAAAGTTGGTTGGCAATGTCGTTGCCGGCGCGCTGCTGCCAATAGCTCCAGACGCCGGAGTTTTTGCGGGCGTTGTCCTCTTGGGATTGGAGGAGGAGGAGGACTTGTTTCATGGCGTCGTTGTTGCGTCCCAGTTTTTTGAGGGACGATGAAAGGAAGAAGCGCACTTCGGGAACTTCGATGGCGTTGGGGTAAAGGTTCAGGAAAGTCTGGGACTGGGCGACGGTTTCAGTCGTGTTGGTGGTGTAGGAAAGGGAGCGGATGAGCTTGTAATGGATTTGGGTTTGATCCAGTTCCGGATTGGAGGCTCGGAGCAGACGGTCGAAAAAGTCGGTTGCCTGATCGTATTTCCCTTCCTGATAATAAGTGTCGGCGATTTCAGTTTGCGCCTGGAGAACGATTTTTCTGTAGTAGTCCACGTTTTCCAACTTCAGCTTCAGCGCGGTGGACATCACGGCGTAAAATTTGGAAATGGCAAGGGAGCTGACTCCCATCTGGCGATAGATGAGACCCTGGCGGAGAATGACTTCCGGCGTGCTGGGATCGTCAGGAAATGTATGAAGATACTGGCCGAAAATCTGCTCGGCGCGGACAAATTGGCCGCCGTCCTGGGCGACCAAAGCCAGCTCAAAAAGAGCCTGCCGCTTGATTTCAACGGGGGAATCATTCTCCATCAGACTGGTGAAGGTTTTGGTGGCCAGGGCGATGCTTCGTTGACTGCGTTGCTCGCGGCCCAGTTCGAGTTGGAGATGGTATTTTTTCAGACGTTCCGCGTCGGGAGGCGCATTGGTGGAACGGATGACGTCCGAAACCTGGAACCGGCCCATGGGCGGAGCGGGATTGGCCGCGGCATTTGACGGAGCGGCGGAAACCGGCGGCGGCGGATCACCCGCAAAAAGAGGACCGGTCAGCAGGAGCATCAGGGCGGCTTGGCCGAAAATGGAGCGCATCATGGACTGGTGGTAAAGGTGGCGCTGCTCTGCGCCGGCTCGACGGCGCGCGGCGGATTGAATTCCATCGGGACGGTGGCGGACCCGTCGATGCCGTTGGTGGAGTGGCTGAAAAACCGCATCAGCATTTGCGGCGAAACAACAGTTTCCGGGGCCGCATAGGGATCCTGCGGAATGGCGGGAGCCGGCGTTCCGTTGCTCACAGCCATATTAAGCGACGGAGAATTGGATGACGATGGACTAAATGACGAAGGAGTCGCGACCGGCGGAAGCGGTTTGACTGTATTGTCCGCTTTGGGAACCGGTGGGGTGGGCGCAGGCGAAAATTCCGGGTCAGGCGGAGGCAAAACAAAGTGGCTTGGCAGCGGCAATGGCGGACGGGCAAAGCACAACGGTGCGGGACCAACGACGGCGAGGTAGCCCGGAGAACACGGGGCCGCCGCAGTCACGCGCAGCCAAATGACGAGCAGAACGCATGGCGCCCACCAACGATGGAAGGAATACCGCTTCATGAGACTGGAGTCGTTGTAATACAATACATTCGTCCGAATGGCATATCGGCGGTTCGCCGCTGGAACTTTAGGAATTAAAGTTCTGGAGAACTTGACCGATTTACCTTGTAAGAGTGGCCATGGTTATTAATTCGACACAAGCACCTTGCCAAAGGTTGGATCGGCGGCAAATTGAGAACCGCCTAAGCGGTTGTCCGTGCTTGCCATCCCTGGGCAGCATCGGCAGCGCGCTCAAGGAATTGCTTGATGCCGACCAGCGCTACACTTCCCAAATTGCCGACATCATTCGCAAGGATCCGAGCTTGACCGCCAGACTGTTACGCCTGGTGAACACTGTTCATTATGGCATTTCCAAGCGGATTAAGAACATTGAGGAAGCGGTTTTCTACCTGGGAACGAGGCAGATCCGGCAGTTGGCCATGGTGACTCCGATTATCGAGGATTTTCAGGTGCTGACCGGACGGACCCGGTTGGAGTGGCGGGGATTCTGGCAGCATTGCATCGGGACGGCCCTGATAACGCGCGAAGTGTATGACATGGCCCAGCCTCCTTGCGGCGAGGCGGATTATGTCAGCGGATTGATCCATGACGTGGGCAAGATCGCCATGGCTTCGGCGTTTCCAGAGCATTTCGCGGAGATTTACCTTCACCGGACGGAAGCCGAGATGGAGTTGATGGAGCTGGAGCGCGAAGTGCTGGGCATGGATCACGCTGAACTGGGGGCGATTTACTTGCAAAGGCAATCATTGCCCGATGTCTTTGTCGAGGTGGTGCAATTTCATCACGCCCCGGCGAAAGCGCCGAACTACGGCGCGGTGGCCGCAGCGGTGCAAGTGTCGGATTTAATCGTGCAGGAGGCAAAGGTGGGTTACAGCGGACGCCTTGCCCTGCCCAACGACGAAATGTGGATTCAGACAGAAGGGTGGAAGATGCTTTTTGGCCACCAAACCCCGGAAGAAAATGCGCTGACCCGGGCCAGTATCAAACACAGCCTCAAAAACCTGCCGGTCATGCTCGAAGCATTGCTCTGACGGTTCCTCGTTGTTTTCGGTGGAATGGGGTATGGCGATGTTGTCTGCTCCCACCCCGTCCCTCCCGCTGGCGCGGGCGAGGGGGAAACGTTGTCCATCTCAGCGAAGACTCTGCGGCTGCATCGGTCGGAAGTCGGCCCAACACCAAGACACACCGCCAGCACACGTTCTCTTTGGGGGGAAGATTACGATTATTAGGAGGGGAAAATATCGTCCGTCACCGAGAATGTTTTGCGGCTGCATCGGATTGCGGCGAGGCGCCGGATTCCGACGGGGTATCAACAATAAACAAGCAGCGTCTGCGAAATTGGATTGATTCTGTTGTGATTGTGCAGTTTGTCGATGTACGGGGCGGTCAGCCTTTGGCCGTCGGGAATCAGCAACATGCCGTTGATCGTATAAATGCCCTGGGCCAGGACCATCCCGGGTTGCAGGTCGTCGAGGTTGACTTCGCGCTGTTTTCCCGGAACCACGGCCTTGGGCAGACTATGCAGAAGAATGCGAACCGCTTCGGGATCAAAGGAAGAATTGGCGCCCTCCGTGATTGTTTCGGCAGCGATCTGGCCGGGAAAATTACTCTCGGAATAGGCCACGGCCACAGCCAGAAGGCGGGCCAGCCAGGGAATGGCCTCCCCCCTCAATCCATCCGGGTAGCCGGTGCCGTCAAAACGTTCATGGTGCGCGCGGACAGTGGGGCTGACGTCCTTGAGGTGATAAGCGAAACGGGCCAGTTCGGCTCCCAGAATGGGGTGATGCTCGACCAGCGCCCGTTCGGCCGGACTGAGGCTCAACGGGGCTTCCTCCCAGCGCTTGATCAATTGCCGGGGCACGCCGACCAGGCCGATGTCGTGAACCCAGGCGCTGATCTCAAGGGTCTCGCGCTGTTCCGCCGTCAATTCGATGTTCTGTGCCATGGTGTGGCAGAGACCGAACACGCGGCGGGCCTGGTTACCCAGCGTGGGATAGAACGTCTGCATGGTTTTGACGCAGAGTTCGACCGATTCGCGAAAATTCTTATCCTGCGCGGCGGCCAGGATTTCGAGCTGCTTGTTTTGGCCCGCCACCACCGCCACTTGCGTTTCCAAGGCGCGGTTGATCCGGGTCAACTCGTTGTTCATCTCCAGCGTGGACGCGCGCAAGCGGGCGTTGCTGCGAATCAATTCGTGGCGCTGGACGGCGTTCTTGACCGTGACGAGGAGTTCCTCGCGCAACCACGGTTTGACCACGAAGCGGTAAATTTCGCCCTTGTTGATGGCGTCAATGACGGTGTTCAGGTTCACCACGCCGGTGATGAGGATGCGGGTGGCGTCGGGCTGGATTTGTTTGACTTGGGAGAGAAATTCGAGGCCGGTGACCAGCGGCATCTGCTGGTCGCTCATGACAACGGAGAAAGCGCGTTCCTGGAGCATGGTGGCGGCGTGGACCGCATGAGGCGAGGTCACGACGTTGTAACCTTCGCGCACCAGCGTATCCCGCAGGGTCATCAGGACGATTTCCTCGTCATCGACGATCATTACCGGGTCGGCTTGGTCGTTGGCAATGTTGAGTTCAGGAACCATGGGGAAAATGGCTGGTCAGGAATAACAATGCCATGCCGCGCGCGACCGGCGTCCAACATAGGAGCGCTGGACGCGAAACAAATTGCGCCGATTTTCGTCGAGGGCGGCCTCTTGCAGGCGGGCTTGGCGCATCTGCGCGGCCAAGACCTCCCCATTGCGGGTCAATAATGAGAGAACGCGGGCGGCGGCGGGGCGAAATGGATCAAGGGCAACGCCCTCGGCGGCGCAACGCTGCGCGGCGGCGGCGAAGGAATTCTTCAGCAGGCTTTTTTGCGCCTGGATTTGACGGAGATCGTGCCATGAGGCAGAGTCGATGGCGGCGCCTTCCTTCCGGGTCAATCGGAGCCACTTGTCCAAAACCCCGGCCAGTTCTTCGCGCGCGCTCATGCGATCAGGCAAATTTGCGGCTGATTTCGGGGGAAGTCGTGGCGTCCCCGCGGTCGCGCCGCAACATTTCTTCCCAGGCATCCCGCAAGACGCACAGGTGGCCAATGACTTCCTCGATTGGCGGCTTCTTTTTTTTCAGGTTGGCTTCCGTCAGGCGGCTGTAGAAATAATTGTAGAGGCGGCGGAAATTATCGGCGATTTCGCCCCCCTCCTCCATGTTCAGCCGGGCGTTCAACTCATGGATGATGTCTTGGGCGCGCAGGATGTTGTTGTTGATGGTCTCGTTGCATTCCCGCGGGTCGGTGAAACGGAAGCCAGCCAGACCCTGTTTCAAAAATTTGATTGCACCATCATAGAGCATCAAAACGAGATGCTCGGACGTCGCCGTTTGGGTGGTTACCTTGCGGTAGGATTGCCACGGGTTGTCGCGTTGTGTCATGAGAGTTTCAAGTTAGTTCGACCCGCCTTGGAGCCGGCTGGCCAGAAAATTCGAGAGTACCCGGATTGTGTCACCGGACGGATATCCGCTGTCGCTGACCAAAGCCTGTCCGCGGGCGACGGCCTCGGCGCGAGTATCAGGGGTGTTCTGCGAAGCCTCTTGCAGCGCGCTGGAACTCGTGAAAGAGTCGGTAGCCGCGGCTTGCGGCGGGGTGGCGAGGGAACGTCCGGTCAAAATGGGATTGTTAACGGAACCAACGTTCATACTGGCATTAATTTCCATAAAATTCAGCTTGTTTCACAGTGCAACCATCATCGTTCCCCATCATATATCGACTGGCGGCTCAATTAACTTTAGCGGTTTTTGCCGGAGCCGGCATCCCCCTGAAAGGCAGCGTCTCCAAAAGGGCGGCCAGGGTATATTGGCCAAAACGGGCGGGTGAACTCAAAATGGTGGACGAATCGGCAGACGGCGTTTCGTTGCGCAGGTGGTCGCCGTAATAATCGCGCGCGGCATTGGCCACACCGGGTTCGCCGGCATCCAACACTTCATCCGCCGCCCAGATGATCTGGTCTTTCATCCCAGCCGCGGAGTTTGTTCCGGGCGGGGGCACAGCCACCAGGCAGAATTTCCAACCCACCGCGATGGGGGGGTAGGGGGCGCAACGGGTGAGCTGGCAAAACATCACGGCGTCACAGCCGGTTCCCTGACCGATACGCGCCAGAAAATCGGGCGGCAAAGGTTCATCCGTTCGCCATTCCGTTTTGCCGGCCCATTGCCGCAGTTGATCGAGCGGGACAGGAATGACCTCAAAACGTTTGCATTTTTCCAGTTCGGCGTAGAGAAGCGGTTCGAGCGTTTCCACGCCAATCTGCATATAGACGGAGGAGCCGGTCTTGCTGACGGGCAAGACAGCCACCCGACGGATTTGGGGCGGCAGAATGTCGGCCCGCCGGTAAATATTGGAGGGGTGGTAACGCGGGCCCATGTCCTGCACGGCATGCGGCAAGGGCGGGAAAACATGGCAGCCGGTGGAGCCGACCGCGATCAGGAGACAACAAAACGGACGGAGAATTGGCCTGCTGCCGCCCCGCATAAGATAACCCCAGATTTTGTTCATATAGCTTTTTAATGGACTAGGACGAGGATGAGGATGAGGACGACGTGCTTGATGAACCGGCGGCCGTGGGCGCGGATTCACTGCTGGCGCTTGATGAGGTGTCGAAATAGTCGTTCAAATATTCTTTCTCGGTGTTGATGCTATTAATGGCGGTTTCCATGTTGGTGAACTCATTGGTCAGCATCGTTTTGTTGGCCGCGATCTGCGCCTGAAGGTTGGTGATGCTGGTGGCCAGCCCGTTGGCCTCGTTGGTCATGTTGTTTTCGTCGGTGGCCAGCATCCCGCCGGAACTAAGCATGCCGGTGGTGCTGGTGCTGCTGCCCAGGTAGGAATTGAGAGTGACGGCTATGCCACTGGAGGAATCGCTGAATAATTTTTGAACGGCGGCCAGATTGGTGGTCAGCACGCTGGTCAGCGTCGAACTGGTCACTGCCAGGGTGTTATCCTGTCCGTTGGACGCTATTCCCAAATCGTTCAGGCTTTCGACTCCGGGGGTGGTGCCTGATGAGGCATTGACCAATTGCCGCAAGGTGGTCTCAATGCCTTCGGCATCCATGTTGCCGGTCAGCAATCCGGGTGTGACCGTTCCTGTCGAACTGGTGGTGGTGACGGTCTGGCTGCTGATGAAGTTTTGCACCGCGTTGTAGTCCGTCACAAATGAATTGATCGCGGAAGAAATGGTCGAGGTGTCGCTGGCAACCGTGATTGCGGTGGAACCTGTGCCCAAGGCGGTGACGGACAATCCTGTCAGGCCGGAGCTTCCCGCGTCGATGGTATTGGACTGGCTGGTCAGCGTGCCTCCGCCGTTGATGCTGTATTGTAGGTTGGTTCCGGCCTGCAATGTTCCGCTGGACAACCCGGTGGCCGCCAAAAAATTGCCAGTCACATCTTGCAACGAGATGCCGACGTTTCCCGGAGTGGTGTCGGCAAGCTCGAAACTATCGTTGAGCGAATCATAGGTGGCGGTGACGCCTGCGTTGGAATCGTTGATCTTCTGCAAAACGTCCGTGACCGAATCGGTCGAGGCGTCAAAGTTGATCGCCACACCGTTTATCTTGAATTCGCCGTCGCCCGAGCCGCCGTCGCTGATCGTGGTGGAGAGGTTCGCCTGGTTCAAGGTGTTGCCCAGGTTGACCCCGCCAAGGGCCGAGGTGCTGGTGATGGAGCCGGTGCCGTTGTTGTAGAGTTCGGCGGATTGCAGAAAATTGCTCGTGTCGGTGTCGCTACCCAGGGTGATTGGACTGCTTGGGCTGCTGGTGCTGGACAGCGTGATCTCATCGGTGGTGGAGTTATAACTGCCGGTGACGGCACCGTTGGTGACGGAGCTGATCTGATCAAAAACGGATTGCAAAGTGTCGCTGGTGGCAATGGTGACGGTCTTGCCGTTGACCGTAAAAGTGCCGGCTGTGACGGCGTTGGCGAACCCGGCGCTGCTCAAGGTCAGGTTGGAAACATTGTTGCTGGAATTGAGTTTGCCGGCGGCCTTGGATCCAACTTGCACGGCATCGGTGGCCATTTTGGTGACATTAAAGGTGTAAGTGCCCAAAGGCGTGCCGGAAGCGGCGGTGGCGCTGGCGACTGAGGAATTGGAAATGGAGGTGGTCCGGCTTGCAAAAAAGCTGGGATTGCTCAGAGTGGTGGCGTCGCCGGCCAGAGTGGTCAACTCAGTTCCGATGGTTTGAAAGGCGGATTTGACGCTGTTGTCCGTTGTCTCCTCCGTGCTCATCTGCGTCTCGGGCGCCGCTTGCACGGTGAGCATCTCGTTGATAATGGACGTCCAGTCCATGCCGGAAGCCAGCCCGGAGAGGGACAAACCGCTGCCTGAAGTACTGGTCGTAGCTGACATAAAATGACTTTCTCTTTTCCTGTCTTATAAACTGCACAAGCGATTCCACCTGGAATCGCTGAACTCGGACGGCGCGAACGCCGTCCGAGTCAAGTTTGCCGAACCTATGCCGAGTCCGGGAAGACTAGTCAGACTAGCCTTGCAGGAGCTTCAGCACGTTCTGCGCACCTTGATTTGCCTGCGCCAGCATCGACGTGCCTGATTGCACGAGAATCTGATACTTGGCGTAGTTGGTGCTTTCGGTCGCCACATTGACGTCCGAGATTGCGCTGTTGGCGGAAGCGAGGTTGGTGGACAACGTGCCCAGTTCCTGGGACGTGAAGTTCAACCGATCCTCATTCGCGCCGACATTGGCACGATCAGTGGCCAATTGTGTGATGGCTGCCGTCACGTCCGTCAAGGCAGTGACCGCTCCGGCGGAGGTGGAAATGTCGTCCGCAGTCGCGGTGGTGTAGGCCGAGTTGGTCAGGTCAACGCCTTTCATCGTGAACGTGTCGCCGGTGCCGCTCGTGGTCACGGTCAGACCGGTGCTGCCGAACAGGCTGACGCCGTTGAAGCTCTGCGTGCCCGCGTTGGTGATGAAAGAGGACAAGGCCTTGAATTCCGCCTGATAGTCGCTCAATTCAGAACTGGATTTGGTGCCGTCCTGAGCTTCGACCGCCAGAGTGGACATTTGGTCGAGAGCCGAACCGACTTGTTGCAAATACCCGTCCTGGGTTTGGGCGAATGAACTCGCATTGGCGACGTTATTGGTAGCCGCCGTGGTCTGGCCGATTTGCGCATTGAGGCTGATGGATTCCGCCAAGCCGGCAGGATTATCAGACGCATTGACGATGCTCGAACCAGATGAGAGCCGCGCCAGCGACTCATTCAGCATGTCCGTCGATTTATTGAGGTTGTTCGCGCTATTGAGCGCTGCGATGTTTGTATTGATTACCATAACTATTAACTCTTTCCTTGAGTCGCTCCCTTTCGGGAGCTAGAACTGCGCGGCATCCATGCCGTGTGGTGAATTTCGATAACGGGCTTCACCAAGTTTTCCCTTTGGCCATTTGTGGCTGCCAACCGCCATTTTCCCATACTTGAACTATCGGCAGGGAGCCGGGATACTTTAATGGTTCCTTTTGCCTGAAAATTGCGCAAAAAAACACTAAAGCCCTTCCGTTTTTGGCCGATAAGGTGGAGCGATAATTTAATTCGGAATGCCGCATCTTATGAATATATCGGCAGTTTCAGACGTAGCCAAACGAAGTGACGACTTCACTGCATTGCAGGGCGCCTTGCAATCGGGCAACATCTCCGGCGCCCAGGGGGCCTTCGCCGCCTTCCTGCAGGACGCCCAAAAAACCGCCATGGCGGGGTCGGGCAGTTTGTTTGCTCCCGGCACCCAGGCCAGCAATGATTTGCGGGCGTTGGGAGGAGCCTTGAGGTCTGCCAATCTGGCGGGCGCGCGCCAGGCCTTTTCAAGTTTGACTCAGGATATTCAAGGGTCCGGCAATCCGGTCCAATCCCATCACCGCCTCACCCATGCCGAAATAATCAATAACGGGACGGCGGTTGGTGGTTCGACTGTCCAAGGTGCCGACGAGGTTCTGAATTCACGCATTTAAGAAGAGCGGGGGCGTTGCTCAACCGCAGGCGAGATTCTCGGTCTGGGTGCATCGCTCTTCCCAGACGGCGATGTCTCTCTCGCAGCCGATGGATTGCAGGTAAGCGGCCTTCCAGTCTTCCAGATCGAAGGAATCAGGAGCGTGGGTTTTCGAGGCAAGATGATCCGCAATATACAGGGCGGACGTCATGGAAAAACCGGCCGCCGCGTCTTGTTCCGGGGTGTCCATGAGCGAAATGCTGTTAATCACTGACAGGGGAAGCCCCCAAAGCTCAAGCACGTATGCGGACATTTGCGCGGGAGTCACTTGCAAAGTCTCGCGCAGGGAGGCGGCCAGCGAAGCGTGAGTTTCGCGAGAGCAATCACACGCCTTTTGAAAGCGGTTTGGGAAATTGTCCAGGATCACAAACCGTCCCACCTCATGCAGCAGGCCGGCCAGAAAAGCCTCTTCACAGGTCTTGTGGGGCAGTCTTTTTTCCCGGCAAAGGCGCTGGGCCAGGCCGGCTGTTTCCCAGCAATGCGCCCACACCCGCGCCAGATCAATGTCCCGGTGCCGGAGAGATTCGTAATGCCGAAACATGCTTTGCGAAAGCACCACCGCCGCAATCATTTCGCTGCCGAGACAATTGACCGCTTCAACCAAATCGGTGATCAGTCCGCCCGGCCCAAAAAGACAGGAATTGGCCAGTTGCAAAACTTTAATTGAAAGACCGGGGTCCTGACTGATCAGAAAGGCGATGCGGGTGCCGGCGGCATCGGAATTTTTGAGTTCTTCCAAAAGAGAATGATGCGTCTGACGCAAGGAGGGGATGGCGCGAAGGGAAGTGACAACTTGCAAACCCTGGTTGGCAATCCGTTCCCGGGCGACAAAACTACGCTGAATCAAGTCCCGCACTTTGTTTAAATCGAACGGCTTGGCAATGTATTGGTGCGCGGAGGTGATTGACGAGAGCCTGTCCAGCGCCACACAACCTGACATGATCAGCCGGATTGTGGCGGGCGAGATGATGCGGACTTCCTCCAATAATTGGCAGCCTTCCATCACAGGCATCATCTGGTCGGTTAAAACCGCATCCGGCTTTGCCGTTTTGACGGCGCCCAAGGCGGTGATCGGGTCGCCGAAACCTGTCACTTCCCAATCAAACCCCAGACGCCGCAGCGCCATGACGGTTATTTCGAGAAGTTCTCTCTGATCATCAACTACATAAATCGAACGCTTCATGATCTTTGGATTTTTCCTGCCGGGAATCTTCGCGCGCGGATCAACGCCGCGCCGTTCCCCTGCCGGACTGGCAATTCGCCGACATGGCGGATAGTGCCCTGGACAAATCGACTTACAGAGTCAATCAATGAAGCTATCGAAAGGGTGGAACAAAAACTTGAGGGGGTTTATCATGTTTACCCGCAATGGCGCGCGCGTCTTGCTGGGAGATATCGCACAATGACGTGCGTCTAAAGTATTTCCCCCGCCAGTCGATGACTAATCGGCGGTGTCGCACTCAAAAAAATGGCGCAGGAAATAAAGAAACGGATTTGTTTCGCCGGTTTTACCGGGGCGGAACTGGAAACGTTGCAACCTTCATTGAAGGGGTTGGACGCCGTCTGGACTTGTGTGTTTTCAGCGGACGCGGCGGCGGCTCTGAAAGCGATGTCTTCGACCGCCTTCGATGTCATGGTCGTCAACCTGGCTCCGGGCGGGATCGCCCCTGCCGGACTTTTGCACGAGGCGGCGGTGCAATACCCGCGCATGTTGCGGTTCATCCTGGGCGAGGTTGGAGATCGCGAGCTGATTGTTGATTGCATGGGGGCGGCACACCAGTTCATTTCCCGCCCTTGGCGGCCGCCGGAATTGATTTCCATCATTGAACGAAGTTTCGCTCTGGATGCGTGGCTCTCCAATGATAAATTGCGCGTGTTTATTCCGCGCCTGGGCACACTGCCCGGCCTGCCCGCCACTTACTTCGAGGTTTTGAAACGGGCCGAGTCGCCCAATTCCAGCGTCGAATCCGTTGCCGAGGTGATCGCGCGCGATCCCGCGCTGACGGCGCGCCTGTTGCAAATGGTCAACTCTCCCGCTTGCGGGCTGGCCGAAAAGATCACCAGTCCGCACGAGGCGGTGGCGCGCCTGGGATTGGACACGGTTAAATCGTTCGTGCTCTGTTTGCAATTGTTTTGCCACCCGTTGCCCGCCGGGGCGGCCAGTGTTTCTCTGGATGAGCTTTGGCGTCATAGTTTCAGCGTGGCGAAAATCGCCGCCAAAATTGTCGTGCGCTGCATCGCCAGCGAACGCATGGCCAGCGAGGCCTACACCGCCGGCCTGTTGCACAACATCGGCCAGATTGTCCTGGCCACAAATCTTTCCCGTGAATATTCAGCCGTGATTGAAGCGGCCCGCCGGAACAAGTGGTCTTTGCCGGAGGCGGAATTAAATCAATTGGGGGTGACGAGCAATCAGGTGGGAGCTTACCTGCTCGGTTTGTGGGGCATGCCGCTCCCGCTGGTGGAGGCGGTCGCCTTGCATTGTACGCCCGGCGTGGTGACTCCCGCCGAGTTCACGGTTTTGACTGTCGTGCATGTCGCCAATGTGCTTGCCCAGGACGAAAACGGACTTCTTGGCAAACTCCAACCTCCCAAGCTCGACGCCGCCTATCTTGCCGCTCTCGATTTGCCGAAAAAACCCGATGCTTGGCGCAAATTACTCGCTTCCACTCCGACTGCGGAATCCCAAGCCGAAAACCGGACACCCGCCCGTTCCAAGGCATCACCGTCCCCGCAACCCCATTCGCTCCGGTTCAAACTATTCACCCTGGCCGCCGTGTCGGTTATTGCCATCGCTATTGTGGTGGCTTTCAAATGGCGTTCCGCCCGCGCCACCAGCCCGGCGGCCGATCCGGCGACGGAAGCCGGTGTCGCATCCGCTCCCGCCGTCCCCGCCACCGAATCGCCTCTGGATACGGTCCAAGTCCAAAGCATACTCTACAATCCCAGCCATCCGGTGGTGGTGATCAACCACCAGGCGCTCGAACGCGGCGCGCATTTCAACGGGATGGAAATTCTTTCCATCAGTCCGACCAGCGTGGTTCTTTCCTACCAAGGCCGCCAAAAAACCTTCAGCCTGAAATAGGCGGGTTCACGGCGTTTTCAGTGGAATGGGGCATGGCGATGTTGCCCGCCCTCACACCGGCCCTCCCAGAGGGAGAAACGTTGTCCGTCCCCGGGAATAACTGGCAACAGCGAGGAACCAATAAGCGGAACTTCTTCCGGATTCAGGCAAATCGGGCCGATTATATGACAGGAGTGTTACGGGACAGCAACGATATGGCGACAAGGCCTGATTTGAATTGAAGGACCCGCCGGGAGAGTCAACAGTAGCGGCGTCGGGACCCGTTTATTGAGTTGATACGAAATTATGATCGCCAGCCCTGAATCTTTGACCGGGAGTAAAATGCGTTTCCGTTCGATCTGGATATCCGACATACATCTGGGGACGAAGCACGCCCAAGTGGCGTCCCTGTTGGAATTTCTACGGCAAAGCGAGTGCCGTTATCTCTATCTGGTGGGTGATTTTATTGACGGCTGGCAGTTGCGCTCCAAATGGCATTGGGAGGACGACTACAATGTGCTGATCCAAAAACTGCTGCGCAAAAGCCGCAAGGAAACGCAGATCATTTACATCACAGGCAATCACGACGAATTTCTCGAGCAGTTTCTGAACGTCAATTTCGGCAGTGTGGTAATGGCGAAGGAGGTGATCCACACGGCGGCGGACGGGAAGCGCTATTTGGTTTTGCACGGCCATCAATTCGACGGGCTGGCTCATTTCAACCATTTGCTGGACCGGGTGGGGACGCATCTTTATGACTGGATTTTGGACTTTAACCTCTACTTTAACCGCATCCGGCACACGTTCGGTTTTGGCTATTGGTCGCTCGCGGCCTATCTGAAATACAGGGCGAAGGCGGCAATGAAATATGTGACAGACTATGAGGAGGCCATCATCCAAATGGCGCGCAAACAAAATGTGCATGGGGTGATTTGCGGCCATGTCCACCGCGCGGAAATCAGGGATGCCGGGGGCGTGATGTACCTTAACTGCGGCGATTGGGTGGAGAGCTGCACGGCGTTGGTGGAGGATTTTGACGGCAACATTCAACTATTGCACTACCATGAAAATAATGTTCTGCATTCTGGGCGAGGGCCGGGGTCACATGACCCAGGCGATGGCGGTGAAGGAGATGATGGAGAAGGCGGGGCATCAGGTGATCGCAGCGGTGCTCGGCACGGGGTCGAGCCGGCAAGCCGCCCCATTCTTTGCTTCGGGAATGAAGATGCCGATTACGCGGATCGCAACGTTTGATTTTTCTTACAAGAATAATCGAAAGGTGCATCTGGCCCGGTCGTTTCTTGGCATCTTCCGAAGGATACCAGCCTGCTTGCGCAGCTTGTGCGTCTTGCATCGTCTGGTGCGGGAAAACGAGCCGGATGTCATCATCAATTTTTTCGAGCCGATGACGGGCCTTTACGCCCTGATCTGCCGCAACCGACCGCCGGTTGTCGCGGTGGCCCATCAATTCATGTACGAACACCCGGACTATGTGCGCGCCCCGGACAAACGGCTGCAGCAGTGGGGCATGAAATGGTACGTGCGGATGGTGGGGGCGGCGTCCACCCGCGTCGCGCTGTCGCTCTATGAAGCGCCAGATTTGCCCGAAAAAGACCTGGTGGTGGCGCCGCCGATTCTGCGCCGGCAGTTGTTTGATCTCCCGGTCAATCCCGCCGGCCGGTTTGTCCTGGCATACCTGCTCAATCATGGCTACGCCGAACAAATCATTGACTGGCACAAGAAGAACCCGCAGACCGTGTTGCACTGTTTTTATGACAAGCCGGACGCGCCGCCGGAGCAGGCTTACGACGAAACGCTCACTTTTCATCGTCTGGACGGCGAAAAGTTTTTGCGCCTGATGGCGGAGTGCAAATTCGTGGCTTGCACCGCGGGTTTTGAATCCCTGGCCGAGGCCGCTTATCTGGGCAAACCGCTTTTCCTTATGCCGGTTGAAAATCATATCGAACAGATGATCAATGCCATGGATGCCGTCCGCAGCCGGATCGGCATCGCTGACAGCCGTTTCAACCTCGACCGGCTGGGCGAGTTGCCCGAACGGCTGGACAACACGGTCTATCGCGCCTGGCTCCGTCGGGCGGATGGCATCTTATTGCAAACCTTGGAGCGCGCCACGGCCAAACCCCAGGCCGTGCCGTCGGGTGTTTTTCATCATGTCACAGCCGGTTGAGAGCGGGTTGCCGCTCAAATTTCCAGATCGATTTCTGTGGGGCACGGCCACGTCCGCGACACAGATAGAAGGGCACATCCAAAACGAGTGGACGGATTTTGTGGCGCGGGACGGATGCACCTGCCGGGTGGCCTGCGACAGCTACCACCGCTATGCGGAGGACATCGGATGGATGGGCAAACTGGGCGTCAACGCCTATCGCATGGGGGTTGAATGGTCGCGGCTCCAAACCGAACCTTACGGGCCGCTGCATCCGCCGGAACTGGCGCGCTACATCGACCAACTGGACCGGCTCAACGCAGCCGGGATTCTCCCCATGGTTGTGCTGCATCATTTTTCCAATCCGCCGTGGCTCAATGCCATGGGCGCATGGACCAATCCGGCGGCCATTCCGGCCTTTGTTGACTTTGCCAAAAAACTGGCCGGCGCGTTGCGAAATCACGTCCGCCTCTGGAACACATTCAATGAACCGGACACTTACGCTTGCTGCGGATATTTGATCGGCGAATTTCCTCCCTTGAGAAAGCTTCGCCTGAGGTCGTTTCGGCGGGTTGTCCGGCACATGGCCAAGGCGCATGAGGAGGCATGCCGTGTCATCCGCGCCGCCGGGAGCACCCTGGGCAATGTGGAAGCGGGGTTTTCCAAAAATTGGACCTATTTTGAGGCGTATCACAAGTTCCTGCCGTGGGACGCGGCGCTGGCGGCGTTTGTTCACGGGCAAATGAACCGTTACGTCCTGCGTTGTTTTTTGGGCGGCCAAAGAAAATCAGCCTCGACCTTTGTGGGCGTCAATTATTACGGGCGGATTCGCTTCCGCCATTTGCAACCGCTGGTGCCGACCTTTGGATTTTCACACGAGGAACTTTTGCAATTGGGATTGGAGTGCGACGACATGCTGGAGCGGCACCCGGAAGGATTGGAGCCGGCCTTGCGGGCCATATACTCGGAATACGGCCTGCCGCTCTACCTTACCGAACACGGCTCATCCTCGACCGACGAGGCCTTTCGCGAACGTGATTTAAAGCGGTATCTGACCGCGTTGCACCAGGCGATTACCGGAGGGGTGGATGTGCGCGGTTTTTATTACTGGTCGTTGATGGACAATTTTGAATGGCAATTCGGCTACACCAAGAAATTCGGATTGATCGAAGTCAATTTCGGAGAGAAAAGCCTGCCCCGGGAAATGAAGCCGCTGGCCAAAATTTACCAAAAAATCTGCCGCGAAAATTCAATAGGGGGATGATAGCGGGTGGAATCAGTTTTCTGGCGCTCTGTGATGGGGCTTTGCCAACTCCGTTCACCGTTGCCTGAAAAAATCCAACTTGTCAAAATAATGTCTTGCCATAGTCAACTAGGTCTGGCGTATTCGTGGGCATGAAAAGCGCTCTCATTGTCACCATGGTGGCCCTTACCCTCCTGACGGGAACCGGCCAGATCACCGCACAAACCATCGCCCCGGTCCAGTCTCGGCAAGATCCGGCGCAGCAAGCGAAGCTTGCCCAATGGAAGGGGGCCATTGAGGATGTTTTCAGAACAAGGCTGGCTTTTCGGAAGAAATTGCTGAAACACCGAATCAACAAACAGGTTTATGCGAGAGACATCGCTAAAATTGACACGACTGCGTGTCCCAAAAGCTTCCGAATTGCCTGGATGCATTATGTTATCGCGTGGCAAAAACTATCCACCGATCCGTCCGGTATTGTGCCTTTGGTTGAGATCGTGGTAGCCGCCCACACCGGGCATATTATCACGGCTGCGCACGAAGTTGGTGTCCTGTCAAAAGACGAAAGCAAGAAAAAACAGGACTCCGCCGCCATAACGACCGCCATGCTTGAGTGTCAGGAGGTGGCCATAGAGTACAATGCCTCTCTTTCTCCCGATTAAGGGCGCGTTCTTGGCGCAAAAGTCACCCCGTGCATCCGGGCGGCATCTTTAAGCTTTTCAAATGCCAGCCGCTTGCTGCTCGCGAATATTCCCGCCGCCCTCATTTCAAGAACGTAGGTTGAATAAGCGCGTTGAAAGTCCGCCGGGCAGTCTTGCACGTCTATTTCATCCAAATAGATAACAGTCCGAGCATGGTTCAGCTCCCGAAAAACCCGGCAGATTTCAGCGCTTTCATGCTGCTTTTGCGTCAGCAAAAACACCAGACAAGCGGAACATACCGCGATGAGAGTTGTGACAGCCAAAACAATCAAGGGTTTATTCTTCATACTTTCCATTACGGCAAGACCATGAGAAGCTTGCAAAGAATTTTGTGGAACCATCAAACAGTAACGGCACGTCCCCCACCTTCCCGTTTTAGCTCTTAGCCTTTTGCCTTTTGCCTTTTGCCCCGGTTCGGTTGACGGTAGTCTGACGGACATGAAGAAAGTCACCCGGGGTTTATTGTGTTTATTCTTGTGTGGCGCGGCGGTTTTTGCGCCATTGCGGCGCGCTGCCGCCGGTGAGGCGCGATGTGAAATCATCACTCTGAACAGCCGGGCGCTGAGGCATAATGCCTTGCATGATCCGTCTGTCCGGTCGGCGGCGGTGTTCTACCCGGCCCAGGCGGCGGACGGGCGGCCCTTGCCGGTGGTTTATTATCTGCCAGGCTTCGGATATTCCTTTGCCGGGTTCAATAAAAATTCAAATACCTGGCTGCGTTTCACGCGGAAAATCGCCAATGAGGTTGCCCCCATGATTTTTGTCGTCGTGGATGGGCACAACCGCTGGGGCGGCAGCCAGTATTTGAATTCGTCCGCGCAGGGAAATTACGAGGATTACGTTTGCAACGAAATTGTCGCCGCCGTGGAGCGGCGGAATCCGGTTCCGGCGGGCGGCGTCAGGCGCATTGTGGCCGGGCATTCCAGCGGCGGTTTTGGCGCGTTGCGTCTGGGGATGGCGCGGCATGATTTGTTTGACGCGGTGATAGCCATGAGTCCGGACTCCGATTTTCCGACCAGCCATTTGCCGTTGGTCCAAATGTCCCAGGTTTCGTCCGTGCCACTGGCGGAAATTGTCCGCATCGAGAATCGGACGCACCCGGCGCCGGTCAATGGCGACCTGGGTTACGCTCTGGCGTTGTCGGCGGCGTATGCGCCGGGCGGTTTCTGGCATCGGGGCCAGTTCGAGTGGCTCTACGATTCCGGCGGGGCTTTCCGTCCGAAAATCTGGCAACGCTGGCTGGAGAACGATCCACTGACCATTGCCGTGAAAAATCCCCATGCTTTCGGGGCGAATCAATCCGTCTATCTGGAAGGCGCGGCCCACGACGAATTTTCGGCGAACATCGGAGCGCGAAAAATATATGAAGCGTTGGGCGACAGGCCGGGACGCCACACTTTTTACGAACCTCCGGGCCATCACGGCGACCATGTTTATGACCGGTTGCAGCGCGGCCTGGCTTGGGCTTTCAACCAGCCGGTGTCCGACATCAAGTAGCGGTGCGCGGCTTTATTTGGACGGATTCGCCCCTTTGAAATTGAGCCGGATCGAATAGAGGCACTTGCTGGCCGTGATGAAGAGTGTCTTGTGATCCCTGCCGCCAAAGCTGACGTTGGCTGTCCACGGTTCTTCCACGGCAATGTGCTCCGTTTCCTTCCCGGTCTTGTCGAATACCGTGACGCCCTTGCCACAGATGTAGATGTTTCCCTGTTCGTCAATGGTCATGCCGTCGGAACCCTTGGCGCAAAACAGCACCTTGCCGGCCAGGGAACCATCCTGCTGAATGGTGTAGCGATAGGTGCGCCCGGCGCCGATGTCCGACACAAAAAGTGTTTTGCCGTCAGGCGTGCCGGTGATGCCGTTGGGTTGTTTTAAGTCGCTGGTGACGCGGGTCGGATTTTTTCCGCCGGCCGGGAGATGGTAAACCTGCTCGCTGTCCAGGGCCATGGTTTGATGGTCCCACCATGTGCGTTTATAAAATGGGTCCGTGATAAACATTTCGCCGTTGGGCGCGACCCACACGTCGTTGGGGCCGTTGAGATATTTGCCCTGGTAATCCTTGATCAGCACCGTCACCTTTTTGTCGGGAGCAATGGACCAAAGCTCGTTTTTTTCGTCCGCGCACGCGATCAGGCAGCCTTTGGCGTCCATGTACATTCCGTTGGCCCGGCCCGAGGGTTGCATAAAGGTGGAAAGCACGCCATCCACGCTCCATTCCATGATCCGGTTGTTGTTCTGGTCGGTGAAAAAGACGTTGCCGAGGGCGTCGCAGGTTGGTCCTTCGGTGAACGAGAAATCGCCGGAAAGCTTTTCCAGTTTTGCGCCCGGCGCAATCACGCTCTGCGCGGAAGCGCAAAGCAACGAGGCCGCCAAAACGCCGACAAAGGTTGCGACTGTCTTGAAATCAGACACGGATTCGAAAGCCATATGGCCGATAGTGCAATCTGGCGGGCGGGTGATGTCAACCGCGAATATGCCGGCCGCCTGCCGCTTGAGTTTGCCAGATCCATCCTGCTTGACGGGGCGGGTTGTTTCTTCACATCATGGAGACGGGCACACGTCCCGCTTATACATATATGAATCTCGACAGCCTTTATTCTCATCTGACCATTAAATCGAACGCCAAACTGGTGTTACTCGTCCTGGACGGGCTGGGCGACATCGCCGTCAAGGAAAACAATTTTCTCACGCCGCTGGAAGCTGCCGTGACGCCGAACCTGGACCTTCTGGCCAAGGAAGGCGCGCAGGGCCGCCTGATCCCGATCGCGCCCGGAATCACCCCCGGCAGCGGGCCGGGCCACCTCGGCTTGTTTGGTTATGATCCCTTGGAGTATCAAGTCGGGCGCGGTGTGATTGAAGCGCTGGGGTTGGGCATGGAACTTAAGGCCGGCGATGTCGCGTCCCGGGCCAATTTCTGCACCCTTAACGAAAAGGGCATCATCACCGACCGCCGCGCCGGACGCGTTGAGACCAAAGTGACCGAGGAATTGTGCGCGATGCTTTCGCGCAAAATCAAAAAGATTGGCGACGTGGAAATCATCATCAAGCCGGGCAAGGGCCATCGGTTCGTGGTGGTTTTTCGCGGCAAGGGGCTGGAAGGCCCGTTGACCGACGCCGATCCCAATCGCGAAGGGCTGCCCATTCCCGCTGTTGCGCCGACGGATATGAAGTCGGCCAAGCAAAAGAAAACCGCCGCTGTGATCGCCGATTTTTCCAAGCAAGCTTTGGCGGCGCTGGCGGGGCGCAAGCCGGCCAACGGATTCCTGTTGCGCGGCATTGCCCATCAGCCGGAAATTCCCACCTTCGAGCAACGTTACCAGCTCAAAGCCGCCTGCATTGCGGTGTATCCGATGTACAAGGGGCTGGCCCAGTTGGTCGGCATGAAAAAACTCGAGGGGTCGCAAACGATAGCCGAGGAGTTTCAGCGCTACCTTGATGAATACGACAATTACAATTATTTCTTCATCCACTTCAAATACACCGACATGTACGGTGAGGACGGCAATTTTGCGGCCAAGAAGAAGGCGATTGAGGAATTGGATGCCGCGCTGCCCATCCTGTTGAAGAAGCGTCCGGATGTTCTGGCTGTGACCGGTGATCATTCCACGCCCGCTCCGCTCAAGGGCCATTCATGGCATCCGCAGCCGGCGCTGCTGGTCTCGAAGGCCAGCGGTTGGGACAAGCTGGACCGCTTTACCGAAACCGGCGCGAACGCCGGTTCGCTGGGTGTGCTCGAGGCAAAGTATCTCATCCGCCTGATGCAGGCGAACGGGCGCATGTTCGACAAGTTTGGCGCCTAATTTTCTTTTGACAGGACTTGCGGGATGAACAGGAATAAATCCTGTTCATCCCACCCAGACCCGAATCAATCCAAACCGCAGGCCCGGCGGGCGCGGTGCAGGACTTGGTCGGCGAGGGCGCGGGCTTTGGCGGCGCCTTCCTTTAAGATTTGTTCAACGTAATCCTTGTTCGCCACCAGTTCGGCGCGCCGGGCGCGGGCGGGGGCGAAATAATCCCAGCAAGTCTGGAAGAGCGCCTTTTTCAAATCACCGTAACCCAGGCCGCCGGCGCGCAGGCGGTCCTCGTAGTCTTTGGCCGCGGCCGGCTCGGCCAGCAACTTGAGCAACTGGATGGCCAGATTTTTTTCCGCATCCGGTTTCGGTTCCTGCGGCGTCCGGCTGTCCATCACCAGGCCCATGATTTTTTTGCGCAACGCCTTCTCCTCGCAGAATATTTCAATGGCGTTCCCGTAACTTTTGCTCATCTTCTGCCCGTCCAATCCGGGGACCACGGCTGCTTCCCCGTGGATTTTCGGTTCGGGAATTACGAAGGTGTCCCCGTAGGCTTCGTTGAACTTGATGGCGATGTCGCGGGTGACTTCGACGTGTTGTTTCTGGTCGCGTCCCACCGGCACGATGTTCGAGTCGTAAATCAAAATATCCGCCGCCATCAGCACCGGATAGGCCAGCAAACCGTGGTTGAACGAGATGCCGCGGGCCAGTTTGTCCTTGTAGCTGTGGCAGCGCTCCAGCAATCCCATTGGCGTGATGGTGGTCAGAATCCAGGCCAGCTCCGTCACTTCCGGCACATCGGACTGCCGGAACAGGAGCGCCTTTTTCGGGTCCAGCCCGCAGGCCAGAAAATCCAGCGCCACCTCGCGCGTATTGTTCCGGCGCTGGTTGGCGTCGAAGAGCGAGGTCATCGAATGATAATTGGCGATGAAATAAAGCGCCTCGCCCTGGTTCTGTAATTCGACGGACGGCTTCATCATGCCGAAGTAATTTCCCAGGTGAAGCGTTCCCGACGGTTGAATGCCCGATAAAATTCGCATCAGACCAGTAAATCAAATCCGGCGACCGACGCAAGTTTAAGCTCCCGCAACGACGGAAGGGGCGGAAAGAAGATACGGAAGGTCAAAAGCAGAAATTTGGCGGCGGGCAGTGTTCACGCAATCGTTCCAGATTCGTCAACTGTTTGTAACATTGGCGGTGCTAGGCTTCTTGCAATGCGGTTCGCTTTTTTTAAATTGTTTTCAGCGCCGATCAGTCAGACTGGCTGGCGGGAGGTCAAAGCGCCCTTGTTCGGCGTGATGTTCTTCCGCGCCGGCGAGGCTGGGCGGTCAGCCGCCCGATTTATAAGAACACCCTAAAATTCCAAGCACCATGGTTCCATTTTTTCACATCACTCCGCTTCTAGCCGCCAACGCACTGGAGTTCGCCATTCGGAAGGCGACTCCCGAAGGCAAAATGACGATGAGCGCGCTTTTGCTGCTATCGCTTTTCAGTTGGACGATCATCATCACCAAGGCCCGCCAGTTGACCATTGCGCGGAAAACGGCCAGGCAATTTTTCGCCGCGTATGAGTCCACGCGCGATCCGTTGGAAATCAAGCGCAAGGATGAGAATTTCGATGGGGCTCCCGCCTACCAGCTTTATGTCCGCGGCACCGATGAGCTGGAGTATCATTTGAAGAACTATCCGGTGCGGGTGAAGCATCGTGCCGATGTCACTTCCGATCCCAGCCTGGGCCACGGCGGCACCGAAATGTTTGTCCGGTCCGGCACGGTTCGCGTCAGCACCGCCTCGTTCGAGGCGGTCAAGGTGGTGATGGAAGAAGCGGCGGCGGCGGAGGCGATGTCTTTGGAGAAGGGCATGATTGTGTTGTCCACGGCGGTGGCGGGGGGGCCGTTCATTGGATTGCTTGGCACGGTTTGGGGTGTGATGGAAACCTTTTCGGGCATCGCAAACGCCGGGTCGGCCAGTCTTACGGCGATGGCGCCGGGCGTGGCCGGGGCCTTGATTTGCACGGTGATCGGCCTGCTCGTGGCGATTCCCGCCATGTTCAGTTACAACTTCATGGTGACGACCATCCGCGGCATCACCCAGGAATTGGACGGTTTTGCCAGCCGGCTGGCCAACCAAATGGAACATCGATACGTGGATAAGCGGCCCTTGTCCGAAGAAATCAAGGAGGCCAATGAAATTCTGGTCGAACGCATCGTCAACGCATTGAAGGCGGAGAACGCAGCCATCGCGCTGTAAGCCGTCCGAGGTCATGAAAAAATGCTCGCGCTCATCGCATGAATCGCTGACAGAGTTAAACATCACTCCGTTGCTCGACCTTGCGTTTGTGCTGCTGGTCATCTTCATCATCACGACCACCCCGATTGTCAATGACTTGGACCTGAACCTGCCTGCCGCAGCCCGGCATCAGAAAGACCCGCCGCACAAGGCGAATTACATCACGGTTGAGGCCGGCGGGAAATTGTGGATCAACAAGGCTGCCGTCAATATATCCAGATTGCAGGAAAAGCTGGTCGAACTGCGGTTGGATGACCCGGATTTGAGTGTGATCGTGCGCGGAGACGGCAAGGCAAAGTACAGCCAGATACGGGCGGTATTGGACGCGTGCCAGCAGGCGAATGTGGCGAAAGTGGACTTGGCGACCGAGGCGGCGGACAAGAAATAAGTTGGAGACGAGCCGATGCTTCCGCAGACCAAAAAACGAAAAGCCCGGAATTCGACGAAGGTAAATCTCATTTTTGCCGCGCTCTTTCACGGCATCATCGTGCTGGGGCTGGTTTACTTTGCGGCCCGCGAAGGGTTGCTTGGCCGGCAGATCAAAAAGATCGCGGTCGAGATGGTCAAGGAAAAGCCGGCGGAGAAGCCCAAAGAGCAGGAGAAGCCGAAAGTGGAACCGCCAAAATTGGATATTTCCAAGCTGGTTCAAGCTCAAAAAATCGAAGAGCCGAAGACTGCGGCGCAAACTGCGCCACCAGTGGGAGCGGCGGTTGCCGCGCCGCCGGTTGCCGCGCCGCCGACAGTGGATGTGCCGTCGTTCGAGTTTGCGGGCGGCAAGGCGGTTGAATCGACTTCCGATCCGGTGCAAATCTATAAAAACCTGATCGAATACTCGTTGCGTTCGCGCTGGAACCGCCCCACGGATATTGAGGATCACGAATTTGTGGCGGAAGTCGAAGTCTCGGTTGATCCCACCGGGCAGGTGGGCGATCCCGTTTGGAAGAAAGGCTCCGGCAACAAACGATGGGACGAATCGGTGCGGCAGGTTCTGGTCGAAGCAAAAGGGGTGGATCGTCCGCCCCCGGTACATTTTCCGTCCCGGTTCACCGTGCGATTCGATGTCGTCCAAACCGAACCGGTTGCCCCATAAGCCATGAAAAAAGTTTCCCGTCGCAGTCACAGCGCGTTGAGCGAGTTGAACATCACACCCTTGCTGGATTTGGTGTTTGTGCTGCTGGTCATTTTCATCATCACGACGCCGCAGATGATCAACAGCCTGGAGATGGCGCTGCCCTCGGGCAAACCGCCCGCGGCCAATCCCAACGCGCCCAAACCCAAGATCCACCGCATTGTGATTGACAACAGCGGGCAGGTTTTTCTGGACGACGCCGTTGTGCCAGGCAGCCAGTTGATGGAAAAATTGCGCGGCCTGAAAGCGGCGGATCCGGACCCGAAGATCGTGGTCAAGGGGGCGGATGACGTGGATTACCAGAGCATGATCAAGGTGCTGGACGCGCTCCAGCAACTGGAAATCACCAAGATCGGACTGGCCACGCAGGCGGGAACCTGAAACTGATTTTCGACCGGGCGGCGCCAAATGGATTGTTTCAGTATCGTAACATTTCCGTCATCTGACTGACACTTGGTTTTGTGAGTCTCTTTCGCATATGAGAAAAAACCCGCTGCCGGAGCCTCACTTGGTTCTCCGTGAGGTTCGATTGCAAAAAGGGGCGGAATGGAGACCCCAATTCCGCGGATGGTGTCTGTTGCAAACGGGCAGCGGCGCCAGCTATTGGCAGGAAGCAGGCGTCATGCGGGAGGTTCCGCCGGAGTCGGCCCTGATTTTTCCCGCCGAGGCGCCGGGCATTCTGCGGGCCAGTCAACTTAACGATGTGGCCATCCGCCATTTTTGCGTGGAACCCGGCAAACTGCTCGGACTGCTGACGGTGCGGGAACAACATGTGCTCCAGCAGATCGCACACCGGAAAAACCCGGTTGCGCGGTTGTTTCCGCCATCCAGCCCGGCGATGGAGCCTATGAAAGCGCTCCCGGCCAATGGCTCCGATTGCCCTGCGACAACCCGGCTACGGCTGCTGGAAGTTTTCATGAACCTATTCGAATCCGAAATCATGGGGGAGCCGGCTTTGACGGCGCCCTGCACGAACGGCCGCAACCGGTTCAGGCAGATTATGAATCAAATGACGGTGACGGATTTTGTTGATCTGTCCATTGCCGACCTGGCGCCGATGGTGCCTTGCAGTCCGCGGCATTTCAACCGGTTGTTCCGTGAAGAACTGGGCGCTTCCTTTCGGGAGAAGCAGATTGAATTGCGCATGGCCAGGGCTTGCGAACTGCTGGCCGCCTCCGACGCCAAAGTAGTCGATGTGGCGCTGGAGAGCGGTTACCAATCGAGCAGCGTATTCAGTGATTTATTCAAAAGGCATGTAGGGACCAGTCCGGGCCAATGGCGGCTGCGCGGATTCAAGTCGGCGCCGTTATCTCGCGTCCGCCACTGAACGGCAGCCATGTTTTTCCGAGCAACCGTTCATCATTTTTTTTCACCGCGCGGGTTGAAAGGCCTGCCGGCCGCCTGCCGTATCGGGTGGGCCATAGGATTGGCAGTCGCGGCGTCCGGCGCGCCCGCGCCATCCGCAAATCCGGCCATTCATTTTGAGGTCAAATCATACGAGGTGACGGGCAACACGCTTTTGCCGCAAAAGGTGATCAACGATATTTTTTCCCAGCATACCGGAACAAACGTCACATTTGACGACGTCGCCCGGGCTGAGAAAGAATTGCAATTGCAATATCACAATCGGGGTTACGACACCGTTAGCGTCACCATACCGCAACAGCGACTGACCAACGGCGTTTTTAGGGTGAGGGTGTTTGAGGGGCGTTTGGCTGAAATCGTCGTGATGGGCAACCGTTTTTTCAGTTCCAATGACGTGATGCGGGCCTTGTCGGGTTTAAAGACGAATGTTTTTCTCAACAGCAAACTGCTGCAACCGCAGTTGGACCTGGCCAACGGCAACCGGGACCGCCAGATTTATCCGGAAATCCATCCGGGACCGACGACCAATACGACCACGCTGATACTCCGGATCAAAGATCAACTGCCGCTGCACGCCAAAGTGGAGGCGAACAACCAAAGCACGCCTGGCACACCCGATATGCGGCTGGCCACTTCGGCCGAATACGACAATCTGTGGCAATTGGAACATTCCATGGGAATGCAGTACACGTTTTCCGAGGAACAATACAAACAGGGCGGCAATTGGAATATGTATGACAAGCCGTTGGTGGCCAACTATAGCGGATTTTATCGCATGCCGCTGGCCGCGCCGCAATCGCCGGCGGATGAGGCGGCGAACAATCCGGGCAAATTTGGTTACAATGAGGCGACGCGCAAATTTGTGCTGCCTCCGTCCATCGGGGCGCCGGAATTGAACATTTATGGCAGCGGGTCAACCATCGATACCGGCGTGGTGCAGGGGGCGCAAAAGACACTTTTCAGCACAAACACCGGGATTATTCAGCAGCAGACATTACACCAGGACTTGACCTACAACGATGCCTTGGGATTTCGGGTTACCTCGCCACTGCCGGAGTTTTACGGTTTTCGTTCCCATGTGCAATTCGGGGGGGATTACAAGCAATACAAACAGGAGAACTTTGAAACCAATGATTTCATCTTCACCCAATTTTTGACCACCGCCTCCGGCCAGCCATTCACCCGTGTGACCACCACGCCTTCTCCGGTCCCGACCGCCATGCAGGCCGTTGATTATTTTCCGCTCACTTTGCACTACGATGTTGACCGGCCTGACCCTTACGGAAGTTCCGGGTTGGGGGCCAATTACAGCCCCAACATCTGGTATTCCGGCTCGCGCTCAAACTTGGAGAATGTCGCCGGCTCCACCGAGGCCAGCGGATTCTGGCATGTGGTCACGGGTTATGTGAACCGCGATCAGAATCTGCCGCACGATTGGAAGCTGGCATTGCGGGGGGATGGCCAATGGTCCAGCGAACCTTTGATCAGCAACGAGCAGTTTGGCGCGGGCGGCATCAATGGCGTCAGGGGTTATCATGAGGGCGAGGTGTTCGGAGATTCGGGGTGGCGGGTGACATCCGAATTAAAATTGCCGCCCTATCGGGTCGGCTATGCGGGGCAGGGGACCGGACGTCCGCTGATAGTGCGGGCCTCATTCTTCATGGATTACGCCGACACATATCTTTCGGATCCGGGCGGGCGCAAGGGTGAGACTCCATTGTGGGGGACGGGCATTGCCGGCGCGGCCTCGCTGGGTTCCCATTTCAACGGGATGCTTTCCTTCGGCTTGCCGTTACAGAACACCCCCACCACCGAAGCCTATCATCTGCGGATAGCGTTTTCCTTGAGCGCCCAATTCTAAGCGGAGCCGCCGATGCCTTTGTCACCTGAAATTAACATTCGCCCGCTTCCCTTTGATTGCAGGCGAACCTATTGTGCCTATTGGAAGTGAGATGGACATGAAACGATTATTCTATTTGACGAATACTGGCGCCCGTCTGCGGTTGCACGCGGCTTTGGCGCTGGGTCTGTCCGGAATTTCATCGCCATGGCCGTTGTCCGCCAACCCTTCCCACCCGGTGGTCACGCAGGGCGCGGCCAGCATTGCCACCCAAGGCTCCCAGTTGACCGTTACCACGACAGGCAATACGGTCATAAACTGGTCGAGTTTCAACATCGGCGCGGGCCAGACGACCACGTTTATCGAGCCTTCCGCCAGTTCGGTGGTCTGGAACCATATCAGCGATCCCAATCCCACCCAGATACTTGGCCATCTCGACGCCAATGGTTATGTGGTCTTGCAAAATCAATCCGGCTTTTACATTGGCGGCAATGCCGTCATCAACGCGGCGGGCCTGGTTATGACCACCACGCCGGCCGTTCCGTTGAATGTCTTTGGCGGCGGGTCCTGGGATTTTAGCGCGCCCCCTCCCGCCGCCAAGATCATCAATTATGGTGAGATCAATGCGGGGTCGGCCGGTTCGGTTTTTCTCATCAGCGCGGACATTGAAAACAACGGCAGCATAACGGCGCCGGGAGGCAACATCGGGCTTTGCGCCGGCCAGCAAGTGCTTATTTCAACCCGTGCGGACGGACGCGGCTTGAGCGCCACCGTCACCCTGCCGCAAGGCTCGGTCGATAACTCCGGCAAGCTGATCGCCGACGCCGGCACCATTGAACTGAACGCGCAAGTGGTCAATCAAGGCGGCTTGATTCAGGCCAACACGGTTCAGAATCAAGACGGGGTCATCGAAATTGTCGCCAGCGACGCCGTTACACTTGGTCCCAACTCCACCATTTCCGCCAAAGGCGACACTCAGGGCGTCAGTTCCGGCGGCCAGGTGCTGGTCAAATCGGGGAACACATACAGCGATTCCGCCACGTCCGTCATTGATGTTTCCGGCGGCGTCCAGGGAGGGGTGGGAGGGCAGGTTGAAATATCCGCGCCGCAAATGAGCGCCATCCAATCTTTAATCAATGGCCAGGCCTGCGCGGGCTGGGTCGGCGGCAAGTTGACCATAGACCCGTCCAGCATAACGATCCAGAGCGGTGGCTCGTCCGCAGGGTCGGGCACTGTCGCCGAAAGCACACCCGGGACTTTGACTCTGGACCCCGCCTCGTTGAGTTCATTTTCCCAAATTCTCCTGCAATCTTCAGGAAACATAACCCTGGCTTCGCCTTGGACTGTGCCGGACAGCGCCAGCGCCACCACCCTGACCTTGCAGGCGGGGGCCAATATCATCTTTGACACTGGCGATAGCTTGAGCGTCGGAAAAAATTGGACGGTCAATCTGGTTGCGGGGGCGAATTTCGCCTCGCCCATTGGCGTCACTCCCGGCACAGGCACCATAGCCCTGAACGGCACCGCCGGGGTGCAATCCGTCGATGGGAATATCAACCTGACCGCCGGCAAGAGCATCCAAACAGGGACGGGTGTCATCCAGTCCAGCGGCGGCGGCTCTGTTCTCATGCAAGCCATCAGCCAGAATATATCCGTGGGGAGCCTGAATCTGGCCGACAGCGCGACCCCGACGTCGCTGACCATGCAGGCGGGCGGCAACATCACATCCGGCACCGGCATCACGGCCGGCCAGGATTGGACCCTTGACCTGGTCGCGGGGGCCACCTTTGCCACTCCGACGAGTGTCAACACAACAGGCACGGGTTCGGTGACACTTTCGGGCGGGGGCGTGTTGCAAACCATGAACGGGGATATCGACGTCACCGCCGCCGGTTCGGTCACGGTGGGCACGGGCGCGATCCGCACCATGGGCGGAGGTAACATTGATGTGAACGCAGTTCAGGGCAACGTGAATGCGGGCCAAAACGCCAACGGTTATAATTTTAATTTAGGCGGAGTTTCCGCGCTATTGGGCGGCATCAGCACCGGCGCGGGCGGCAATGTCACGATTACCGCCGGCGGCAACGTGACCAGCTTTGTGCCCAGCACCACAGGCTCCTCGGATGCGGGTTCGGGCGCGTTTGGGCCGGAGCCTGGGGTGGTGACAGTCACGGCGGGCGGGAGCGTTTACGGTCATTATGTCGCGGCGGACAGCGTGGTGAATGGAGTGATCGCGCCGAGCACAATCACGGCGCAAACCGGCAACGCCGGTTCGGCCGCCGCGGTCAATGATTATTTGGCGTTGAGTCTCGTGACGGGCAGTTGGGTGGTCAATGCCCCTGACGGCAATATTTGTCTCCAAGAAGTGCGCAATCCCAATGGCACCCTCAACGGCCAGGGAACGCTTATTAGCGCCGGAGTCCGGACGCCGCCCAACGTGTTCAACTACGATCCAGATGACACCGTCACGCTGAATGCGGGCGACGGGGTGGACTTGCTGGGGGAAAACCTTCCGCGTTATAGCGGTCAATCCACGTTGCCTAGCATTTATCCGCCCACCCTGACGATCAATGCCGGGCCGGGCGGCGTGACATTGAACGCCAATGTCATTTTATTCCCGTCGGCAGAGGGCGAGTTGACCATCAATACAACCGTTCCGGCGGGAACTCCGGCGAACCCCTTTGGAACGCCTCCTCCGGGCAGTTTCAACGGCAATGGATTTACGCTGGCCATGTCAGACAGCGGTTTCACACAATGGATCGGGTCGGGGGCCGGCACGGCCACGGATTTTATCAACGAACATGCCCCAGTCCCCGTGCAATTGAACAATACCCAGCCAGTTGTCCTGAATATTGCCGGGGATTTCGATAATACGACTCTCGTCACGCCCAAGGAAACGGAAGTGACAGTGGGCGGCAATATGAATGACGTCAGCTTCACCGGGCAGAATTTGCAGAAAGGAAACACATCTTTCTTTCACGTGGCGGGAAGTATAACGGAGCCGAATACTTATTCCTTTGTCACTCTGAGCGCGCCCCTGACTTTGCCTCCGGCGTTGTATCCGGGGGCCACAGATGACTACCTTGAGCTTTTGGAAAATGCGGTTGTGCCCGGGTCCGGTCCCAATTCGTCTGCCGCCGGGGCGCTGTTCCCGAGCCTGGATTTTTTCTATATTCCGAGCACGCATCAATTGGGCTATTACGGGACAATGGATGCGGGCACCGAAGCCTTGCTTTTGGGAACACTGCAGGAAAAAACCTACACTGCGGGCGGCCAGGTGATTCTTGATTCCCATGGCAACTACGTCACCGTGCCGGTCACATTCGCCGCCGCCACGGGGAGCACTGAGCCGCTTTACCAGGCCGTAGAGGCGCTTTATACCGCCAGCCAAAATTCGGTCAACCCTTCCGGCGCGCCGCAGGGTTTGGTTATTGGCGGTCCGGGAGCGTTGAACATCACGGCGCAGTCGATCAATCTGGGCGCGGCAGCGCAAGGCATCAGTTCGGTTGGGCCTCAGAACAACCCCGCGCTGGCCAAAATCGCCGCGCCGGGCGCGACCATTAATATTGATTTGACTGGCGATCTCGACATGTTCGCTTCGCAGATCAGCTCTTTATTTGGCGGCAACATTAACATCTATGCGGGAGGCGAGGTTAATGCCGGTCTGGCCGGCCTGCCATTCCAAGCGCCAGATGCGGCCAACGGGATTTGGACATCCGCCAAAAGCGACATCAGCGTCATAGCCGCCGGGGATGTCAACGTTGATGGCTCGCGCATTGCGGCCTTTGACGGCGGCAACATTTTCGTCGAATCCCTGAACGGCGACGTCAATGCCGGAACGGGAAATCTGACCGAGGTTCTGGTTAACGAAGTAATTGTCAATCCCGTCACCGGCGCGGTGACGACGCCGCAACAACCCATTGCCGGCAGCGGCATTCTGGCCACGACTTTGCCTGACGCCAGCCACAATTTGCAGGTCGGCAACATCACGGTGGACGCGCCGCAGGGAAACATTTTGGCCGGTCTCGGCGGCATCACGCAAGAACCTGAGAATGGAAACACATCCCTCCAACCGGCGGTGAACCTGACTGCCGGCACGGTGAACCCGCAAACGGGCGCCGTTGTTTACACCGGCAACATTGATGCGGGCGACACCGGCATCATCGCCATCAATGTTAACGCGCAAGCTTCGGGAAAAATCAACGGGCTGTTCATTTCCAGCGGCAACTCGACCATTCACGGCGACACCATCGATGTGACGGCCCTGGCTGGCGGGACGGCCAACCTGAGCGCCAATGGCACCATCTCGGGAATCGCCATCGCCGGCGGGGGAATCAATATTGGCGGCGGCAAGTTTGATGGGGTCGCGCTTTCCCAGAACGTCTCCGGGGGCGGCGCCACTTCCGCCCTGGCTTCGAGCGCCTCGGCCGAGGCGGGCAGCCAGACATCGGCGGCGGCGGAAGCGAGTTCGCAGAAAACCGAAACCTCCGACCAACCCACCGCCACTGCGGATGAGGAAGATTTGAAACACGCCCGCGCCCGCCCGTTGTTGGCCAAATACACCGGACGAGTCACAGTCTTGCTGCCGTCCAAGCCCTGACCGCCGGGGTTTGGACACGATTCTATTTCCACCAAGTTACGTTCCTGCAACAACGGCGTCTTTCCAGACAGTCATATTGTTAGCAAGTATTATAACAGATTGTAAACCAGTGAGTTGTATGCGTTGCGGATCGCGTCCCAATCGAGCATGAACGTGTCCTGAAACCGGAGGCGGAAGTGAGTGGGCTTTAGTAATGTCTAACCGCTCACAGAAGTGTGAGTTAGTAGCTAACATAACGAATTCCGGTATTTGAAAAAACACATGAAAGCACCAAAAATCCTCATCGCAGGCTTGCTCGCCCTTTTGACGGCAGGCGTGGCTTCGGCACAAACCGTAATCCACATCACCGGCTCCACTGCCTTTCGCGGCGCGGTTCACACGGCCCTTACCCATATTCTCACCAACTACACCTACGCTTATTCGGGCACGTCGCTGACCGGCGCCAGTCAGGCCATTTTCACCGGCACGGCTTTGACCAATAACCTTTCGGTTATCATCAAGACCTCCTGGTCCGGTTCGCTTGCCGGCATTGAGACGGTGTCACAAGCCTATCCTTCCACCGTGAGCACTTTCCTGACCAACACCACCACTCAAAGCGCCGGCGGAACTCCGAACGCTCCGGCGGCTTATGACCCGCCGGTCATCCCCGAAGTTTGCATGGCTGACGGCTTCCAGGCCACTTCGCAATATCCCACACCTGTCTTGACGGCCACAACCGTCGGCGCGGTCAGTTTTGAATTCTTCAAAAATGCGGGCGCTCCCGCCTCATTGACGAACATGACGCCGTTGCTGGCCCAGGCATTGTGGAATAACGGCTCGCTGCCGCTTTCCATGTTCAGCGGCAATCCTGCTGATACGACCCTTGTCTATGCCACCGGTCGCGACCCCGATTCCGGCACCCGTAAAACCGCTTTCCTGGAAACAGGCGTGCAAACCTTCGTTTCTGCCCTCACCCCTGCGGTGGTGTTGCAATACGAGCCGATCAACGGTTCCGGCCAAGTCAACAAAAACAACGCCAGCGCCATCACCGGCTTGACAAACTGGCCGGCTGAGACGGTGGATAATATCAGTTTCCCGGTCGGCGACGCCGGCTACTCCAGCGGCGGCGACTTGGCCACGGCTCTTGGACAAAGCTCCCCCTATATTCTCGTGGGGTATCTGGGCCTTTCCGACGGCGCCACCGCGTCCGGGTTGGGTGCGACTCCCATGAGCTACAACGGGGTTCCTTACAGCCATGCTGCCGCTGAGAACGGCCAGTACACCTATTGGACCTATGAACAACTGGATTACCTGCCCACCTATAGCGGCAATGGCCAGAAAGTGGCCAATCTGCTGGCCAGCCAGATCGCGGACGAAACTCTGACCTCATACGGCGAGTCGCTCTCTTCCATGACCGTCACCCGGTCGCAAGAAGGCGGACCTGTGACTCCCAAGTGAGTCGCAACTTGACGGCCCGGTTCGTTTTTTGGAACCGGGATTATCCAACTGAATTTTCTTAAAGCCGATCAATTATATGAAATTTAACTTACTTGGGATGACAGGCATTCTGTTCTCCGTGGCGGGGGCGTGCGCACTGGTGCAGAGCGCCCAGGCAGCCGTCCCCTCATTCACCGACACCAACCGCGATCTGATTCTCACCTTCCGCAAGACGGGCTTCGATGGCGTGGGATCCGTCGGAACGGTTGTGTTTGAAGTCGATATTGGCCAGTCGTCGATCTATTACGGCGCGGCCGCCGGCACATCGATTCCAATCACCGCCTACAGCGCGACCGCGCAATTGGGGACCTTGTTTGACAGTCTCAGCGACATGAGTTGGTCTGTGGCTGGCTGCGTGCCCAATGCGGGCGACAACGGCAGCGCCAGCAAACCCACCCGGACGCTGTGGCTGACCGATCCTCGTTCGAATCCGGGCACACCGGCGGCTCCGTGGCTGCAACAAAGCACCTTCACCCAAGGCCAGCCGGATTCGCACATTGTGGCCATATTGAACAATGCGCTGACTTGGGCGCAGGCAAACTCCAGGGACTCTGTCACCAATACGCCCACCGCCCTGGCCATACCGGCGGGCAACGGGGACAACGCCGGCGGCTCTTTGGGCGCGCTGGGGAACTTCCTTGGCACCTTCGGAGGCAACGGCTCCCAAAGCGACGTGGAGAACACCACGGACTCGACCTTTGGCTTGGGCGGCGAGGTTTCGCGTTCCGACTTCTATGAACTCCAGCCCGGCAGCGGCGCGGGGACTTACTTGGGCTACTTTGAATTCGATTCGAACGGCTCAATGACGTTCTATGCGCAGCAGCAGGCGGTGGTCTATCCGTCGCCCACATTGGGCGTTGGCGCGGACGGCAATGGCAACGCGCTCATTTCGTTCCAATCGACCGCGAACGGAACCTACTCGCTCCACTATACGAACCAGGCCGGGTTGACCGCGCCGGTTTCGCAGTGGCCCACGGTTGGCACGAACATCATTGGCAACGGATCAATCCAGACATTCACGCGTCCGACCAGCGGCGCCGGAACCTTCTACGGCGTGAGTGTGCATTAAAAACCATCGGACAATCCACACCAACCCACACAGGGCGGCCCTTGCTGGAGTTCCTCAGCCCAGGTCCGCCCTTTTGCTGACATTATAAACGTCACACGTTTGTAACATTCCCGTCTCTTTTCTGACTCAATCCAACTTTAGCATCTGCGCCATGTTTAGTTCCGCCCGACCTTTTTTGACCGCGCTGGCAAGCAAGCTGCGCGGTTTTCCCGCGCCTTTTTCCCTCGGCGCGATGTTGTGTCTCGCCGGCCTCCATGTCATTCCCGGTGTTTGCCATGGCCAAACCACCAACAGCGCGAGCAGTGGCAACAAGAGTAACAATAACGACAACGCGCTATTGCTGGATCTGCTGGTCAAAAAAGGCTTTGTCACTCAAAGCGAGGCGGAACAAGTGATGGCGGAGTCGGACCGTCTTAAAACGAATTTCAGCACCAACTCCTACACCAAATGGAAAATAGGCGACGGGATCAAAAACATGGAACTGTTCGGGGATATCCGTCTGCGCTATGAGAATCGCCAAGTGCGCACGCCTGACAACGGAGCCGTCAACCTGGATCGCTACCGTTATGCTTTGCGACTCGGCTTGCGCGGGGATGCGGAGGGGGACGTTTACTATGGACTCAGATTGGAGACGTCGTCCAATCCGCGTTCTCCGTGGGTGACTTTTGCCAGTTCCAGCAGCGGCGCTCCTTATCAGGGGCCTTTCGGCAAAAGCACGTCCGGGATCAATCTGGGCCAGATTTACCTTGGCTGGAAGCCGAATGAGGATGTGGATCTCACCTTGGGAAAGATGGCCAATCCGCTTTTCACCACTCCCATGGTGTGGGACTCCGACCTGAATCCGGAAGGCGCGGCGGAACGGTTCAAGTATGACATTGGTCCGGCCCAATTTTTCGCCACATTCGGCCAGTTTATTTATGAGGATGTCAATCCCACCACCTCGACGCCGTTTCTTTTTTCGAGCACCGATCCCGGTCACAATGCTAACCCTCCCTTCCTCATGGCAATGCAGGGCGGCGTGAATTATAAACTATCGAAGGACATGTCGTTCAAAGTCGGCGGGACGCTTTACAATTACCTCGGCCACGGTTCCGTTACTCCGACCAATGGTCCTTTGCAGGGCACGCCGGGTTTCTCCGACGACTACGTGGGGGAGGGCGCGGGCGGCGTGGTTCCCGGTTATCCCGACGCGGGGGCCAGCGGGTATCCCGGTGGAGCGGCCGACGGTTTTTACTACAATCAAACCGGAGTCAACGATCTGCTTGTGATGGAGTTTCCGGCTGAATTCAATTTCAAGCTGTGGGGGCAGCACGTCAAAATCTTTGGCGACTTTGCCGAGAATCTTGACGGGGAGCAGCGGGCGGAAGCGGCGGTGGCGGCGGCGGCCAATCCAAACATTTACGCCACGCCCATGACCATTCCGCTGCAAAAGAACCAGAACAAGGCCTACCAGGCCGGCTTCGCGGTCGGCAACAGCGAAGAGTTGGGGCAGGCCTACGGCTCGGCCATCAAACGGGGCGCATGGGAAACGCGTTTTTATTGGCAGCATGTCGAACAATACTCCCTGGATCCAAATTTGATTGACTCCGATTTCTTTGAAGGCCGCGAAAACATGCAGGGAGTCTATCTCGCTTTCGCCTACGGATTCACCGACAACCTGGTGGGGACGGTGCGCTACGGATACGCCTCGCGCATCGACAAAAAGCTTGGCACCGGCGGCAGCAATCTGGATGTTCCGCAGGTCAATCCGGTGGATCAATACCAGTTGTTGCAACTGGACCTGGCCCTCAAGCTCTAATCATTTAGCAATTTCAACGCCGCCGACGCGCTCCGGCAGTCGGGGGAGTTTTTTGCGCCTGTGGCCAGACATTTCCCGAACAAGCCGGCGGCGGCGGCTTTGTCGCCCGCAAGGATTCGTTTGGAGGCGGCGTAAAAACAGGCCTGGCACTGTTGCGCCTCGCCTGCCGCCGCTTGGAAGAGAGCGGATTCGGTTGATTGTCCCGCCAGATAAAGGGCGATTTGCGACGGCCAATCATCCGGTTGGCCCGCCTTGTGACCGGCCAGCCAGGGCCGCAATTCAGCCTTCGCCGCCGCCGCGCGGCCCAATCTAATGTCAATCAAACAGGCGCGGAAACGGGCATGATCCCGTGGTTGCGCATCCAGGCCGGAGGCCTTGTCGTAGTCAGCCAGGGCGTTGGTCCAGTCGCCCAGATCGTAAAACAAATCAGCGTGGGAATCATAGGCCGCCGCGTCTTTTGGATTCAGGGCAATGAGCCTGCCGCAATCCGCCAGCGCCCCTTCGACGTCTCCCTGGGCTTCGCGGGCTTCAAGCCGGCCGCGATAGGCTTCCGCCAAATCCGTGTGGAGCACGATGGCCTGGCTGAAATCGGATATTGCGCCGTATAAGTCGCCGTTGGTTTGTTTCAAGCGTCCGCGATAGATGTAGGCGGGGGCGAGGCTGGGTTTTAGGGCGATGGCTCTGTTATAGTCGGCCAGCGCGCCGGTTGAATCTTTTTGAGCCAGCTTGATTCCACCGCGAATGATGTAGGTTTCGCCCATGTCGGGCTTGAGTTCGATGGCTTGATCGCAATCCGCCAGGGCTTTGGCCCAATCGCCCTTGATTGTCCGCAGCATGGCGCGGTTGCTATGGGCTTCAGGCAAATCGGGGTTGAGTTTGATCGCCTGGTCGAAGTCGGTGAGCGCTCCGTCCAGATCTCGCCGGGCCACCTTGACGGAGCCCCGCCCGGCGTAGGCCTCGGCCAGCCCGGAGTCCAGTTCGATGGCTTTGTTGAAGTCGGTGAGCGCTCCGTCCAAATCGCCCTGGCTTGTCTTCGCCGTGCCACGGCCGCTGTAGGCCGGGGCCAAGGCGGGGTTCAGCTCTATGGCTTTGTTGAAGTCAGCCATGGCTGGTTCTAAATCGCCTTTGATGGTTTTGATTCTTCCGCGATTGTTGTAAGCCACGGCCAAATCAGGCTTGAGTTCGATGGCTTTGTTGCAATCGGACAGAGCCTCGTCCAAATCGTTTTTGCGTATCCATACCAGACTGCGATTGGCGTAGGCGTCGGCAAAATCCGGGTCGATTTTCACGGCCGTGGTGTAATCGGCCAGCGCGCCGTCCAGGTCATATTTGGCATATTTGACTTCGGCGCGGGCGCGGTAATTTTCCGCCGAATCGGGTTGCAACTCGATGACTTTGGTGTAATCGGCCAGCGCGCCGTCAAAATTCCCTTTGGAGAGCAGAGCGCGTCCGCGATCCCGATAAGCTTCGATAAAGCCCGGTTTCAAATCGATGGCTTTGCCAAATTCAGCGATGCCCGCGTCCAGAAAGCCAAGATTCGTGGCGATGGACCCGGCTTGCAAACGGTCTTGCGCCGGATCACCGCAGGCGATGCCGGCCACGAGCCACCACGCAGACCCGACCTGGAGCGCGTTTTTCATCAATTTCACAGTAAGCAAGCTTATCATTGATTCTCACGATTGAGGCAGCTTGGTTCAGTTTTTTCAACAACTGAAATCTGAATGGGAAAGCGACCGCATGGGAGCCTCTGTGTGGTTCATCACTGATGTTCATGTTTCAGTTTACTCCGACATGCACAGGGCGTTTTTCCGAAAGGCGCATCCGCGCTTGATTTAAACTCATTTGCGGGCCATCATAGCGGCAGAAATGGGCACCGCTGAAATGCTTTTTGAGAAGGCGAAGCATTTGCCGGAAAATCTCCAGGCAGAAGCGTTGTATTGCGTTGATTTTCTTTTGAGCCGCCGCGCCGCCCAGAAAGAGGACAAAGAGTGGAGCCTGTTTTCAGCGTCGCGGCTTGCCTGTCGGTATTCGCCGGAAGACGCAGTTTACCAAGCGTGGAAAACATAACGATGCGAAAGAAAACCCTCAGTTTTACCGCCGTCATTTACCCCGATGCGGATAGTGACTGGCTTGTGGCGCACAATCCCGAAACGGGAACGACTACCCAAGGCAAGACGTTCGAGGAGGCTCTGGCCAATTTGAAAGAAGCGACGGAACTTTATCTCTCCGAATTTCCCTTGGCAACAAAGGGTCGGGCGATTCTTACGACGTTCGAGGTGTCGTCGCTGGCTCATGCCTAAACTCCCGGATGTTTCAGGCAAGGAAGCGCGCCGCGCTTTGGAGCGGTTGGGTTTTGTCTTCAAGCGGCAAAGCGGCAGCATGTGATTATGCGCCGGGGCAATCGCGGTTGCGTTGTGCCGATGCACCGGGAAATCAGCCGTGGGACGCTCAAGGGAATTCTGGAGCAGGCCGGGGTCAGCGCGGAAGAATTCATTGCGGCGCTGTGATGGTGTTCTATTCTCGCCTTCCATACTGATGACGGTTTTTGGGGCAAAAAATGGCAAACTACGGCCAAAGCCGAAGGTTCGCAAAATCTGCCAGGAGAAGAGCGGAAAGCGGGGGCGGTTAGTGGCTTGGGGGCGGGGAGGAGGGGGCGAGTAGCTGGATTCCGGGTTTTAGGAAGGTGATGCGGCGGCTTTTGTAGAGCTTGCCTAATGCTTGCTTGAAGGCGTTTTTGCTCACGCTAAATGCCTGCCGGATCGCTTCGGGCGAGCTGTCGTCGTCGAACATCAGGTGGCCGGCATTTTGTTCGAGGGCGTGGATGATTTGATCGGTCAGGGCGGCCACCCGCTTGTAGCCGGAGGCGTCGAGGCGCAGATCAATTTTTCCATCTTCCCGGACGGCGCGGACGAATCCTTTTACTTTTTGGCCGATCACGAGCTGGGCGCCGATGTTGTCGTGGTAGAGCAGGCCGCGGTGGGCGTTTTCGACGATGGCGTTGTAGCCCAGGGGCGTTCTGCCGGTGATGAGGAGGTTGACTGGCTGGGCGTCGCGATAGGTGGGCGTGTCGTGGCTGAGATGGCGGTTCAGGCGCGCGGTGGCGAGGATGCGATTCGTCTTATCGTCGAGACAGACATAGACGACAACCGAGTCCCCGGCGCGCAAGGGGGATTCCTGTTCACGGAAGGGCAGGAGCAAGTCCTTGGATAGTCCCCAGTCGAGAAAGGCTCCGATATCGCGGTTTACGCTGATGACCTTCAGGCAGGCGAATTCGCCCACCATGGCCAGAGGGGTTTCGGTGGTGGCGACGAGCCGGTCTTCGGAATCGCGGTAGATGAAGACGTCCAGTTTGTCTTTGGGTTTCAGGTCCGCCGGGATATAGCGGCCGGGGAGCAGTATCTCGCCCAAGTCCCCGCCGTCGAGATAAAGTCCGGGCGGAGCAGCTCTCACGATGGAGAGCGTGTTGCGTTTTCCAATGATGGCCATGGCAGCAGCAAGTTACACCGGCTGGGTGGTCGCCGGGAGAAAAAATGACGCGTCCGCGGTTCCGTTTAACGGGTGGCGGCCTCGAACATGGCGGCCAAAAGGATCAATTCCGGGTGGGCCAATGATACTTTGGGCAGCACAATGCGGATGCGGGAACGGTACATGGCCAGTTTGTCGCGCAACGGCTGCAAGTTTTCCACTTTGTCCCAGCGCAGTTTTTTAAAGTCCATGACCAGTTTGCTTTTGCTCCCGGCCAGCGATTCCCGGATGTGTTCACCGAGGACTTCCGCTTCGGAGGGGGATAAGACGCCTTCCACGCTCATCCACACCTCTTTATTGGCGGGTCTGAGTTCCACTTGGACGGAGAAGTTTTTCGAGGCGGATTTGCGGCGGAAATCCTCCCACATTTCAAAGGCGCCCCAATGCTTGTTGGGGATGCGGTAGGTGGTTCGCGATAACTTTGGATGTTGAAAGAGATTGAACTTCAGGGTGAAGCCCGTCCAGAGGGCGGCAGCGACGGCCAGAACGGATTTGGCCCGCTGAACCATGGGAGGGGCGCCCACTTCCGCATGAACGCGGCGTTCCAAATCGCCAATCCAAGCGCGGACCTTGGCGTTGGGGCCGAGCAAGCGTCCGGCCAGGAACACGGGGTAAGCGTAGCGCAATTCGCCCGCGAAATATTCGGCTTTGGCGCGCATGAGGGGGTTGGGCGAATTTTTCAGCTTTTGCAAGCCCAGCAGGCGGGTTTCGAGAATCCGATAAATGCTGGGTCCGAGCCGCTGAAAATCCTGTTCAAAACACCATCTCTGGATGGCCTCGATTTCCTCGGGCTTCAGAGTGGGGTGCTTGATCATGGTGCGAAAACCATCGGCGCGGCGGTAGAAAAGGTCCTTGTTGTCCGTGTAAACGTCCTGCAAGAGGTTTTCCTTGATGATGCGCTCGTGGAAGGGGGTGCCCGGGACGGGCCCGTAAATGAGAAATTGCCCCAGCGAAGGTTTGAGTTTCATCAGCCCATCCAATTCCTGGGCGACGACTTCCTGGTTTTGGTAGTCAAAGCCCACAATCATGGAGGCCAGGATGGTGATGCCGTGTTCGCGGAATTCGGTGAAGATTTCAGGGACGGGGCGGCCTTGTTGTTTGGCGTAATTGGAGCGGGTTCCTTCGTAACCGATCCAGAAGCCGTCGATGCCCATTTCCAGGATTTCTTCGACGGTGTATTGGCTGATGGCCTTGATGCTGGAGAAGACGAAGATGGATAATTTTTTGCCGCCGGCGATCACGCAATCGCGAAACTCCATGGCGCGTTTTTTGTTGAGCAGGAAATCCTCGTCGATAATGAGGAAGACGAGCTTGGGATCGACGGCCAGGTAACGTTCGACCACGGCATAGATGTCCTTACCCTCCGGGAGCAGCCGGATGTGTTTGCGGGAAAAGAAATGCGAGGTGCAGCAGAAATCGCAACCGTTGGCGCAGCCCAGGCCGGCAAAAATATCACCCGTGCCGGAGACTTCCCATCCGAATATCTTCAGGCGGCTGATGATGATCGGCTGCTTGTAAGGCATGGAGATTTCGGGTTCCTGGAGCAGATTGCGAAAGAAAGCCACCCCTTCTCCGCGGCAGATGTAGTCGGCGTAAGGTTTGAGCACCTCATCCTTCAAGACGGTGCCATAGCCGCCCAGGACGATTTTGGAATTGGGGGAGTATTGCCGGATCAGCGCCACCATTTCCTTCATCTTGTGCATGACCACCATGATGAAAGAGATGCCGACGTAATCGTACCCCTTCTTCAATTCCTTGATGAATTCGCGCTTGGAGGGGTATTGCAACACGACAGCGGGCGCGTCGAGGTTGGCGGCGATATACTCGAGGGAGAAATGGATGTTGACCGTGCGGGGGCTGAAAATTCCCTGGGCACGCGTCACTTGGCTGTGGAGCAATTCATAGCCGACGGAGGTGGCGTCCCCGCATTTTGGCCCCAAGGGGCGGCATACACTGGTCAAAAGTATTTTCATAGGGACGTACTGAGCGTAACGGACATCCTCTCACTCTAAGTCCGATAGTGGATACCAACCAGTGAAATGAGGGATAAATGATTGCCGTATATTGCGAGTTGCTGCGCAAGAAATGCTTGGTGCTTGGATGCGCTCAAGAAAGCGCGTGCTGCCATACCCTTATTTCTCGATCCACTCGATCATGGAGATGACGGCATTGGAGTCCTTGCGGGAATTGACGGCACGGATGGTCACAACGCCGTCAGCGGTTTGGGCGGCGGTGATGGGGCGCTCGATCCATTTGCCATCCTGGAAATTTTCGATGGGGCCAAGTTCGTCGCCGGCGATGACCAGCTTTTCCTTGCGTCCGCCCATGAAGCTATCGGGGTCGATGACAAACACGCGGACCAAACCGGAGACGTTTTTGGGCACGGACAGATTGATGGCGACCTCCTGTTCGCCGGCGCGGGCGTGATAGACGGGCGGACTCCAACCGCTCCAGGCGAAACCATTTTTGACCGTCGCGTCGTAGCCTTTGGCGGCGTAAATGATTTCGTGGCCGGGCCGACCGCAGAGCATGGAAAGCTTGCCGCCGCGACTTTTCAACTCGTCAACCGAGGGCAGCGTTTCTTTTTCGGGCCAGAAGGGTTGTTCGGGAGCGGGGGCGCGATCCGCCGCCGGGAGCATGGACGGCAAGGGGGCGTGGGGCCGGGTTTGATACCAATAAACTGTGCTTGACAGTTGCAGCATGCTGCCGGGCTTGGAAAATTCGCGCCGGAAAAACGGGTCCTCGTGGACGCCGAAACCAACGGTGACACGGAGCGATTTCTCGAAGCTGATGGCGTCCTGAATGAAAAAGCGGTAGGCCGCCGCGCCTTTCATGAAGGGAAAATAACCGGTCAAAGGAAAGGTGCTGTCGCTTTCCGGGAATCCCCAACTGAACCCGAATGAATCTTCCAGCCCCTGGAATTCAACGGAAGCGGCCGGCTCGCCATCGATGAAGAACTTTTCATTTTCGTCCACGGGATAGCCGTCGCGGCCGGGGCTGCGCACGGTGACGTTCCAGCCGACGACTTTGCCTTTGCCGGTGGCCTCAAGGGCGACGTAATCGCGTTTGCCGAGCATGACGCCCTCCTGCCGCCAACTGGCGTGGAAGTAACCGACATCGCTGGCGATCTTTTTTTCCGAGCGATACATGACGTAGCTGTAGCAGGGCATTATGTTCCAAAGTTCAGGGCCGGGAGCGACGGGGCCGTCATAGACCAATTCAACTTTTGCCGAACGACGGAACGGCATGGGGAAATAAGCGTTGAAGCCGCGGCGCTTGTTGACAAGCGCGGTGTTGACCGACTCGCGCAGGCCGGCGGGGTCGCAGAAGAAGTCCACCAAGGGCGTTTCCACGCTGGGGGTGGTTTCGCCGTCCCAGTAAATGCGCAGCAGGAGATCGCGATTGAGCTTGAGAGTCGCGGGCATGGCGAAGTGCATCATGGTGATGACGGCTGGGCCTTTGAGGTCGGCGGCGACGACGTGTTTGGAGGAATTGAATCGGACGCTGAGGTCGTTCTCGATCCAGAGGGCGTTTTCGGCCTTGGTGCGGCCGGGGGTCAACCGGGCGAGGTTTTCAACCATCGGTTGGGCCAAGAGGGCCGGGACGCAAAAACAGAATAAAAAGAAGGCGCGAAGATATGGTTTGGGGGAATGTTTCATAAAGAACAAGCGGCTTGGCGGAGAGAGACGAAAGTCAGGAATTCAACACCAAACCGGGCAAACCACGGTTTGCCCTCCCGCACCCCCGACCCCACGCGGAGCAGATTTATTTTTTGAGATGCTTGTGGTGCTTGTGATGATGCTTGTGGTGTTTGCCCAGGCAGGGAGCACTGGTGTTCGCCGCCGCAGAGATGCTCGTTTGAGCCGCCGCCGTAGCCGGTTGGGAATCACTTGGCGCGGAAAAACCCGAAAAGCCAAGAATGGTCAGGAGCAGAGTCAAAGTCAGTTTTTTCATAAGCGTATCGTATAAGCTGTTCTCAGCATCTTACATGGAACCGCCGTAGAAAGCCAAGTCTTTCCAGTGAAAATTTTGGAACGGGGAGGCGCGTTTTGGCGGACGAGGAGGTCAGGCTTTGAGGACCTGGCCGGGGCGCGTTTTGATCGACGCCATGGCGTTGCGCGTGTCCACGATGGCGGCGGCCCATTCAGCCAGTTCGTTATAGTTGACACATTGGTGTTTGGTGGCGATGACCACCAGGTCGAAGCCCTGGATGGTCGGGGCGTTCCATGGGACGGATTTGGCGCCGGTGCGGTGGGGGTGTTCGCGCGTGGGCCGGATTACCGGCACGTAGGGGTCGTAGTATGAAACCTCGGCGCCGCGTTCCTGAAACAAATCCATCAGGACGTAGCTGGGCGATTCGCGGTCGTCGTCCACCCCGGCCTTATAGGCCAGGCCGAGGATGAGAATTTTGGAGCCGTTGACCGGTTTCTTCACCGTGTTCAGGGCGGCGGCGGCCTGGTTGACGACGTAATCGGGCATGGCGGTGTTGATTTCGCCGGCCAGTTCGATGAGGCGGGTGCTTTGCGAGTATTCGCGGGCTTTCCAGGCCAGGTAAAAGGGATCGATGGGGATGCAGTGTCCGCCCAGGCCCGGTCCGGGGTAAAAGGGCATGAAGCCGAATGGTTTGGTTTTGGCGGCGGCGATGACGTCCCAGATGTCGATGCCCATGGCGCCATAGACCACTTTTAATTCGTTGACCAGGGCGATATTGACGCTGCGGAAAATGTTTTCGGTCAGCTTGGCGGCTTCGGCCACGCGGCAGGAGGAGACGGGGACGAGAGTTTTGATGGCGCGTCCGTAGAGGGCCTTGGCGCGTTCGAGGCAGGCGGGGGTGAAACCGCCGATGACTTTGGGAATGGCGGCGATCTGGCTGTCGGGATTGCCGGGGTCTTCGCGTTCGGGCGAGAAGGCGAGATGGAAACCGGCGCCGGCTTTCAGGCCGGAACCCGCTTCCAGAACGGCACGCAAATCCTCGTCGGTGGTGCCGGGATAAGTGGTCGATTCCAGGACGACCAATGCCCCCTTTTGCAAGTGCGGGGCGAGACTTTTGCCTGTCTCAAGGATGTAGGAAATATCCGGTTCGCGGTTTTTGTTCAGGGGGGTGGGGACGCAGATGATGATGGCTTCGACCTCCCTGACGCGGCTGAAATCGCCGGAGGCGGAAAGTTGGCCGGATCGCACCATTTGGGCGATGACATCGGCCTTGATGTGGCGGATATAACTTTGGCCGGCGTTGATGGCCCGGACCTTGGCCGGATCCACATCGAGGCCGAGGACGGCGGTGTCGGAGCGCGCGAATTGGAGGGCCAGGGGAAGGCCGACATAACCCAAACCGACGATGGCAATTTTCATGAATGAAGCGGGTCAGGTGTTATTCGTCTTGACGCTATTGATCCAGTCCTGGTTGTCCAGATACCATTGGACGGTTTCGCGGATGCCGGATTGGAAAGTATGGGCGGGGGTCCAGCCGAGGGCGCGCTGGATTTTGCCGGCGTCAATGGCATAGCGGCGATCATGGCCGGGGCGGTCTTTGACAAAAGAGATGAGGCGGCGGGAATTGCCGCCCAAAGCGGGGGCGAGTTCGTCCATCAGATCGCAAATCAATTCGACGATACGGAGGTTGGCCCATTCATTGTGGCCGCCAATATTGTAGGTTTCGCCATTGGCGCCGCGGGTCAGCACCTGCCAAAGCGCCTCGGCATGATCGGTGACATAGAGCCAGTCGCGGACGTTCATGCCGTCACCATAGACGGGGATGGGGAGGCGGCGGCGGATGTTTTCGATGATGACGGGGATGAGTTTTTCGGGAAATTGGCGGGGGCCGTAATTATTGGAACAATTCGTTGTCACCACCGGCATTCCGTAAGTGTGATGATAAGAGCGCACCAGCAAATCGCTGGAGGCCTTGCTGGCGGAGTAGGGGGAATTGGGGGCGTAGGAAGTGGTTTCGGTGAAAAATCCCGTCGCGCCCAGGCTGCCGTAAACTTCGTCGGTGGAAACGTGATGGAAACGTTTGCCGGAAAAATCGCCGTTCCACGCTTCGCGCGCCGCTTCGAGCAGGTGGAAAGTGCCGACAATGTTGGTCTGGATGAAATCGCCGGGGCCGGTGATGGATCGGTCCACATGGGACTCGGCGGCGAGGTGAAGGATATGGGTGATGGCGTGTTTTTGGACGACGGCGCGGGTGGCGTTTTTATCGCGCAGGTCGGTTTTTTCGAAGAGATATTTTGGATGATGCGCGACCGCCGCCAGACTTTCGAGATGGCCGGCGTAGGTGAGGCAGTCGAGGTTGACCAGACGGCGGATTTCGGGTTTATCAATAATATGGAGGATCAGGTTGGACCCGATGAAACCCGCCCCGCCGGTGACAAGTAAATTCATGGCAATGGCGCCCACCTTTCGAGCGCGTCCATGAGGGCGTCCGTGACCGGACGGATTTTCACGCCGGCGGCGCGCAATTTGCCGGCGTCCAGGATGCAATTGGAGCGGGGGGTTTTCGCCGCCACCCGGTAAAATTCCTCGTCATTGTTCCAGAACTCGAAGGGACGCGCCGGGCGCAGGACCTTCTGGATCATCTCGACCACCTGGCGGGAGGTGACGAAGCCGGGATTGGTGACGTTATAAGTGCCGAACGGGGCGCGTCTGAGCCAGAGATCGAGGCAGGCGGCGACAAAATCAGCGCGATGGGAGAGGGAGTTGACGTTTTGGTAAACCTTGGCGTAATTGCGCAATTTGCTCAAATAATTGCGCGGGCTGTCAAATTGATCGAAGGGGATGCGCAGACGCCAGATGTAACCGCGGCCGGTGTGTTGCAAGGCTTCCTCGGCCAGCGCCTTGGTGCCGCTGTAAAAACTGCAGGGCGGCTGGCGGAAGGTGAAATTCGGCTCGTCCGCTTCGGTGAAGCCATGAAAGGCGCCGGGGTCCTGAGCCAAAAGGGCCTGCAAATCGGGCCGGGTCAGATCGCGTTCAACGCGGCATTGGCCGTGGACGGTGACTTTTGCGCCGCTGTAAATGCAGCCGGAGGAGACATGGCCGTAAGGGATGTGGAGGCTGGCGCAGGCCTGGGCGGCGGCAGCGGGGAAAAGGGTGTTGCCTTGGAGGGTGTCGGCCCAATTTTTTTCGCAGGCGTCCACGTTGGGCTTGCCGGTGTAGCCGGCGGCGTTGATCAAAAATTCCGGGCGGGTTTTCTCGAGGAAATCGCGCAAGTCGGTGAACCGGCTGTAATTCACTTCGGCGCGCAGCGGAGCGACAAAGGGGATGGCCCGATCCTTCAGGGTTTGGGCGAATTGCCCGCCGATATATCCGGTGCCTCCGAGAAGAACGATCATATTCGTGCGCCGCCTCCGCGGGGGATTGGGATTAAGATTGAGATCATGATTAAGGTTAGGATTATTGCCGGGATGCTTCCGCCAGGACGCGGTGGAGATAATCGCGGTATTCGCATTGGGGCATGCGCGCGGCCAATTTCTCCAATTGGTCGCGCGTGATAAATTTCCGGCGGTAGGCCGCCTCTTCCGGACAGCCGATTTTGATGCCCTGCCTTTTTTCGATGGTTTGCACGTAGGCGGAGGCTTCGTGCA
>CAZLEE010000002.1:0-57107 GCA_964558455.1 uncultured Verrucomicrobiota bacterium | reverse complement strand
CTGGCCATCAGCACGTTACTTCGCAAATCCCTCCCCAATTCCTATACGGCATTGGTCCTAATATGACAGCATAAATCATGACCGCCGCGAAAAAGAGAAGGATGAGAAAAGTTTTAATCGTTGGTTCAATTCTTTGCTGCATCCCCGGCATGTTGGTTTTTAGCATTCTTATTATTGACGTAATTGAGAATTGGGAGCATTTTATCCGTAATCTAACTGGCTACGGCTCGGATGTGCTTTTTATAACGGCCTATACAACTTTGGCATTTGCACCAGCAATTATACTTGTTAAGGCTCGGAACACCGATTTGACTCGCTCTAGAATTGTAATCATGGGGACAATGGAGGCTATTCTAATTGTTGCACTGTGGACATTTTTGGCATTTTGGGATATTTGAATTTCAATTTAGGACGATACTGTAATTGCCCCTAATTTTCATTCGCGACTTTTTGTGTCAATAATTATGGTGACCGGCCCATCATTGAGCAGGGTCACCTTCATGTCTGCGCCGAATTCCCCGGTTTGAACCGGCTTGCCCAAATCTCTGGCCATTTGTGCGATAAATTTCTCATACATCGGAATTGCAAATTCCGGCTTTGCCGACCGGCTGAATGAAGGCCTGTTTCCTTTTCGGGTGCTGGCGAAGAGGGTGAACTGGCTGATCAGCAATATTGCCCCGCCAGTTTCCTGCACTGAACGGTTCATCAGGCCCTGTTCATCGTTGAAAATGCGGAGGCGGACGATTTTTCCGCTCAGCCACTCGATGTCCTGTGCCGAATCCGATTGCTCAATCGCAAGCAGGACGAGCAGGCCATGTTGAATTGTGGCTTTGACAACGCCGGCAATTGTCACGCCAGCCTGACTCACCCGTTGAACGACCACGCGCATAAGAACTTGATAATGGCACCGGACCGAAATGAATACTATTTGAAATAAGGGCGGTTGAACCCTAAAATCGGGCCATGGGAAATTCGTTCGGACAGTTGTTTTGCATCACCACCTGGGGCGAATCTCATGGCGGCGGAGTCGGGGTCGTCATTGACGGCTGCCCGCCGCGCCTTGGTTTGACGGAGGCGGATGTCCAGCCGGATCTGGATCGCCGCCGGCCCGGACAATCGGCCATTGTCACGCCCCGCCAGGAAACCGACCGGGTGCAGATTCTTTCCGGAACGTTCGAGGGCAAGACGCTCGGCACACCTATTTCGATGTGGGTCAAAAATGAGGATGCCCGCCCTGAAGCTTACAGCGAAATGGCGTCGAAATTCCGCCCTTCGCACGCCGATTACACTTACCAAGCCAAATATGGCATCCGCAATTGGCAGGGCGGGGGACGCGCCAGCGCCCGCGAAACCATCGGACGCGTCGCTGCCGGCGCTGTCGCCAAGAAACTTCTGCGCGAACAATTCGGGGTCGAAATCGTGGCTTACGTCAAAACGGTGCAACGCATCGAGGCCAGGGTCGATATGGATTCGGTCAGTCAAAAAGAAGTCGAGGCCAACATGGTCCGCTGCCCGGATGCGGCAGCCGCCCAAAAAATGATCCGGCTGATCGAGAAAATGCGGCGGGCGGGCGATAGCGTGGGCGGAGTGGTCGAGTGCGTGGCCCGCGGCGTTCCGGCCGGCTGGGGAGAACCGGTTTTTGACCGGCTGGAGGCGGATCTGGCCAAGGGCATGCTCAGTCTGCCCGCTTCCAAGGCCTTTGAAATCGGCTCCGGGTTCGCAGGAATTTTATTGACAGGAATGCAGCATAACGACGCCTTCCGCAACGTTGGGGGGAAGGTGCGGACGCTGACCAATCGTTCCGGAGGCATCCAGGGCGGCATATCCAACGGCGAGCCGGTTTATTTTCGGGTGGCCTTCAAACCGGTGGCGACGGTGATGCATGAGCAGCAGACGGTGGATGTGAATTTCAAGAACACCACCCTGAAGGGCAGGGGGCGGCATGATCCGTGCGTCCTGCCGCGCGCGGTGCCGGTGGTCGAAGCCATGACCGCCTTGGTGCTGGCCGATCACGCTTTGCGCCAGCGCGCCCAATGCGGTTAGGAGCCGTCAAAAAATAACATTTACAATCTGACTTGGTCTTTTGGCGGCTGGCTTCGTTGCTCGCTCGTCACAGATTCATGCGGATATGCTCCTCGCTCGCTCCTCGCCAGCCGCCAAAATCCCGGCGTCATATTTGTAAATGTTATTTCCTGACGGCTCCTTAAGGTGAAAAGAACAGGCGCAAGGCCCACTTGTAACCGCCGAAAATCCAGAGCACGGCCGCGACCGCGATATACGGTCCGTAAGGCATGCGGCTGGACCAATGACGTTTGTTGACCGCAATCAAACCAACGCCCACCACCGACCCGATGATTGCGCTCAACATCAGGGAAAAAACCACGCCGGGCCAGCCCAGGAACGCCCCGATGGCCGCCATGAATTTCACGTCGCCCATACCCATCGCCTCGCGCGGCAGGACAATCTGGTCGGTGACCGCCTCCATGTGCGGCACGGTTTCCGGGTCAAAGATGTCTTCCCCGATTTGCAGACAAGCCGGTTGCAGGCGGACGGCGACGTTCAAGTAACAGCGGTCGATCAATTCCACCCGGCTGGCTTGCAGGCGGACGGCGTCGCCATGGCGATAGAACAGTTCCTCGTAGGCGATTTCCTGGTCGGGCAGTTTGACCGCGGTTTCGGTGAAAAAAATCCGGGCGGGCGCGGGCAGGGTGACACGGTAACGGCCAAAGAGCAGTTTGCCCATGCGCAGGATACCATAGACGACGCCCCCTCCCACCGCCATGCCGATGGCGCTGTCAACCATGGCGTCCCCGGAGCTTTGCAGCGGCCTGAAATACGGGAAATTGCGATGCGCCGCCGGGACGATGAAGGCCGCGCAAAAGCCCGCCGCCATGCCGCCGAGGGTGATTTCGTCCGGGATGATGAAATGCTCAAAATCAATGAAAGTCGCCGCGATCAACCCGGCGATCATCATGCAAAACACCAGCGCCACCAGGACGCTCAAGTGGCCGAACTCAATCCAGCAAGCGGCGAAAACCAGGCCGGTCAGCAGTTCGACCAGAAGATAACGCGGGGAAATCGGCGCATGGCAATTGGCGCAGCGGCCGCCCAGCCAGCACCAGGTGAGCAGCGGGATGTTGAGGTACCAGGGGATGGCGTATCCGCAATGCGGACAGTGCGAGGCCGGGCGGACGATGCTTTCGCCGCGCGGCATGCGATGGATGCACACGTTCAGGAAGCTGCCCACCATGCTGCCGAAGACAAAGAAGCAAAGAGTCCAGAACGGAAAAGGGACTTGCGCCCAGATTTTTGTGTCAAACATAACAATGGGCTGTCGTTTTAATCATGAATGTTTTTCTCCAGGGCGGCGCGCATGATCCCGGCGGGGGGCTGGAGTCCGCTCCACAATTTAAGCGCTTCCACGCCCTGATGAAGCAGCATGCCGGTGCCATTGGACACGCGGCATCCGGCACTCCTGGCCGCTTTCAAAAAGGCCGTTTCCATTGGCCGGTAAATCATGTCGTAAACGCGCGCCGGCCGGCGAGATTGCAGCCACGCGAGGTCAATGGGCAGGGCGTCGCCCGGCTTCAGACCAAGGGATGTCGCATTGATGACCAAGTCAACCGGATCGCGTGGATAGCCCAGGACAACATCGGCCCGCGGATGGCGGTCCTTGATGCTGTCCGACAGGGCGCGCGCATTTTTTTCCGTGCGGTTGACCAGATGAAGCCGCCCGACATCTTCCTCCGCCAGCCGCAACGCGGCCGCCCGAGCCGCCCCGCCCGCGCCGAGCAGAAGCACGGCGGCTCCGCGCAGGTCCGGCCATTGAAAATCTTCCTTAAGGGACTGCACGATGGCGTCGGCGTCAGTGTTGAAACCGTGGCTGCGCACCTCGTTTACGGCTTCCTCCGCCACCTGATAAAGAGGAACCCACTCCCCGGCCTGGTTGCGCGTCTCGAAAACAATGGTATTGACAGCGCCCCAGGATTTGGCCCGCGCGTCGATGGCATCCACCATGCTTACCGCCAGCAACTTGTGTGGCACGGTCAGGTTGAGGCCGATGAAGCCCATCACCTTCGCGCCCTCGATGGCCGCGCGCAGATTGTCCGGGTGAACTTCGCAGGCGAGATAGCGCCAATTCAAACGCATCGCGGCCATGCCGGCATTTTGCATGGCAGGCGAAGCCGAATGGCGAATGGGATGCCCATATACGGCGCAAAGGCGCGTAGCGGCATTGATTGAGACATTTGTTGCAACGGACACGCGTTGGTTATAGGGCAAGAAGGCGCGAAGTTCAAATTTAACTTCTATTAGCAATGTGTGAATAAACTGTGGATAAGTTATCCTTTGACAGGCGCTGTTTTCGGTGGTTGTGTAACGGTACAACCAACGGACGAGCGAGGCCATGCCTTACTTTGCCCACGTGGCGTGATTATGAGCGCGGAAGCGGATTTAGACCTTTTGGAGAACGGCGATCATGAGTTGATCAGGCGGTGCAGTGTTGTTTCGATTTATGAACAGTTGGGCGACCGCGACCTTTTGGTGGATTTCTGCCGCTCGCTTGCGATGAAGTTCCGGGACGAATTAGAGTTTCAATTCGATTGGTGGCGTTTCAAATACCTCACCGACCGGGACATGGCTCTGGAAGCAGCCCGGAGCGCAGCCCGGGCGGACATGGTTTTTCTCAGCACGAATTTGCCTCAATTGCCGGACTATGTTGGAGGCTGGTTCGACACTTGGGTATCGAACCGGATCAGAACCGACGGCGCTCTGGTGCTGGTGCAGAACATGCGGCATCAACCGGCGGATTTTTCCGGGCTGGAAAATCGCCTGGGCGCCATTGCCCGGCGGGGGGGGCTGGATTACCTCCGGGTCGATTCCTCAACCCTGTCCGATTTTCCGCTTCTGCAACCCGGTCTGAACGAGCAGTTGAATGAGGATCAGCCCATGCACTGGGGCATTAACGAATAGCATCCCTTCGGCGGACGGTTTTTTCTTCTTTTGCCGGGTCAATGATTGATTTTCTTTCCGCAAAAGCCCCTGTAATATTCGCGTCCTAATGAAGAATACCACGCGTCACGCCATACAGCCGGTTTTGGATTATCTGGATAAAAACAAATCCCGGTTTATCGACGATCTGTGTCAATACGTCCGTTTTCCCAGCGTTTCCGCGCAGGCCAATCATCGCGCCGACATGACGGCTTGCGCCGGGTGGCTGGTGGCCCGTTGCCGCAAGATCGGGCTGGAAGCGCGCCTGGTTCCGACGTCCGGGCATCCGGTGGTTGTGGCCGGCACACCGCGCGCGCGCGGAACAAAAAAGCCGTCCTACATGGTCTATGGCCATTACGACGTGCAGCCCGCCGAGCCGTTTAACCTCTGGAAGAGCGACCCGTTCGTCCCGCGCATCGAAGGCCGTTCGCTTTTTGCCCGGGGCGCGAGCGATAACAAAGGCCAGAACCTTGCCCACCTGAACGTGGTGGAAGCCTACCTGAAAACGGGCACTGAATTGCCCTGCGATTTGACTTTCGTGATCGAAGGCGAAGAAGAGGTGGGCAGCCGGAATCTGGAGGCGTTTCTCAAGGCAAACCGCCGGGAACTATCCTGCAAGGCGGTGATAATTTCCGACACGGGGATGCCCTCCCTGAAGTTGCCCGCGCTGACCTATGCCTTGCGCGGCATCCTCACCTGTGAAATCACCGTGCATGGCCCGTCGCGCGATCTACATTCCGGCATCTATGGCGGAACGGTTGACAATCCGGCCATGGCATTGTGTCAAATAGTGGCCCAACTGCGCGACGCGCAGGGACGGGTCAACATTCCGGGATTTTATGACGGCGTGGCGAAACTTTCCGCGCGCGAGCGAAAAGAGGCGGCGCGCCTGCCCCAAACCGCGGAGCAATACCGGAAATTTCTCGGCGTCCCAAAATTATTCGGGGAACGCGGTTTTACCTTCAACGAGCAACGGAGCGCGCGTCCCACCGTCGAGATCAACGGGCTGACCAGCGGATACCAGGGGGAGGGGAGCAAGACCATTGTGCCGGCCAAAGCCACCGCCAAGATCACTTTCCGGCTGGTCCCGAACCAGGACCCGGAACACGTTCGCAAAGTTTTGCTGAAACGCCTTGATGCGCTTTGTCCGCCAACGGTCAAAATGGAGGTCAAGGCCGGGCATGGCGGCGAAGCCTATCTGGTGTCGCCGAACAGTCCCATGGCGAAGGCGGCCATGCGCACCTTGAAGGAGGCATTCGGCTACGATCCGATTCTCATGCGGGAAGGCGGTTCCATTCCCATCGTCACGCAATTCAAGCATGTGCTCCACGCCGATTCGCTGTTGCTCGGTTTGGCGTTGCCTGACGACAATGCGCACTCGTCCAACGAAAAATTCAGCCTGGATTGTTACGAGAAGGGAATGCGCATGGGCGCATTGTTGTGGCCGGAATTGGCTCAAAGCTGACCGGTCGACTCTGCCTTACATGCCGGGCAATTTTTCCGGCATGGACGTTATTTCAGGCGCGGTTTCCGGGCCGGGATGAATGTCTTTGCGGGCGGCGGCGATTTCCTCCGGTTTCACGGGCGGGGCTTTGTTGCCCCAGGAATTGCGAATGTAGGTCAAAGTGGCGGCGAGATGCTCGTCGTCATAGACATCTTTCCACGGCACCATGGTCAGATTCCAATCTTTACCCTGGACGATTATGGGGCCGGTTAATCCGTTTAAGATGGCATGCGCAATCCGGTTCGGGCCGGGAGCGAGCACCCATTCGGAACCGGCCAGGGGCGGAGCGGTTCCGGGCTTGCCCATACCGTTGGGTTGATGACAGACGGAACAGGTCTTGGTGAAGACATCCCGGCCCATGGCAATGACCCTGTCGCCTTTATTGCGCGGATTGGCCGCAGCCACCTCGCGCAGGCTCCGGTAGGGATAATAGACCGCCCGTTCAAATCCGCCGGCGTGTCTGCCCAGATAAAATTGTCCCCAACAAAACAGGACGCCAAGGGCCGCAATCAGCCAGATTGAAATCGCGCCATCGCCGCCGACCGGCTCGGCCGGTTCGCCGGGCACCGGATTTCTTTTCGGGTTCAGGCTCATTTCGCGGGTGAAATTTTCGCGGTGGGTGGCGGTCCGTTTGTTTTTTCGACCGGCGGCGGCGCTTCGTAAAGATAGCCGTCCTGATGCAGGCTTGTCACATACGCGGCCAAAGCGCGCGCCTCGGGCAACGGAATGATTTCGCAACCAGTTGGCGGAGTAAAGCCGGCGGGCAATTGCAAAGCGTCCGGGGACGGAATCCCTGTGATCTTGTGATTTTCAAACAAATAGGGATAAGGCGGCATGATGGAGCGGGGCGTGATGGCGCGCGGTTCGTAAAGGCGCACAAGGATGGAGTTGGCATCCATGCGCCGGCCCGCATTGGCCAGATCGGGACCGATTCGTTGCGTCCCAAGCTGGAGCGGTGACTCAAAAAGATAATCGTAGGCGGTGCTGCGGCGCACGCCCCAACCGCGATTAATATCCGGCCCGAGCGCCGCCGGTTGGACTTGCTGCGTATGGCAGGCGACGCAGCCGTTGGCGCGATAGACCTCGGCGCCCTGGCGGGCCGCGCCGGGTTTGGCGTTGGGATAGATTTCGTCGGTCATGCCGGCCACAATACTGGTTGTCGGGCGGGTTGCGCCGATTTGCAATTCCGGCCCCATCACGAAAGCGAGCCATGAGCCGGCCATGGCCACAAACAGAGCGAGAAAAACCACGGGTCCGTTGTTCATGCGCGCTCCTTTCGTTGCGCAACGGCTTTTTCAGTCCGGCCATGGCGGCATTGCCTGAGGAGCAAGGCGAAGTTCAAGAGAAAAATAATCACGCCAATGATAAACAGCAGGTCGCCGGTTGTGCCGGCGCGCAATGGAATCAATGTGCCGGTCATGATTTGGGTGAAGGTATAATCCGGATTGCCCAGAAAATAACCCTGTCCGATGCCGGCCACAAGCAGCGCCAGATAGGAAATCAAGACGCCTGCCAGCATGGTCCCGAAATGCCATTGGATCAGACGGGGCGACCAGACAGGCAAATCATCCGACCCGTTCAACAGGCGCGGCACGATGAAATAAATCGCGCCGAAGATGGCAAAGGCGAAAAAGCCGCAATGGAAAAGTTCCCACTGCGCCACCGGATACCAGGTGTAATTGGTCAACCCGCTCACGTCCGGCAACACGCCGACGATGCGTTGCACGTTGGCAATCAGCCAGAAAATCAACGCCACGTAGGTGAAGCGCAGGGTGGTGTCGGTATCGAGGGCACGAGTGTCGTTGCGGGCGGTTTGATAGAGATTGAGGATCACGGCCAGAACCGGGATGGCCGTCAGAACGGTGCCAACCATGGAAAGACTGACCATCCATGCGGGAAGCGGAGCGCCGTCTGGAACGCCGCCCAGGCTGCCGAATAGCGCCAGTCCCCAAAAGGCGAAAATCGCCAGGCGGGTGCTGTGCAAAGGGCGGCCCAACAACTTTGGCACAAAGTAAAAAATGGAGGCCAAACCGGTAAAGCCAAGCACGATGTAACTGAGATTATTGGCGAACCACCATGCGATGGACGCCTGCATGACCCCGCGCGCCGGATGGCAGAGCAACAGGGCGGACGCGGTGCTGAAAATCCATGGAAACCAAAACAGCGAGCCTAAGACAAACCATTGGGAGGGGTAGAGCGTGTCCTCCCGGCGACGGTGAAAGGTCAGGACACCACAGGTTGCGATCAACAAGTAGGAGACAAATAAAGTCGCTGTCACGTAGCGCGGCATCTCAAAACTCTCGTAGCCGTCGCCGTCGCCGCACAGAATACCGGCCACGCCGACGGCCACGGAAAGATTCCAAAGGACGGCTCCGATAAAAATCACCGCCAGACCGGCCAGCCGCATGCGTCCAAGCCGGCAGAGCAGCCACAATCCGACCCCAAGCGCGGACGGCAGGGCGAAACCGTAGAGCAGGGCGGTTAAATGAGCGGCGTGGATGCGACCATAGGTCCAGTGGGCGTCATTGGCCAGGAAATGGGGGGCGTGAAATTTGAGGGAGGCGATGAGGGCGAAAATGCATCCAATCAAAAGCCAGAGAAGTCCGCCGCCCAAAAGACTGAGCAGCGGAACGGAGCACGACGCATCAATTTCGGTCCGTGGAATCGGCTGGCACCGTCTATTCATATTCATTCTTCACCGGGGCCGGCTTGGGCAGGGGGGCAAAGGCTTTGGCGGCCCGTTCAATCAAATTGGAACGACCCGCGGCCGGATTCTGCCACTCCTCCAAAACCAGATCTTTGGCGCGCGTGATCGGAATGTGGATTATGCCCCTATCCTTGTCCTGCCAATCGTATTTTTCCAGGAACGGTTCGTTGGCGGCTTTGAAGTCCGCCAGGATTTTCATGCGCTCCGCCCCGCGCGTCTGGGCGAGAGACGGCGTCGCGGTGTAGTGCCGCATCAGGGCGACCAGAAAACCCATGACCAGGAACGCCGCCAGAATGGCCGCGACATTGACGGCGGTTTGCGGATTGGCATGGCGGGATTCCAGTCTCATTTGGCGCGCTCCGATGCGGTTGAAAGGTCAGAGGAAGAGGGAACGTAAATGCCCAGAGATTCAGCCATGCGGGGGTCCCTCTGCGGATAGGGCGCGTGACGGCTGAACGAAACGACGAAAGTCCTGGCCAAAATGCCAGCCATCAACAAGACGCATCCTGCGTCGGACAAAAGTCCCGGTGTGAGAATGGATTGTTTGTGCAAGACCGGCATGATTTGGAACTCAATGTCCACAAAATGCATCAACCACGCCCAGACGGCGAGCGGGAACATGACCGACAACTTCAACTTAAAATCAATGCGCAGCAGCATCAGGAACGGAATGAAAAAATGTCCGAAAATAATCACGTATTGCCCGACGTGCTTCCATGTTCCAGTTTCGCGCGCCAGGTACCAGAAGGTTTCCTCGGGCATGTTGGCGTTCCAGATGACGAAATACTGGATGAAATTGACGTAGGCCCAGAAAACGGTGAAGGCGAAGAACAGAGAACCCATGAAGTAGTACGTCTTGCCGCTGACCACGCCTCTCAAAACCCCCGCGCGCTGCAAGACCAGCACAATCAGATAGACCGTGGGCAGCGTCGTCCAGACGGACGCGGCGAAATAACAGACTCCATACACGGTCGAATACCATTCATCCATCAAACCCTTCATCCACATGACCGAGGCCATCGTCACAGTGAAGGCAAAAAAAACGATGCCGAGGCACGAATAAAACCGCATTTTGTACGTGCATTCGGCCGCGCCGGTTTCGTCTTGTTTCACCGACCAACGGCGCAGGGCGCTGGTAAAAATCCACCACACCGCGAACAGCACCGCCGCCGTGATATAAAATCCCAGAGCAGTGAAAAGGGGATATTTGGAGGCGAGCGCATGGTTCGGATGCATTTGTTCGGACGGGCGAAGCCACGGATAGATTTTGGGCGCGAGGAAGGCCACGGGCAGGAACAAAATCAACATGGCCGGGCACAACAGGCAGGCAAGCGTTTCAGTCACGCGCCGGATGGGGACGGACCAACTGGCGTCCACCAGATGGTGAATCATGACCAGGAAAAAACCGCCCAACCCAAAACTCAAACAAAACATGAATCCCAGAAGCCAAGAAAAGGCAAATTGCCGGACAGGGTCACCGCTCAAGGCCACCCCGCCAAAAACGCCAATCGCCCCCGCGACGATCAGTATCACCGGCAAATTGCGCCATCTGGAAACATCCAGCGGCGCGGTCTGCGGCGTATATTTATCCAAACTCATAACTTATTTTTTGAATTGGGCGCGTTCCGGTTCCGGCACGTCCCCGACGGAGCCTAACTGGCTTCTTTCCAGCGCGCGCACGTAATAAATAATGGCCCAGCGCTCTTCGATGGTCAGGTGAGCGCCATAGGATCCCATCAAATTCTTGCCGTGGGTGATGGTGTCAAAAATTTCGCCGTCCGGCATGTCCACCAGCCGTTGGTCGTGAAAATTGGCCATGGAAAACATGTTGTATTTGCTCGTGATCCCCCGACCGTCGCCCAGCGGTCCATGGCAGGGCAGACAATTGATTTGATACCGCTTCTGGCCGCGATCAAGCAATTGGCGGGTCGGGGGCAGGGGGTTGATGGCGATGAAATTGGTCGTGCCTGGGATTTTGCCGGTATTGACGGGCGAATCCTCATAGGGATAAACCAACTGGCCGTTGATGACGATGGCCGGCTGGCGCGGGATCGTTCCGGCCGGGATCGGGCGCGAGGAAAGCTGGTCGGCAAAGAAATCGCCGGCTGTTTGGGGCCTGACTTTGTTTTGTCGAACCATGTCCGGGAATAATTCAATGGGGGGCCGGCGGCTGCGGCTGCCCTGAAACCCGCAAATCTCCACCACGGTGATAATGCTTAAAAGAAAAAGGAGCAGAAAGTAACGCATTATTCCTCCACCCATTCGATGTGCCGGCTGCCGAGGGATTCGAGCAGACGGCGGGTTTCGAGATCGGAGAATTTGGCGTCGCCGGTTTCAATCACGAGGAAAAAGCGGTCGTGGGTGGCGAGGGCGAACCGGGCGTTTTTGAGCAGCGGATGATGCAGGCGGGGCAGGCGGTTCAAAAAGAGCATGCCAAGCAAGGCGCCAAAGGAGCCAAACAAGATGGCCAATTCGTAAGACGGCGGGAAGGCGGCGAACGGGCTGAACATCGGTTTGCCGCCGATGATAATGCGGTAATCCACCGCGTTCATGAACCAAATCATCAACATGCCCGTCAGGTAGCCGGCGCAACCGCCAATAAAGGTAAACCATCCGACCTTGGAATTTTTAATGCCCATGGCCTGGTCCATGCCGTGAACGGGATAGGGGGTGAAAACGTCCCAGTCGCGGAAACCCGCGTCATACACTTTTTCGGCGGCGTGCAGCGTGGCTGCGGGCGTCTCGAATTCCGCCATGATTGCGTAAACCCCCGGCATCAGAGTTTCCCTCCTATTTTTGCGCCGCCGAGCGGATGATGAGGATCAGCCTGCGGGGTGACGCCCTTGACTTCGGCGATGGCGATTAACGGCACGAAACGCAGGAAGAGCAGGAACAGGGTGAAGAACAATCCGAACGTCCCAAGAAATTGCAGGACGTCCACGAATGTCGGGCTGTAATCACTCCAGTTGGACGGGAGAAAATCCCGTTGCAAGGAAGTGATGACGATGACAAAACGTTCGAACCACATGCCGACGTTAATCAGGATCGCCAACCCGAAAACGAACCACAGGCCGGACCGGATTTTTTTGAACCAGAAAAATTGCGGCACGACGACGTTGCAGAAAACCATGGTCCAGAAAGCCCACCAATAAGGAGCGGGCTGGATGCCGAGGAGCGGGCCGAAAATGAACGGGTCCGCCGCGCGATTGTGGAAGAACATGAACTTTTCGTTAGGATTGCCGCCATACCAAGCGATGAAAAATTCCATGCAGTAGGCGTAACCGACAATGGAGCCGGTGGTCAGGGCGATTTTGCACATCAAATCCACATGCCGGACGGTGATGATATCCTCGAGTTTGAGCAGCCGGCGCAAGGGAATCAGCAGTGTCAGCACCATGCCGAAGCCGGAATAGACCGCGCCGGCGACGAAGTAGGGCGGGAAAATGGTGGTGTGCCAGCCCGGAAGCTGCGAAACGGAGAAGTCCAGCGACACGATGGAATGAACCGACAGCACCAACACCGTGGAAAGGCCGGCCAGAATCAGATAGGCTTTTTCGTAATTGCTCCAATGGCGGGTGGATCCGGTCCAGCCCAACGAGAACAGTCCGTAGGCGAATTTCCGTATTTTGGTTTTGGCCCGGTCCCGCATAACCGCCAGGTCGGGGATCAATCCCATGTACCAGAAGAGCACCGACACGGTGAAATAGGTCGAGACGGCAAACACGTCCCACATCAGCGGCGAACGGAATTGCGGCCAGATATTGTTCGAGTTGGGAAAGGACAACAACCACCAACCCAGCCAAATCCGCCCGATGTGAATGAGCGGGAACAGGCCTGCGCACACCACGGCAAAAATGGTCATGGCCTCGGCCGTGCGGTTGATGGACGTGCGCCAGCGCTGGCGAAGCAGAAACAAGATGGACGAAATCAACGTCCCGGCGTGGCCGATGCCGATCCACCAGACGAAGTTGATAATCGCCCAGCCCCACATCATCGGATGTTGATTGCCCCAGAGGCCGACGCCGGTGGACATGAGCCAGAGAACCATCGCGAAGCAAAGGGTCATAAGGGTCACACTGATGCCGAAACTGATTTTCCACCAACCCGGCGTCCCGCCCTCAATGACGCTGGCAATCCGGTCGGAAATCCAGCCGGGGCTGCGAAGGTTGTTTACCAACGGCGCGCGCTCCAACGCCGGCGGCGGCGCCTGCACCCGCAATTTCGGCTCATCCACTACCAATGAACTGGCGGGGAAATGATCCATTAGAGAGGGCCTTTCCCGCTTTCAACAGAAGCGCCGCCCGCTCTCTTGAATTCTTCGGTCGTATAAGGCATGGAATGCCGTTTGTAGTCCGGCATTTCCTGGTTGGGATTGCGGACTTTTGCCAGGTAAGTGGTGCGCGGCTTGGTCAGAAGAAATTCCAGGACGGCGTAGTCGCGTTCCTGTTTCTTGGCCTTGCTCACCTGGCTCTCAGGATCGGAAATGTCGCCAAAAAGGATCGCCTCCGCCGGGCAGGCTTGCTGGCAGGCGGTCCGGGGGATGGTTCCGTCTTTTTCCGAAAGGCGGATATTGTCGCTGTCGCGCGCCTTGATTTTTTGGGCGATCCTGGCCTGCTCGATGCGCTGCAAGCAGAAGCTGCATTTTTCCATGACGCCGCGCATGCGGACGGTGACATCCGGGTTTTTCACCAGCCGGGCCAGTTGCCATTCGTCTTCCGGCAGATTGCCTTTGTCCGGGTTCTTGAGCCAGCGCCACAGTTCCCATTCGCCGTCCGTGGTCATGACGAGCGGGCTTTGGTAAAGATGATTGAGCGGGCGGCGGTTGTAATCGAAAAAATTGAAACGCCGGACCTTATACGGGCAGTTGTTTGAACAATAGCGCGTGCCGACGCACCGGTTGTAGGTCATGACGTTCAAACCCTCGTCGTCGTGCGAGGTGGCGTTGACCGGGCAAACACTTTCGCAAGGAGCCATTTCGCAGTGCTGGCAGAGCATTGGCTGCATAACGGCTTGCGGTTCCTCGTCCGGATTTTTTTCCGGTCCGGCGTAATAGCGGTCAATGCGGATCCAGTGCATTTCACGGCTTTTGCCGACCATATCCTTGCCCACAATCGGGATATTGTTTTCGCTTTGGCAGGCGATCATGCAGGCGGAGCAGCCAACGCACCGGTTTAAATCAATCGACATGCCCCATTGATGCAGGGCGTTTTTTTTCGTCTCATCCAGCGGATTGGGATAAAGCGAGCCGGAGTTGGCCGGCAATTCCGGCCGCATCCTTTTGGCAAAGGCCGGGTCCCGCCGGAACTGATCCAGATTGGCTTCGCGCACGATCGGGCGGCCCTCCATGTGCCAGTGGCTTTGGGTGTTGGCCAGTTCGTAGCTCGTGCCGCTGATTTTGACCAGTTCGGCCCCGGATGCGTAATGGAGCGCGTTGCTGCCGCGGATGGCATAAGCATTGAAACCCGTGCCGGCGCCGACCCGTCCGGTTTTTTGTCGTCCGTAGCCCAAGGCCAGTCCGACGGTGTTGTCGGCCATGCCGGGCTGTACCCAAACCGGGCCGCGAATGGAGCGGCCACCCAGTTTGATTTCGACGACGCAATTGAAAAACTGCTGGCTCTGACGAAGACGTTCCGTGAAAACACCCAGGTCCCTGGCGGTTTTCGGGCTGATCAAAACGGCGTTGTCCCAAGTCAATTTTGTCACCGGATCGGGCAATTCCTGCAACCAGCCGTTGTTGTTGTAGCGTCCGTCGTCCACCTTCGCATCCCGGTAAAAAATCACATCCAGCCTGGCGCTGGTCGCTACGGAACCATCTGATTTGATCTGATCCAATGCCTGCCCCAACGCCGCCGGATCATATTGCACCACCGCTTTTGCCGACGCGCTGCCGGCCAGAAAACCGTCATGCAGAAATTTTCGCCAACTGTTTTCGTCGTCCCCGCTCATTTTGCGATGGGTTTGACGGACGATTTCATACGGGCTGGTTGGGGAAAGGCCGCCGATGGTGGCGAGCACCTCCAATTCGGTCAAACCGCCAAACAAGGGTTCAATCAGCGGCTGAATTGGCACGACGGAGCCGTCTGCGGTGCGGGCGTCGTCCCAGGCTTCGAGATAATGGGCCGCCGGCAAATCCCATTGACGGTCGGGGTGCAAGGCGGCGTTCCATGAAGTTTCGTCTTCGTAGTTACCGAGGCGGATAACCATTCCCGCTTTGGCTTGCGCTTGCGGCCAGTTCAAGTCAACGGGCGCGTTGTAGGCGGGATTGCCGCCGAGAATGACCAGGGTTTGAACCTGTCCGGCGTTGAGCGCGCCGGCCAACTCGGCAATCGTCCCTTCCGCGGACGACTGAACCGGATGGTATTCGAGAGTATGATTGACAGATCCCAGCGCCTCGTTCATTGCCGCCACCAGCAAATGCGCGGCGGGCGGCAGACGGTAGCCGCCCATGACCAGGCTTTTGCCGGGATGGGCTTTGAGGTCCGTGGCGCAGGGAATAATCCAGTCGTCATGGGCCTGGGCCGGGGCGGCCAGCTCATTCAATTGCGAATCCATGTCGGACGGATCCAGAATGTTGAGCGCCAGACGGGCCAGCAGCGGGACGAGCAGGCTGGGAGCGACGCGCAAACGATGGTCGGCGTTGGCGCCGGTCAGGGTGAAAAGACTTTCCACCGCGTACAACCGGCTCATCGGGCTTTTCCTGCCGTCCAAATGACGGCCTTGGGCGAAGCGGCGGATGTTATTGACAGAATTTTCCTCGCTGCCGATAAAATCGCAGTCCAGGGCAAGAATCACCGACGCCTCGTCCAGCTTGTAAAAAGGCCCGACCGGGCTGTTGTGACTGAGCGACGCGGCTCGACGCGGCAAATCGAGATCGACCGGCTCATAGATATGCCAGCTTGCCTTGGGAAATTTTTCAGAAATGGCCTGTTGCAGTCGCGAGCGGGAAGGGGAGCTGCTTTGTTCGAGCAGAAAAGCCAGCCCGGCGCCATCCCCCAGGTTTTTTGAAATGAAGGTCAGGGCGTCCAAGGCAGCCTGGCGGCTTTCGCCCGAACCATTGCGGGCGAAACGCATGGCGCGATCCGGATCGTAAAGACCGAGAATGGAAGCTTGCGCCAGAGCATCGGTGCCGCCGTTGCTGTCGGGATGATCGGGATTGCCCTCGACTTTCACGGGCCGGCCCTCGTGGGACTTTGCCAGCAGGGGGATGGCCGTGCGGCGCGTTGGCATGGCGGTCGCAAAATACTGCGGGACGCCGTGAACGTAATTCTCCGGCATTTTGGCAAAGGGATAAATCTTCTCAACCGGGCGGCGGCAGCCGGTCGCGCCCAAGCCGGCCAGCAGAAAAGAAGCCGACATGATTTTGACGAAACTGCGGCGGGAAAGCGGGTCCCTCAAGTCATCCGCGCCGGCCGGAAATTCGCGTTCCGCCCATTGGCGGAATTCCGGGGTGTTGGCCAGTTGATCCAAACTGCGCCAATACCTCGGGCCTGTTTCCGGCCCGGGACAGGATGGAGGAATCGTTTTCATCGGTGGCAGGTCGAGCAATTTTGCAGCGATTGAACATGCCAATCATGGGCGAGCTTCCGTCCGCCGGCCCGTTGCATGTCCTCGTTTGGCGCTTTCCAATCCAGATCGGTGATTTTATCCAACGCCCGCAGGTGTTGGGCGGGGTCGCGATGGCAGTCCAGACAAAAAGACATGCTCAACGGTTTGGCATGGTAAGATTCATCCATGCGGTTGATCTGGCCGTGACATTCGACGCAACTGACGCCGCGGTTCACATGGACGGCGTGGTTGAAATAGACGTAGTCCGGCAATTTATGAATCTGCACCCACGGGATCGGTTTGCCCGTGGCCGCGCTTTCCCGCACCGCCGCCAGTCGCTCGTCATCTTTTAACACCTGGTTGTGGCAATTCATGCAGACCGAGGTGGCGGGGATGTTGGAATACCACGACTTTTCGACGCCGCTGTGGCAGTAACGGCAATCGAGTCCCAATTGGGTCACATGCGCGTCGTGGGGGAAAGCGACGGATTGAATCGGCTGGTAACCGGCCCGGGTGTATTTGGGCGTGAAATAATAACCGACCCCGGCGGTGACGGCTGTGCTGGCGAGAAGGGCGCCAATGATGATATTGCGCGGCAGATTATTGGTCCACTTTGGAAATAGGTCAGACATTTCTACGCGTCAATTACAACACATCAGTACAGCCGGACAACAATGCAAAATGTTTTGGGTCCACCCGGACTCCACGACAATCCGGCCTCTGCCGGCCGGATTGTCCCCATGACTTCATCCATCCGCGCCAGGGCGCGGTTAGGTTTGCTTGGCCGGGTCCAGCAACTCATCCAGCCTGGCTTTGTCCAACCCGGAGGTTTCGAGGGCGACCTGCCGGATGGTGCGATTGGTCTGGAAGGCCACCTTGGCGATTTTCGCCGCCTTGTCGTAACCGATGACCGGCGCGAGGATGGTGCAGTTGGAAAGACTCAATTCCAGGTTGCTGTTGCATTTTTCCCGGTTGGCTTCCAGACCGCTGACGCAGCGGCGGGCGAATACCTGACTGCCTTTGGACAGCAGTTCGATGGCTTCGAGAAGGTTGTGGGTCATGACGGGCATCATGACGTTCAACTCGAAATTCCCGAAACTCCCCGCAAACGTGATTGAGGTGTCGTTGCCCAAGACCTGCGTGCAAACCTGCAAAAGCATTTCGCACATCACCGGGTTCACTTTGCCGGGCATGATGGAAGAGCCGGGCTGCGTCGCAGGCAATTGCAGCTCGCCCAGGCCGAGGCGCGGACCGGAGCCGAGGAAACGGATGTCGTTGGCGATTTTTATCAGGCTGACGGCGACGGTTTTGAGCGCCCCGGATGCTTCCACCACGGCGTCTTTGCCGCCTTGCGCCTCAAAATGGTTGGGCGCCTCGCACATGGCAAGGCCGGTTTCCTTGGACAGGCGCGCGATGGTGAGCCTGGCGAAAGTGGGGGGGGTGTTGATGCCGGTGCCGACAGCGGTGCCGCCCAACGCCAGTTCGCCCAGATTTTTTTGCGCGGCGCGCAACCGGGCGATGCCGTGTTGGACCTGGCTGGCGTAGCCGCCGAATTCCTGACCAAGCCGGATAGGGGTCGCATCCTGCAAATGAGTGCGTCCGATTTTGAGCACGTCGTGAAATTCCCTGGCTTTTGCCGCCAAAGCCGCCTGCAATTCCGTCAGGGCCGGGATGAGAGAATTTTCAATCCCGTCGAGGGCCGCCACATGCATGGCGGTGGGGATGACGTCGTTGCTGGATTGTCCGCGATTGACGTGGTCGTTGGGGTGAACCAATTTTTCGCCGATCTTGCCGCCAAGCAATTCGATGGCGCGATTGGCGATGACCTCGTTGGCGTTCATGTTCGTCGAAGTGCCCGAACCCGTTTGGAAAATATCAATGGCGAATTCGCCGTCCCACTTGCCGTCGGCCACTTCCTGGGCCGCCTTGACAATGGCGGCAGCGATTTCGGGTTTGAGTCCGCCCAGCTCCTCGTTGGTCAGCGCGGCGTTCTTTTTAATCAGACCGAGGGCGCGGATGAAAGGGCGCGGAAAGCGCAGTTTGCTGATGGGGAAATTTTCGATGGCCCGGGCCGTTTGCGCGCCGTAATAAGCGGTGGACGGAACTTGCATGGGACCCATCGAGTCGGATTCGGTACGAAACTGATTGCTCATATGCGATTAAGATGAATAATCCGGGCGCACAATGCAAGAACGACGCTTCCAAGGCTTGAGCCACAACGATTTGTCGTATCATTATTTGGTTGCAACGGTTATGTTTACGCGCGGTCTCGGAACCTGTAAAATTATTTAATAATGGACGACTCGCCAGTCCGCAATTTGTATGTGCATGTGCCGTTCTGCGCCAAAAAGTGCGGCTACTGCGCCTTTTATTCCGAGGCCGGTGACGGCGCCCTGATCAATCGTTATGTCGGCGGATTGATCCGCGAAATGGAATTGGTCGCGTCCGAGTTGCGCCCGCGCGCTGTTTTCTTCGGCGGCGGCACGCCATCGCTCCTGACCCTGCAACAATGGGAGCGCGTTTTCCGCGCCATGGAACGCCTCCATCTGCTGGGCGCGGCGGAATGGACGGTGGAGTGCAATCCGGCGACCGTTTCCGCCGACAAGGCGCGGCTGTTGCGCGATTGGGGCGTCAACCGTGTTTCCATGGGGGTGCAATCATTTGACGCGGCGTTGCTGGAGCGGCTGGGGCGGATTCACAGCCGCGAAATGATTTTCAAATCGTTCGATATTTTGCGCGCCGCCGGTTTCGACAATTTGAACATCGATTTGATGTTCGCCATTCCCGGCCAGACCATGGAGATGTGGCGCCGGACATTGGCCGAGGCGGTGGCTCTCGGCAGCGAGCATCTTTCCTCTTACGAGGTGATTTACGAGGACGACACCCCCTTGTTCAAGCAATTGCAAGCCGGGCGGATAGCCCGCGACGAGGAATTGGCCTGCGCCATGTATGACGAATTGCTCGCCGCCGCCGCCCGGGCCGGATTCCAACAATACGAAGTGGCGAACTTCGCCCGCCACCTTTCGCCCGCGCCGGCCGAGACGCCGGATCATGCCTGCCAGCATAATATCAACTACTGGCGGGGCGGCTCCTTTCACGGCCTGGGACCTTCCGCGTCGGGTTACGTGCGCGGCGCCCGGACCAAAAACTGGTCCAACACCGCGATGTATTGCGACCTTTTGGAAGAAGGCCGGCGCGCCATCGAATCCACCGAAGAATTGGCACCGCTGGCTCGCGCCGGGGAAATCGCCGCTTTCGGTTTGCGCATGACTGCCGGCTGGCCGCTGGCCCTGTTCCGGGAGCGAACCGGTTTTGATCTCCAGCAGGAGTGGGCGGGCGAAATCCATCGCATGATCGAATTGGGCTACGGCAGGCTGGACGCGATCCGTTTTCAATTGACCCCGCAGGGTCTGCGTTACGCCGACTGGGTGGCGGGCGAATTCCTGCGCAGCGGATAGGCGGCAAACCGGCGCGGGAAATCGGGCGTCAAGTATTCAGAACCTTGAGCGCCTTCTTCACATTCGACACGCGCATGATGAGCAATCCTTTTTTCGCGTCCGGCGGCGTGGCACAGTAGGCGTATTCGATGTTGATTTTCGCGTTCGCCAGTTTGCCGGCCAGGGTGGCGAGCGAACCGGGTTTATTGTCCCCGGTTATCATCAGGACATCGTCTTCCACCGCCAATGAGCCGTGTTCCTCAAACACGAAAAGCGCTTTGACCGGATCGCTCACCACCATGCGCACCACGATATGATCCACCGTGTCGCTGGTGGAGATGGCGTAAATATTAATTTTGGCCGCGCTCAAAGCCGCGCAAATACGGGCCAGGGTGCCAGGCCGATTTTCCACAAAAAGCGCCAGTTGTTTTGCGATTTGCATAGTATTAGACCGATTTTTCCTGAAACGTTGCTTGTCAGAAGACTATAACACGCCCCGGCAAAATTTGCCACCGCCAAAGGCCGGATTTTTGTGACAGCCAGGCCCGATCCTTGGCCGGGAACGAAAAAAAGGCGGCCATTTCTCGTTTCTTTCTTGAAGTTGGGAGGGTTTTCTGCGACCATGCGCATGTCCTATGAATTTGCCGTTCGCAACATCATCAGGAAAACTCGAAGCAAAGCAGAGGAGTGCTTTGGTCAGTTTGCTGGCTGATGACGACCGGAATATTTATCACACTGTCCACGACAAAATCATCTCTTACGGCCCGGCCAGCGTTCCTTGGCTGCGCGAACACCTTTTGAGCGACGACCCGGTTCTGCGCCGCCGCGTCCGGGAGATCATTAGTTATTTTGCGCGGCAGGACGCGGACACGCAATTGCTGGCCTTTTGTTTGAATCAGGGTGAGGACTTCGATTTGGAACAAAGCACCCTGCTTCTTTCCCGAACCCAATACCCGGAAATCAATCTGGAGGCCTATAGCGCCTGGCTTGACCAGTTCGCGGGCGAGTTGCGGGATCGGCTGGATTTAAACGGCAGCCCGGTGGAAATCATCAAGACCATCAATGATTATCTTTTCCGGGAATTAAAATTCACGGGGGATGAGTATAATTTTTACGATCCGGCCAACAGCTATCTCAGCAGTGTGCTGGATCGGCGCATTGGGAATCCCGTCAGTTTGAGCCTCGTTTATTTGCTGGTGGCGCGGCGGTTGCGGCTGCCGGTGGCGGGCATCGGGTTGCCGGGCTATTTTCTATGCCGCTTCCAATCGAGCCGCGCCGAGATTTATGTGGACCCGTTTCGCGGCGGACGGCTGATGACGAAGGGCGATTGCATAAAGCACATGGTGCAACTGCGTCAGCGCTTTGACGAAAGCTGTCTTTCGCCGGTCAGTTCACGGCGGATTCTTTTGCGTATTTGCGCCAACCTGCACCAGATATACACACAACAAAAATCGCCGGAGCAGGGGGGGCGTCTCCAGCGTTATCTGGTGGCGCTGGCGAAGTAAGACGGTGGAAATAAATAAAGGCGGCTAAGACGCAGTTTGACGGCTCCTAAGGCTGGCTGCCGACGGTTTTGTGTTTCTCCGCCGCTTTCACTTTTTTCAGGCTTATTTTCCACCAGCGCAATTGACGCCGGGCAAAAAAAGAGTCCAGCCGCGCGACCAGAAAACGGGCGATCCGCGCTTTCACCCGGTTGAGAAACGTCCGTGACCGGCGCCAGCTTGTCGCTTCTATTTGTTTGGATTGGTTCAAAAAGGAATCAAAAATCTCCCGCGCTTCGCTCACGAGACGGGGCTGGGTGGAACGGATGAGCAGTTCATAATTGATGTTGAGGCTCCGGGCGTCGAGGTTGGCCGAACCGGCATAAACGGCGTCATCAATGATGAATAATTTAGCGTGCAGGATTTGGGGTTGATATTCATAAACGCTGACGCCTGCGCGCAGAAACCGGCGGTAAAAACTTTGGGCGGCCATGCGCATGACGGTCAGATCGCTCTTGCCCGGCAGGATGAGGCGCACTTTCGCGCCCTTGCGGGCCAGACGTCTCAATTGCATTCGTATTTTCCACGGCGGCACAAAGTAGGGCGTTATGATTGATACTTCCCCGGCATTTTGGAGGTCGGCCAGCAAGGATCGTTTGATGATGTTATTCCGTCCCGGCGCGCCCAGCAAAAGCCTGGCCTCCGGCACCGTGACCGTTTTTTGCCGGCGCGATTTTCGTAATCGGGTGAACGGTTTGTGTTTGAAATCGGCGCAGGAAAACATCTCATCGAACGCGGCCGCCAATTCCCGCACCAGGGTCCCCCGAACCAGCAATCCGAGATCGCGCCAGCCGGCCTTGATCCCGTCGCCCCGGTATTCGTTGGCGATATTGCAGCCGCCGACCATGGCGACCGAGTCGTCGCAGACGAACAGTTTCCGGTGATCCCGGATAAAAATCTGGTGCAGACTGATGGGATTGAACCAGCGGACTTCCACCCCGATTTCCCGGCAGGTGTGCCAGAAGTGGTCGGTCAGGTAAGCGGAGCCGATTGCATCAATCAACACACGCACGGAGACGCCCCGTTTGCGGGCCTGACGCAGGGCATCGCGAAATTCGTCAGCCAGCGAGCCGGCGCGAAACATATACATCTCCAGCCGGATCGATTGCGTGGCGTTTTTGATCGCGCCCAGCATCTCCGTGATGGCGGCTTCGCCGGTCGGCAGCCATTTATATTCTTCATCCATTACTGTGTCCGGTCACCAAGATTGGCGGATTGTTTCCGGGGCAAGACTCTGATCGCGCAGAGTGTGCAAGCTCAAAGCGGCATCCCGCTTGGCCAGATGCCTGCCGTCTTTGCCTGTCAGGAGCGGGCAATGATAAAATGCCGGCGGCCTCAAATCCAAGGCGCGATAAAGCAATATCTGCCGGGCGGTCGAAACAAGCAAGTCCGCCCCTCTCACGACTTCGGGTGATTTGCATGGCGGCATCGTCGGCCACCACGGCCAATTGATAGGAGGGCGCGCCATCGTGGCGCCAGATCACAATGTCCCCAAAAATCTTTTTTCCTCCGGCGGCAACCGCGCGTTGTTGCGCCGTCCAAAAAGTGCGGGCATGGCCAAGGTGGAGCAAGCCGGTCGGCGACGGGGCCAGCCGGCCCCGATAGCATGATTGCATCGAAAAAAGATGGCTCATTTAAACCAAGGCAGACTATGATGCGGACGGAGAATGAAAACAACTTCATCCACCGGTTTGTCAAGAATGAGTATGCCTTCCTTATTTGATCCTATTCGCATCGGCGCTTGGAACCTTCCCAACCGCATTGTCCTGGCTCCTCTGACCCGCGCGCGCGCCGGAGTCGAACGCATTCCCAATGAGTTGATGGCCGAATACTACGCCCAGCGCGCCTCGGCCGGCCTGATGATTTCCGAGGCAACTTCGATCACGCCCATGGGGGTGGGTTACGCGGATACTCCTGGAATCTGGTCCTCCGCGCAAGTGAAAGGCTGGAGCCGGGTTACCGAGGCGGTTCATAAGGCGGGCGGACGCATTTTGCTTCAACTCTGGCATGTTGGGCGCATTTCAGACCCCATGTTTTTGAATGGCGCGTTGCCGGTGGCCCCCAGCGCCATCGCCGCCACCGGGCATGTCAGTCTGGTCCGTCCGTTGAAACCGTTTGTCACGCCTCGCGCCTTGGAATTGAGTGAAATTCCCGGCGTGGTCGAGGCCTATCGCAAAGGGGCGGAAAACGCGCAGTTGGCCGGATTTGACGGCGTGGAAATTCATGGGGCCAACGGCTACCTGCTCGATCAATTTCTTCAGGACAAGACCAATCATCGCACGGACGCCTACGGCGGTCCGATTGAAAACCGCGCCCGGCTCATGCTCGAAGTCACCGACGCCGTCCTGTCCGTCTGGGATGCAAATCGTGTGGGAATGCATCTGGCCCCGCGCGGCGAATCCCATGACATGGGCGATTCCAATCCGCTGGCCACGTTTGGGTATGTGGCCGGTGAATTGGGCAAACGGCGCATTGCCTTTATCTGCGCCCGGGAATCGCTGGGGGAAAAGCGCATCGGCCCGCAGTTAAAAGCGGCTTTTGGCGGCAGCTACATTGCCAATGAAAAATTCACCCAGGCCACCGCCAATCAAGTGCTGGCGGCGGGAGAGACCGACGCGGTTGCGTTTGGCGTGCTGTTTCTGGCCAATCCCGACCTGCCTGAACGTTTTCGCCAAAACGCCCCGCTTAATCAGCCGGACCCATCCACCTTTTACGGGCCGGGCGCCAAAGGCTACACCGATTATCCGGCTCTCGATAAAACCGCCGGGTGAGGGCCGGTCCTGAAACGATTGCCAAAATTCCAACACCGCCCCCCGCATCCATCATCCGCGGTTTTGGAAGTTTGGGCTTTCCTTCTTTGGGTCGGTTGATGCTCTATGTTTCCATGAAAATTGCCGAATATAAAACTGTCACCGGGTCGGATTGGGTTTCATTGGACAACACGGTCACTCAATTGCTGGCACAAGGGTACCAACTTTACGGCAATCCTTACTGCGGCTGGGGAGCGGGCAAGGGGTTTGGCGACAAATTCACCGTGGCCCAAGCGATGGTCAAAGGCGGTTTGCACGATCCGGCGCCGCTCGTGGAAAGCGTTGCCACGACTCTGATTGCGCCGTGAATTTTTTTTAGGGGGGCGCGCGGCGACGCGGGTTTCAGGCGCGCGTAAATGCTTGCCAAATTGAGATATTTTGAATGTCATTCCGGTTACAAGCATCAAAGTGATACAATAATGATTATGAATGAACAAAATTTTTCCCTGACCTCGCGGCGTGAATTCATCAAAACAACCGGCCGGGTGGCGGCAATTTCCGCCCTGGCCAGCGTGGCCGTGCCTTACGTCCATGCTGCCGGAGATGACACATTGCAAGTGGCGCTGGTCGGTTGCGGAGGACGCGGCACGGGCGCTGCCGGGCAGGCCATGGGGGTCAAACGCGGACCGGTGAAACTGGTGGCGATGGCGGATATTTTTGAGAACCAGCTCAAGAGCAGCTATGAGGGGTTGAATCGGGATTATACCGATCGCATGGACGTCCCCCCTGAGCGGAGGTTTGTCGGGTTTGACGGCTATAAAAAAGCGATGGATTACCTGAAGCCGGGCGATATTGTGATTTTGACCACTCCGCTGGCTTTCCGCTGGGTGCATTTTGCCTACGCCATTGAAAAGGGTTTGAATGTGTTCATGGAAAAGCCGTTGACGGCGGACGGTCCGACTTCGCGGCGGATGATCAAGTTGGGCGAGGATGCCAGCGCCAAGGGGCTTAAGGTCGGGGTCGGGTTGATGTCGCGTCACAGCCGGGCGATGCAGGAGTTGGCGGATCGCATTCACGGCGGGGAAATCGGCGAAATTGTTTTGATGCGGGGTTACCGGGTGGGCGAGCCGGTGGCGGCGTGTTTTTCACCGCGCAAGCCGGCGAACATCACGGAAGTCGGCTATCAGATTCAGCGTTTTCACAGTTTCATCTGGGCCAGCGGCGGATGTTACAACGATTTCAACATTCACATTATCGACCATCTTTGCTGGATGAAAAATGCGTGGCCGGTGAAGGTGCAGTCGCTGGGCGGACGCCATTACCGGGGGGATGATGTTGATCAAAACTTTGACAGTTACGCGGCGGAATACACATTTGCCGACGGAACCAAGATGCTGATGGAAGGACGTTGCATATTCGGGTGCAACGATCTTTACGCGAGTTACGCCCACGGCAGCAACGGTTATGCGGTGGTCTCTAAAAATGCGGACTGCGGCATGCCTTCCTCGACTTTTCGTGGCCAGCATGAAGATCACAAACAATTGATTTGGACTTCCAAAGTCGGAGGGGACGAGGCCAATCCCTATGTCAATGAATGGAATGATTTGGTCGATGCCATCCGCGATAACAAGCCTTACAACGAAGTGAAGCGGGGAGTGGAGGCGAGCGTAGTGTCGTCCATGGGCCGATGGGCGGCTCATACCGGCCAGGAAATCACCTTTGACCAGATGCTCAATGATGAGCATGAATACGCGCCGAACGTGGCGTCCATGACGATGGACGGCCCGGCTCCGCTGATGCCGGACGCCAACGGAAAATACCCGATCCCGCAACCCGGCATTGTGACCAAGACGGAATATCCGATGGGCGGAACCCCGGCGTAACGCCGGGCCGTTCCGGGCGCGGATCAACCCGCGTTGTTCCAGGCGGCGATGGCTGCCTCATAAACCTGCCTTAAGGGCAGGTTTTTTTGTTTGGCCAATTTCCGGCACGATTCAAATTCGGGCGCGGCTTGCAGAATATTGCCGTCGAGCCGTCCGATTTTCATGGTGACATCCCCGAAGGAAGTTCGCGCCACCTGAAATTCGCGCCGCAATTTGCGCCGCTCCGCCAAATGGCGGCGAACCCCGAAGGCGGTGGTGTGGCGCAGGATCATTTCGCTGAATTTGTCGGCGTCCTCTTCCGCGCAAAGCACTGTCAATAGAAATCCGGGCCGGTTTTTTTTCATGTGCGCGGGCGCGTAAGTGACATCCAGAGCGCCGGCGGCGAGGGCGGATTCCATGAACTGGCCGAGAATTTCCGGGGTGGCGTCGTCCAGATTTGTTTCCAGGACGGCGATGGTGTCGCTTTCCCAATCGTGTTCCAGGATGGCGCTGGTCTGACCAAGGATGGCGCGGAGGACATTGGGGCGGGTAGGGTTGTCGCGCAGGCCCAGTCCGAAGCCGATCCGGTCCGGGCGGAAGTTTCTCATCGGGCCGAATTCCCCCGCAAACTCGGCCAGCAAGGCGGCGCCGGTGGGGGTGATCAGCTCATGGGGGACTTCGCATTGGGTCAACGCCACTCCGCGCGCGGCCAGGATGGCGAGGGTGGCCGGGGCGGGAATGGGAAAACGCCCGTGCGCGCAATCAATCCAGCCGGTGCCTTCCGTCGGCTGGCTGGCCAGGACGCGCGGTTTGCCCAAAAACTCCAGACCGATGCAGGCTCCAACGATGTCAATAATAGAATCAACCGCGCCGACTTCGTGAAAATGAACCTCATCGGGCGATTGCCCGTGAATTTTGCCCTCGGCCACCGCCACGCGGTTGAACACGGCCACCGCTTTTTCGCGCACCCATTCCGAGAGTTCGCTTTTCTGGATGAGTTGTTTTATTTCAGCGTGGTTTCGTCCGTGCTCGTGCTCGTGCCCGTCGCCGTGTTCGTGTTCATGTTCGTGATGATGGGAATGGCCGTGTTCGTGCTCGTGGTCTTTCTTGGCGGCATGATGGCCAAGGTGGACGTCAAATTTCACCCCTTCAATTTGGGCGCGTTTGGCGCGGGAAACATGGAGGTGATAGTCGTCAAGGTGCAGCTTGTTCAACTCGCTCGTGAGATGGTCGAAATCCAGCCCCACATCCAGGAGGGCGCCCATCATCATGTCGCCGCTGATGCCGCTGAAAAGGTCGAGATAAAGTGTTTTCATATTCCACCGGAACTGAGGGCGTTGATCTGGCTGGCCGCGTAGCCGGCTCCAAAACCGTTGTCGATATTGACCACCGTCACGCCGCTGCCGCAACTATTGAGCATGCTTAACAACGGAGTCAACCCCCCAAGGTTGGCCCCATAACCGGAACTGGTCGGCACCGCGATGACGGGCCGGCTGACCAACCCGGCCACGACGCTGGGCAACGCGCCTTCCATCCCGGCGACCACAATGATGACGTGGGCGCGGCGGATGGCGTCCAATTTGTTCAGCAGCCGGTGCAGCCCGGCCACCCCCACATCGTAAATTCGTTCCACGCGGTTCCCCATGATTTCGGCGGTGACCACGGCTTCCTCCGCGATGGGCAGGTCGCTCGTTCCGGCGGAGATGACGGCAATGGTGCCGGGGCGTTTGGGACCGGATTTTTTTTCAATGGTGACGCAACGGGCGACAGCATGGACGACGGCGGTTTTGAACTTTTTTTTCACCAGACGCGCCTGGTTGGGGGAAACGCGGGTGATGAGGAGCCGGTCTTCCCGCTTGAGAATCTCGGCGGCGATCTTGACGATTTGCGGGCCGGTCTTGCCGGCGCCATAGATGACCTCGGCAAAACCTTTGCGCAGGGCGCGATGAGTATCGACCTGGGCAAAGCCGAGGTCGATGACGGGCGGGGCTTGAAAGGCTTGGAGCGCGGCGGGCAAGGCCACTTTGCCTGCGCGAAAATCTTCCAGGAGTTTGATGGCGTCGGCGGTCGTCACAGTCCGGTAAAAATACACCAAGACTGGGAGCCGTCACGCGCGAATTTGCCGAAAAGAGGCGAAATCAGGGATTTCGGAGGCAATAAAAGGTGGCGGTTTGGGACATGGCGTTGGTCAGCACTTTCAGCACTCCAGCGGTGAAAGGGGTTTTTGACACCTTGGTCCATGTGTTCGAAGGGGAAAGCGAGGTGGACGAATACAAATTGTAACCGGCCCAGTTGGTGCCCCAAGATAGAACCATATTCGTTCCCGACACGGTCGTGGTGAGGGTTGGGGAGTCGTAAATGTGTATCAGATGACGCACGTAATTTCCGTAGTATGTGGTTGCGGAAACGTCCAGCGCAGAATCGGCGTGGGAAGCGAGCAGGCCGTTGCCCAGATAGAAGGTGACATGACTGAGATCGTTGATGTTGGTGTCACCATACCAGTTCCAGCCGACGATGTCCCCAGGGGACAGGCTGCTCAACGAAGACACCTCGACGGCATAACCCGGCGCGATCAGGTCGGTAACGACAAGGTGCGAGGCACCGGGTTCGCCATAGGTGGGCGATACCCTGGTGGGAATGTTAAGTCCGCCACCCCATTGACTCGACTGACGACCAATGCAGGACGAGACGAAATGCGCGCAATCATCACCGGTGATGTTCGGAACCGTCGTATGGGGGCCGTAGTAACCAAAGTTGGAACCGTTCGTCCAATAATAGCCGTCGCTGCATACGTAACCGGCATAGTTGTTGGCGTAGGAAACGGCTTTGGCCCGATCATACTGGTTGGTTGAGCCGTATGCCGGGACGGTGATCTGCACGGTGACATCCGGGCCGAAGGCGACGCTGCTGGCGCTGACCAACTGGAAGGCGTCGGTATAAGAGCCGGCGGTTTCCGGCGCGATGAAACTCATGCTGAAGGTGGCTTGCGCCCCTGGCGCGACGGATTGGCCGCTGTTGATCCATGCGCAAACCTGATACCAAGAGCCGTCAGTATTGGCGGTAAACGGCACGGCTCCCAGATAGTCCGTGCCAACCATATTCAAGGTGTAACCGGCTGCGGTGGGCGTCCAAGTGGTGGTTCCGGTATTATGGATGGTCCAAGTCTGGGTGAATATCGTCCTTGGCATGATTCGTGTGCCATTCGTGACCAGAACGGAAATCAATTGGGCGGCATCCCCGGCCGAGGCGTTAAAACTCCCCGTCTGCATGGCTGAACAGAAAAGCAGGGCGCCGATAGTCACTCGTCGGCCGTAAGCGATTAAACCATGGGATAGCATTTATCCCCGGAATATATCCGAATCCGGACGAAAATACAGGGGAATTTTTTTTTGAAAACAGATTTATTGCGCGATACTGCCCCCATCGCCTAATATCCATCCCCATGCCCTTATACGAGTACCGAAAGAACGCCACCAACCATGTCGCACTCCCGCTCCATGTCCAGGAATCGGTCGTGTGCGGCACTTCAACCGTGGTCAGCCACATCGTCAAATTGCTTGGTGAAAAAAAGAAACCGGGCAAACCCGCCATCGCCGCCCTGGACGGCTGGTATGGCGTCGATTGGGCGCGCCTGAAATCCGGCCTCCTCGACGCCGCCAAGGCCCAAGGCGTTTCGTTGGAAATCATTTCGGCCATGGGATTGTACAAACCGGAGGCGGAGATTGAGAATTACCGCCAGCCCTATGTGACGGATGATCCTTCGTTCGGCCGCGTCAACCGCACCGGAAGTTTGGAGGACATCCTTGACGCCGGGAAAATCAAGGCCTTGCGCGCCCGCCTGTCCGCCCTGCCTGCGGCCGGGGCCGGGGCGGTTATCATTCTGGGGCCCGGGGCGGATCTGGCGGCCCTTGAGAATTTGTTTGACTTGCGGTTTTACGCCGATTTCACCATGCAACCGTTGTTGTGGCAGATGTGGGACGGCAAGCTGGTCACTTTCGGACGGGAAGACCCCTCCGCCGCCTATGCCTGGAAGAAGTATTACTACTGCGATTTTTATCTGCTGCTCAAGCAGAAGAAACAAGCCTTCGCGCGGATGAATTATTACCTGGAGGCGGTGGACGCGGGGCAGCTCAAGCTTGTGCCGTCCGCCGCTTACAACACGATCATTGACGAACTGGTCCGGCAACCGATCAAGCAGGTCAAGATCACCCAACCCGGCCCGTGGGGTTCCTACCGGTTCAAGGAAATTTACGATGAGATTCCCGGTTTGGAAAACATGGCGTGGAACGAACTGGCCGGCATCGAACTGGGCATCCTTGTCGATGTGGGCCGGGCGACGTTGAACATGCCGTGCCAGAACATCATGCAGCGTCCCGTGCAATTGGTCGGTGAAACGGTGCATCGGGAATTCCCGGACCTCCTTCCCCTGCAAGTCTGGCTCGATGACGGTTACTTTAAGGACCCGGTGCCTTACGAACGCGGCAGCATGCCCATCCACAACCACCCCGACACTGATTACGTCAGGAGGAATTTCAACGAGCCGTTCGGGCGTTACGAGACCTATTATATTGTCGAAGCCTACAAGGACGCCGGCACCATGATGGGATTCAAGGAAACGGCCAATCTCGAGGAATACGAGCACCTTTGCCGCGACTCCAACAACAAGAAAGCCTTTGACTGGCAGAAATTCGTCTGCCGCTGGCCCACCAACGTCGGCGACCTGTTCCTGATTCCGCCCGGCACCGAACACGGCCACGGCGGCAACCAGATGATTCTGGAAATGGACACCGGCCCCAGCGTGGCCGGCACGGAATATTCGTTTTTCACCTATGACTTCGCCCGGCACACCTGGGACGACAAGGCGAAAAGCATGACCGCGCCCCCCATGAAAGTGCATCTTGAACACTCGTTCCGAAACAACAAGTGGCGCCGCGAAAAATACGTCCGGGAACATCTCCGCGCCCGCCCCGTAGTGGTGAGCGGCGACGGCGACACGCGCATGGATCGTTTCACAACGCTGGACGAGATGCCGTTCGAGATCGAACGATTTGTGTTCAGCAAGCCGATGACGCACAGCACGGAGGGGCGTTACCTGCAAGTGCCGACCGTCACGGCGGGCAAGTCCGTCATCATTCGTTCCAAGACAAATCCCGCCCTCCAGACCACCATTGAATTTTTGCAAGCCTGCCTTATTCCCGCAAGCTTTGGTGAATACGAATTCATCAGTCCGGACGGCTCGCAATGCACCGTGGTGATGGTCCGGTTGAAACGGGCTTGAACAGCCAATCACGCATCGCACCGGCAACTGTCGCCTGTCTGGCGACAGTTTGAACTTCGGTTCGGCGAACTTGATAAAGAGGCTCGCCATGACATATCCTCGCCATGCTCTTCGGCCCGGCACCCGGCGTCGCGGGCAAAACGAAAGAGGAAATGAAGAAAAAAGAAAAGATCGTCTTTTGCTGGAGTGGCGGAAAAGATTCCGCGCTGGCCTTGCACCGGGTAATGGCGGAGGACAAGTATGAAATTGTATCGCTGCTGACCACCTGCAACGAACAGTTTCAACGCGTCTCCATGCACGGTGTGCGCGTGGAATTGCTTGAGATGCAAGCCCGCGCCATCGGGCTGCCGCTGCAAAAAATGTTCGTCAGCCAGAACGGTTCCAACGACGAATACTCGGCAAAAATGAAGGAACATTTGCTGGCCTACAAAGCGCAGGGGGTGACGCGCCTGGCCTTCGGTGATATTTTTCTGGAAGACCTCAAGCGCTGGCGCGAACAAAACCTGGCGCAACTTGATTTGAAGGGCATTTTTCCAATTTGGAAGGCGGATACGCGGGAATTGATCCGCGAATTTATCGCGCTGGGCTTCGGTTCAATCATCTGTTGCGCCAATGACGCTTTTCTGGATGAAACGGCCTTGGGCCGGAAGATTGACGCTGATTTTATCCGCTGGCTGCCTGCCAACGTGGATCCTTGCGGAGAAAACGGCGAGTATCATTCGTTCGCCTTCGCCGGGCCTGTTTTCCGGGAGGCCCTGCGAATCAGGGTGGGTGAAAAAGTCTATCGTCCGCTTGAAAAATCGGCGCAAGACGCCGCGACCGGCGCCTCTCCGTTGCCGGGCGCGCGCCAGACCAAGGGATTTTGGTTTTGCGATTTATTGCCGGAGATGTGAAAATAAAAAAATATGAATGCCACTGTTGAAGCAAAACCGTCCCCGACGCTGACCACGCTGCCTTCCGATGATCTCCGCCAGGTCATGTGGCGCTTTGCCGACCGATACGATCTGCACATGCTGGTGCAAGGCGCGCGGGCGGTGGCGCGCGGGCCGGTGGCGCGGTTGGTGGCGAAAGGCGGACGCAATTCGCACGAGTGGACGGCGGACAAAGCCAGCCTCCTGCCGCATTTCGACGAAAGCGGCATCACTGCGGCTTTTCTTGAGCCGGAACAAGGCGGGTTCATTGCCGGCCCCAAGAATCTCGCGCTGGCGTTGATGGCATTTGAATTGTCCTGGGTGGACGCGGGCGCCGCCACATGCAGTCTGGCCGGAAATCTTGGGCTGGCCCCGATTCATGAAAAGGGAACGCCGGAGCAACGCGCCAAATATGTGGTCAATGCCGCGCCGCTCAAACCCGGTGAAAACCGCAAACAGGTCCGGGCCGCGTTCGCCCTGACCGAACCCATTCCGTTCGTGGGGGTCGAGACCGGCATGTTGGCCGGCAGGGTGCGAATCGCTGAATGGAAGGACGGTGCGGAACCGTTGCTGCAAGTGGACAAGCGGGGCCGGTTCATCACGAACATGGGCTTTGCCAATGTGGTGACGGTGGCGGTCGAATCCGACGACCCGAAACTCAAGGGCAGTTGCATGGTGATTTTGGAAGAAAGCGATCCGGGGCTTTGGGATCGGGGCATGCCCACCAAAAAACTTGTCCATCAACTTTCGTCCACCAACGATCCCATTTTCAACATGAAAGTGCCCGCCAGCCGGATCGTCGGCGGCTACACAATCAAGGACGGGGTCATTATCCCGAAGTATTCCCACAGCGAAATCATCGAAGCAGTGTTCCGCCGCACGCGTGTGACCGTCGGTTTGATGACGGCGGCCAAACTGCTGTCCGCCGTCGAGCCGGTGATACTTTATCAACGCCGGCGTTTTCGCGGGGGGCAGGGCGCGCCCGGCACGCCGCGTTACGAACTGGGCATCCAACAAAAACAGGACGCCCTTCATCGCCTGGCGGATATTTGGGCCACGGGCGAGGCCAGCGCGTCGCTGGGCTTTGCGGCGGCTCGTTTGTTTGACGAACTTGATCCGTTGGAGAAGGAGAAAGATAACATCCTGGCCGGGAAAAAACTGACCGGGCGGGCTGCGTTCAAGGAGTTGGCCAAGGCGCAGGATGAAGCGTTGCTGCTGGTCAATAAACGCCAGCCGATGGAAAGTCCGCTGGCAAAGTTTGTTCAACTTGATTCGCTGGCCAATGTACTTTGCCCGGCCTGCAAACTTTGGAACACCGGCCACGGCGCGACCATGATGCGCGAGGCCGTCAGTCTGATGGGAGGCTACGGAGTGACGGAGGATTGCCCTGGATTCCTGGGCCAGAAATGGATGGACGCGCAGCTCGAAGCCACCTACGAAGGCCCGGAAGCGGTGCAGCGGTTGCAGCTTTCCATGACCATGACCAACGAGCTGTTCCTGGCCCAATTCAGGCAATGGATTGGTGAAATGAAACGTACGGCGTCGGAACGTCCCGGCACTGGCGCTTGCGCGCTGGCCACGGCGATGAAACTCTGGCTTTGGACGCTGCAACACACGCAAACAGCGACGGACGCCGATGGCGCGAAGCTTTATCATAAGGCGCGGCAGGGGGTGACCTTCCCACTGGCCGACGCGTTGTGCTGGCTGCTGGCTTCAAGACAATTTATTCTTGACGTCATTGAGCTGGAAACCAAGGGCGCGGAAAATCCGGCGCTGGCCGGAGGACTGGCCGGAACGGTGGCGTTTTTCACCGACCTTTGCCATATTCAAGCGGCCCGCGCCGCAGGCGAAGTCGGCCGCATTTCCGCTGAAATCGTGCATGGTTACAATCGCCACCCGACGTGGGATGAGGCGAATTGCCAGGCTTGTTATGGCGCGGAGGAACTGACCTCGCTTGATGGAATTATTCCCGGCATCGACGCTTCGGCCCGGTCTGTTTCCGACGTGTCCGAAGCGGGCGAAGCGCATGCGCTCAAAGCGGGGCCGTGCGTGAAATGCGACGGACTGGAAGAGTTCGTCGCGTTGCGCGCGAAACTGGACACCTGCCTCACCGGATGCCGTCTGGCCAAGGATCGCGCCGCCGAGGCGCTGACCACGGTCATGACGCGCGAGGCGCTGGATTACCCGGCATAACGCGCGTTGAATGTGATTGACATGAACTCCGCAACGACCGCCCCCTTGCCGGATTCGATTGAACGTCCGCGCATGGACGCGGATATCGTTTGCGTTGGATTTGGGCCGGCCACGGCGGGCTTTCTTTCCACGCTCTCCAAACAACTGGTCAACGCCGACGGGACGCCGGCGGTGGAAAGCGCGGTGGCGCCCGGTTTGCCGCCACAGGTGCTTTGTTACGAACGGGCGGACGACATCGGTTTCGGTGTTTCCGGCGTGGTCACAAAAGCGCGCGCGTTGCGCATCAGTATTCCGGATATTGAAAAGGCGGGCATCCCCATGTCCGCGCCGGTTGGCGAGGAGAAAGTGCTTTACCTGCTGGATCCGATTGGCGCCAGCCGGCGGTCGGCCCTGTTGCGGTTGGGCGACGGAATGATACGCTCGTGCAAATGGGCGCTGCCGGTCGAGCACGAGGCGCTGAGCTTGCCGTGGACGCCGGGCTTTCTCCACAAGCAGGGCGGCATGGTGTTTTCGATGGGACAGTTTATGCAATGGGTGGGGGCGCAAATCCAAAACACGGGGACGGTTCAAATCTGGCCCGGCACGCCGGTCGCGCGGGCGGTGGTTGAGGATAAAAAAGTGGTTGGCGTCCGGTTGCAGGATCAAGGCGTGACCAAACAAGGCGCGCCCTCTGACGGCTTCACGCCGGGCATGGACATTCGCGCCGCGCTGACCGTGGTGGGCGACGGTCCGGTGGGGCCGATCGGACGGCAATTGGATGATCTTTTCGGTTTGCCGGAAAACCACCACATTCGCGAGTGGGCGGTGGGGATGAAGTTTGTGGTGGATTTGCCAGAGGACACGCCGCTTAAACCGGGCACCGTGCTGCACACTTTCGGGTATCCCGAGCCGGAAATTTTCGGTTTTTTATACGTGCATCCCGACCGGGTCGCTTCGCTCGGCATATTCGTTCCGTCCTGGTTCGACAACCCGATGCGCACCACTTACCGCTATCTTCAGCATTGGATGATGCACCCCTATCTCTGGCGGTTTCTCAAGGGGGGCAAACTTCGTTCGTGGGGCGCGAAGACGCTGGGCGAATCCGGCCGCCAGGGCGAGCCGCGTCTCGCGGGCGACGGCTACGCGCGCATCGGTGAAGGCAGCGGCAGCACCAATGTCCTTACCGGATCAGGAGTGGACGAAGCCTGGGCCACGGGAACGCAACTGGCGGAGGCGGTGATTGAATTGCTCAAGGCGAAAAAGCCTTTCTCAAAAGAAAATCTCGAGGCGACCTACGTGAAACGCCGCCAGGAAAGCTGGGTGGGGCGTGAAGCCGCCGTCGCCGAGAAATCCCGGGACGGATTCCAACGGGGCGTTGTCACCGGCATGGTCGGCATGGCTCTGGCGGGTTTGAGCGGCGGGCGTCTGACGCTTCCCGGCAAACCGCTTTGCCCTTGGGAACGCATTCCTTCGCTCGAAGAATATTTTCGGGGCCGTATTCCGGCTGACGAGGCGTGCCGTATCCGGGATGATTGTTACGCGCGGGGAGTTTCCGCTCATGCCGCCCTGATGGAACGCGCGGGCTGGCCGGCGATTCCGTATGACGGCCAATTGCTTGTTTCGCATCAGGACGCGTTATTGATGGGCGGAAAAGTGCAGGCGCCGCCGGGCTACGCCGATCACGTTGCGTTTGTTTTTCCCAACCTATGCCGGCAATGCGGCACGAAGCTTTGCATCGAAGTCTGTTCCGGCCAGGCGATTACTCCCGGCGGGAATGGCGTGCCGGATTTTGACCGCGAGAAATGCGTCCACTGCGGCGCGTGCCTGTGGAACTGCGCTTCCGCCTCGCCGGAAAACCCCGAACGCATGGCTGTCGCCTTCAATGCCGGCACGGGCGGATTGCACTCGGCGGAAAATTAACAGTAAATGAACATCTCCATCATCCTGGCCCATCCGAATCCGAAAAGTTTCAACCACGCCATAGCCCAGGCGGCGATGGAAGCGCTGGCGCGGAACAACCACACTCCGGCGTTGCATGATCTTTATCAGGAAAATTTCCCCGCGCTCCTTACCACCGCCGAGTTTGAGACGGACGCGAAGCTGGATCCGGTCATCGCCCAACATTGCCGGGAAACAGCCGCCGCCGACGGCATCATCATCGTGCATCCAAACTGGTGGGACATGCCTCCGGCGATTTTGAAGGGCTGGATCGACCGGGTGCTGCGCCCGGAAATTGCCTACCGGTTTGGTCCCAACGATAAAGGCGAGATCGTTTCGTTCGGGCTGCTCAAGGCCAAATCGGCCATTATTTTCAACACCGCCAACACCCCCGAGGAGAACACACGCGGGGTCTTCGGCGATCCGCTTGAGGGGTTGTGGAAGAAGTGCGTGTTCGGGCTTTGCGGCGTGCGCGACGCGCAGCGCCGGACCTTTACGCCCGTCATCGCCAGCACGCCGCCGCAGCGCGCCGGATGGTTGAAGGAGGCCGGGGAAATGGTGGCGCGCCATTTTCCGGCGGCCCCAAAACATTAGATTATTAACTTAGTTGATATATGAATGCCTACCAAATTATTGTCTGCGGCAGCATCGTGCCGGATCCGCTTCAAACCCTGGAACCGGTGGCCGGCGCGGCCGGCCCGGCGCTGAAAAATGAAATGATGTTGCCCGCCATCCTTGATCCGTGGGCGGGCCATGCGCTTTTCGAGGCGGGGAATCTGGCCAAAAACGCCCCCGGCAGCAAGGTCTGGCTCGTCAGCCTTAGCCCGAAGGCAAAGCTTCAGCAGGTGATGATGACGGTTGCGCAAAAAGTGCCGTTTGAACTCGTGGCGCTCGACGGTCCGGCCAGCGGTTTTACCGAGGCGTCTGAGGTGGCCGCCGCTTTGGCCGGGGCCATCCAAACGATCCCCGGTCTCGACAAATCCAGGCTGCTTGTTTTCGGCGGCTGGGAATCGGCCTCGCGCGGCGCGGGCGTGACGATGCAAATGGTGGGGGAGCATCTCGGCATCGCTGATCAATTCCAAGGCGTGGACCAACTCACTGTGAACCCGGACGGTTCGCTGGAAATTCTGGAGCGCATCGAAGGTGGCAAACATCAGGTTTCGAAGTGCGACGGGCCGCCGGCGCTGCTGGGATGGGCCACGGGAAATTTGCCCGAGCCCAAGAATAATCCGCAGGTTGGAATGGCCAACATGCGCGTTGTGATGCCGTCGTTGCAGAAGGCCAAACCGGTGAAGCTTGCGGGCGAAGGACTGACTTTTGCCGGCGTGACGCTGCCGAAACAACTACGCACCACCAGAATCGTCAAGGACAAGTCTCCGGCGGAGATTGCCCAGGAAATCGTGCAATGGATCAAGAAGTGAGAAATCAAGCAACCCCTTAAACCCGCGAAAATCACCAACATGGAAACAATTCTTCTTCTCGCTCACGTCGAAACGGACGGTTTGCTGGCCAAATCAGCCCGCGAATCCTTGTTTGCCGCCAGCGCTTTGCACACAGCCATCCCCGGTTCGAATTTGTTCGTTGCGCTGGTTGGCGAAAATGTGCAGGCGGCGGCGGATTCCATCGCCGCTTGCCCCGCCATAAAATATTTTGGCGCGACCGGCGCGGAATTTGGCCAGTCGCGCTACGCCACTGATGCGGCGGCGGCGACGGCTTTGTGCAAGGCCGCGCAGGCCACACTCGTTATCGCTCCGGCGACTTCACGTTGGAACCGCGTCTTGTCCGGCGTGGCGCAACGGCTGGGCGGGCGCGTGGATTCCCATGTGACCGGCATTGCCCAGATTGGCGGAAAGCCCACCGTCAACCGCTGGTATTATCGCCAGCGCATGGAGGCTGTCCTGGGCAGAACCCAGCGTCCATGGTTCATGCTGGTTGACCCCGGCAGCCAGCCGGCGTGTGATTGCGGCGCAGGCAAGGCGGCGGTTGAATTGGTTCCGGTGAACCTGGCCGATGTCAGCCGGCGCACGACCGTGGTTGGCATTCGCGAGCCGAAAGCCAGCGCGCAAACGATCCGTCCCGACTCGCCCTTGCTTTTCGTGACCGGCGCGGGCTGGACGAAAAAACAAGCCGATGGTCAGACGCACGTTCCCGAAGCGGAGAAGTTAATTCTGGATTTTCTTAATGTTACGCGCGCCTCGCTGGGCAGCAGCAAATCGCTGGTGGATTTGGGGGGCGAAGGGCAGGCGGTGTTGCCGTTCCTATCCCATCTGAACCAGATCGGCCAGACCGGGGCGACTCCCCGGCACGCAAAAGGTTTAAGCACTTGTTGTCACGGCGAAGAACCACACACGGTGGGATGGCGTTTCATTGGCGAACGTCGGGCCATCAGTCTTGATCCGAATTGCGGCTGGGCGCGCGGCAAAGCCGACGTTCTATACGTCGCCGACGCCTTCGCGGTGATTTCATCGGTGAACGCACTCCTGGCCGCCAATCCCTGATTCCAGTCTGCGTATTACTGCCTGCCATCGCCACCACCGCGTGGCCGCCGTTCCGTAATGGACTGTCAATAGAATTACAGGTCAGGGCTTCGGGTCGAGCGAAGCGCGCAGGCCCGTTGCCGGTTCGCCGCCAGGGGCGGTGAACCGGATGCAATATCCCCATCCACCCGTGTTCTGCGTCACTTTGAGCATGAGCCGGTTCCAGCCCTGGTTCAGGGTGACATCGGCCTCGTCCGAGTCCGCTTCCAGGGGGCGTCCGATGTTTTTGGCAAAGACGACGCTGTTGTTTAGCCAGACTTTGATGCCGTCATCGCTGCCCATTTCCAATCGGACGTTTTGTTTCGCCGACGAATGAATCCAAGTGAGGGCGTAAGCCACCCGCTGCTCGCCTCCCAGCGCGTTCAACAGGTCTATTACGTTGCCGGCAGGCACGTTTTGCCAGCGAACCGGGGCCGAATCCCCGGATTCAGGGGCAAACGGAATATCGAACAAGGCCGAATAATCCTTGCCTTGTTGTTGATACGGGCCGGCCACACGCCATAAGGTCACATAGCCGGATACTTTCCAGATTTTTTTCTGCGCCGCCCGCGCCGAAGCCTCGGTGGCCGGATCGGTGACGACAGTCAAAACTTTTCGTATCGCCTCGGCTCCCTCCTCAGGATGGGTGGACACGAGGGAATCGGCGATTTGAATGACCGCCTGCGCCGCTTCCTCTTTCACGGCGGGGTCGTCAAGCAGGGTCGAGGCCAGGGTCATGGCATGGCCGTCCGCGATGGCGCTCAGGCCGGAAAGAATCAGGCGTTTTTCCGAAATGTCCAACGGCGGGGTCATCATTGTTTTGAGGGCGGCAAGCTTTTGGTTGTTGGACATTTTCACGCTTTCCTCCTGCGTGAGCAGCCGGACGCAGCCGCGAATGGCCAGCAGCCGCGTTTTTTCGTCGCCGGTGGTGGCCGCTTTGAGCAAGTCCGGCAAAAGTCCGGCATCGCGCGTATCGCACAGGGCATGCATGGCGGCTTCGCGCACCCGGGCTTCGGGATCTTCCAACGCCGCGCGCAAGACTTCACGCACGGATGTCCCGGTCATATCCGAACACGCCGGCAACAAAACCAGCCGCGCCTCCAGCGGCCCGCTTCGCACGGCTTGGAGCAACGCCTCCGCCTCATAGTGGCCGTTGCGGGCCCGGATGCGTTCGCAGGCGGCGCTGAGCGCGTCGGCTGCGCTGGAACGGGCGTCGTCGTTGGGGGCTTGGACGACCAGTTGCACAAGATCGGGCAGTTGGGCCGGGGTGGCCAGCAGAGCCAGGGCCTGCAACGAACTGGAGCGCATGGCCTGGTTCTGACCGTGCGCCAATTCAAGCAGACGCGGCACGGCGGACGTGTCGCCACGGTCGCCCAGCGCCTGGATCAACTCCGGCTTCACTTCCGGCGTGGCAGTGGTGAAAGCTTGCAACAGAACCTGCGTGACGTTTCCGCGCAGGCGCAGCAACGCCGCACGGGCGGCGGTTTTTTCCGCGCCGGATGTCGAGGCGGCTTTCCCGGCCAGCAATACCGAGACCGAGCCGTCGCCCAAATCTCCCAAAGCGGTGATCGCGGCCAGGCGCACGTCGAGGTTCGAATTGTCCATCATACCCGCGACGAACACCTCGGCGGAGGAATCCCCCCGCTGTTGCAAACATTGCAGCAAAGCAATTTGCACGGGCAAAGGCGCCTTTGGCAGCAAACCGGCCAAAGCCTTGGTCGTGGCCGAACCGCCCTTCATCCTCGCGGCCAGTTGCAAAGCCGCGCCCTGGCCGGGCATGTCGGATCCGGCGATGGCGTCCAACATCAGTTTGACCCCGTGTTTCTCCGAGGAAAGTATGAGACCGCGAAACGCGGCCAACTGGGTGGCTCCATTTGTTTCGCGGTCATGGATGGCTTGAAAGATTTTCGCGGCCTGCCCCTTGTTGCCGCCGGTCAAGAGCCGATTGGCGCAAGCCAGCAACGCGTCGCTTTGCGCGTCATGCACCGCGCCCGCGCTGGATTCATCCCACGCCTTCTTTAACTCTTGCCGCGCCGCTGTGCTGCCCATATGTCCCAAGGCTTCCGCCGCCGCCACCGCCACTGCGGAGTCCGGGTCGGACAGCAATTTGGCCAGATCAGGCGCCGCCGCCGTCTCGCCGCGCGCCCCAAGTGAATCAATGATGCCCACTTCATTGGAGCCTGACGTTTGAGGCAATGCCTGCCGCAAGGCGCCGCCCGCTTCCGGCCCCGCCATGGATTCCAGAGCGTAGCGCGCCGAATGGGACAGTTGCGCGTCTGTCAATAATTTCGCCAGAACGGGCACGGAGCGCGTTGTGCCAATCCATTTCAGCCGCGCGCACGTCTCGTCCTTCTCTTGTAATGAATGGTTGGATTGCAATACGCCGATCAATTGCGTTTCTTCGTTCGCGTTTCCGCCCCGCGCCACAAATTGCGAGGCCAGAAGCAGAAATGACAGGGAGACAGTGAGGGACAGGAATCGTTTCATACTTAAAAAGCGGCTAGATGTTCCAGGGCGAACGTTTGGCGATGGAGCAGAGGCGATTGGCCTCATCGTCTCCGATGAATCGCTCGGCCACCGGGTCCCACTTCAACGGTCGTTTCAATTGCATGACCACTCCGCCCAACAGCACCGCGCTGGCCGACCGGGCGGCCACTTCCACGGGACATATCGTGCGCTGCCGGGTGCGGATGCATTCCAAAAAGTTCCCGGAATGGCTGTTGCTATGGTAGAGATGCACATCGTCCGCATGAAGCGGCTCGCGCGCAATATCCGCCGGATAGGAAACCAGGCTGTCGCGATCCACCGCGATGCGACCGTCCGTTCCGACAAAGCACGCCCCGCCATCACCGCCCACCGGTTCGCCGGGATACGGCTTGCCATAGACCACCACGCCGCTGGCATATTTATAACAGGAACTCTCCCCCTCCATAAACAACTCCACCGGGCCGGTTTCGTCCGCGTTTGCCGCCCACTGAACGATGTCATAGTGATGCTGGGCCCAGTTCAATTCACCCAATTCATCCCGGTGCGCATCGGGATGGCCGTCATAAGGAAACCACGGCATGGGTCCCAGCCAGAGGTCCCAATCCAACCCGTCCGGCACAGGTTGGCCCGCGCCAAATCGTTTGGGCCAGCAAATGGCTCCGCCCGAACGATAGGCGTAAATCTCCCGCAATTTGCCGATGCGTCCGCTGCGCACCAGCTCGCACGCCTGGCGAAACTTGCCGCCGTATTCACTCCGTTGCTGCGTGCCTGCCTGAAAAACCCGTCCGTAACGTTGCACCACCGACCGCATGGCCAGGGCTTCGGCAATGCTGACCGCCGAGGGCTTCTCGCAATAAATATCCTTGCCCGTCTGCGCGGCCATGGCCGACATGGTGGCGTGCCAGTGGGGCGGGGTGGCGATCAACACCGCGTCAATGTCCTTGCGCTCCAGAACCTGCCGGAAATCTTCGTAAGCTTGACAAGGCGTGAACTGATCGCCGTAAACCTCGCGATAATGTTTGTTGACGCGCTCGGTGGCACCTTCGCGCCGGTTTCGCCAGGTATCGCTGACCGCCAGGACCTGGACCTCTTTGCGTCCGGCATAGCCGCCCGCCACATAAGTCCATGCGCCGCCGAACAAATGTCCGCCGCCCTGACCGCCGACGCCGATGAATCCCATCGTGATGCGTTCGCTGGGAGGGATGGCCCCGTTCCGGCCCAGAACCGAAGCGGGGAAAAAGTTTGGCATGGCAACGGCCGCGCCCAAAGCGGCGCCTGTCTTGCGTAAAAACCCCCGGCGGCCGATCAAGTTGTTTGCAGTGCTTTTCATAATAAATTCATACACCCAAGTTCTTTTGCGCGGCAAGCTTCCGTGTGTCGTCCGCAAGGCGGGCGATCCAAAATTTGAGGTTGCGCCCCGCCGGGCCGCGAAGCGATCTGAAGTACGTTCGTGCCGCCAGAAAAAAGGTCATCCTATTAAAGTATTCCGACGATGCGATTGATAAAATATTCAGTTATTTACCCGGAAATTGACGGGGTTGGCATAAAGGAAGGCGGCGATGGCGATTTTTGAATTATCTTGAAGGAGCAGATTGAAATGGACATGCTTCGCCATCCAAGCGCACGGCTTTGCCGCCGATGAACGCGATTTTAACCCGTTTTTGTTTGAACATGAATTCAGAATTGCGAACGCGGTCTGTTTTCGCCGCCATCCTTGTTCTGCTTCCGGCGGTGATTATTGGGGCAAACGAATCACGAACGAATTCCGCCGCCCCTGGTGACGCGCCGAACCGAATCCGTGCCAAAGCCCATCTGGCCGTGGCGGGTCTCTGGTCGGAAAAACCGGTGGCGCGCACCGGTGACGCGATCCGGTTCAGCGCCTTTGTCGAAAATACCGGCGGAGAAACGGCCCCGGACATCGCGGTCACATTGACAGCTTCTTCCGGCGCGATCCGGCTGGATGATCCGGCGCGGAAAATCGCGCAACTGCCGGCCGGTTCGTATGAGCGTGTGGACTGGAACCTGACCGCCGCACAACCTGGCGCGGTGCAGATCGAAGTTTCAGCCGGGCAGGGGATGGAAGGAGAAAAAGGGGAATCCAAATCGTACCAAGAACTGATTATTGACAAGAATATTGCCTATTCGCGGCAGGAACTTTGCACCGGTCCGGGCGGTTATTGGAGGTTGTTGGACAAGCCGTCAACCTTGCAGGAAATGAATGCCGCGCCGGTCGCCGCCATCCGGCATAAAAAATCTTCCGAGATAAAACACAATCCCTACGGCATCTGCGCGCATCTGCCGCGAGCCAGAGATTACGAAGACCCGTTCAATCCGGTTCACCTCATCGACGGCGACCCCGACACATGCTGGTCCAGCCAGCAACGTCCGTCCCCTTACCCTGGAAATCCGCCGCGGGTAGAAATTGATCTCGGACACATGGCGAGTCTCACGCAGGTGAATCTGGTTCCCTACTGGCATGACACCGATTTTCCAGCGGGCTTTACGGTGCGCGTGAGCGGGGACGGCAAGAAATGGACCGCCGCGCTTTCGGTCAATCATCATCTTTTCGATGGAAGCGGCCCGAGACGCGGCGACAAGATTGCGCAAACCTTTCCGCTGCCGGAAGCGCGGATGGCGCGCCACGTGCAAATTGATTTTGAGCGGCTGCCGTTGTCCGGCGGCAACTACGCCGAGGTTTCGCAAGGATACAAGGCCCGGTTGTCCGGCATCGAACTTCTGGACGAACACGGGGAGAATCTGGCGCTGCAAACGCGCGGCGCCACGATCAAGGCGAACGAGGTTTTCACCGGCTGGCAGGACACGGCCGCAACCATCCGCCGGGCTTTCCCCAAGATCATGGACATCGGAGTGAAATGGGTGCGCGTCGGACAATGGGGCGACCAGACGGAATGGGCGGCGGTGGAGCGCGAAAAGGGGAAATTCAGCGTCGATCCCGTCACGGACAAGGCGGTTAATAAATTGTTTGACAACGGGGTGGGGATTCTTTGGGGGTTGAATTATGGCAATGCCTTGTATTATCCGTCCGGCAAGCCATGGTCGGACGTTGGGCCGATTTTTCAGGAAGGACATCCGTTTTACCTCAACCGGGGGCCGCGGACTGAAGCGGAACGGGAGGCCTTTGTGCGCTACGTTGATTTTGTGGTCCGCAAATATCAAAAACGCGTCCAATGGTGGGAGCTTTGGAACGAGGAGAACGGATGGTTTCCGGGACACGAACCGGAATTGTACGGCAAACTGCTTTACGCGGTTGCAAAACAGATCAAGTCAATCAACCCGAATATGAAGGTCATGTTCGGCGGCACCGCCGCCCCGGCCCCTCTGACCACCGAAATCGCCTTGCGCGAAGGCGCGGCGCCGTACGTCGATGCCTGCGCGTTTCATCCTTACGGCATCGACAAACCGGAAGGCGGCATGGGCACAATGGAATCCTGCCGGGGAAAAGACCTCAGCCAAAGCCGCGCGCAGACCGGGTGGAACTGTGTTGAGGACATTGTTGCCGGAGTGAAAAAGCCATTTGCGCAACACGGCAATACCAATGTTCAAGTATGGCTGGACGAATGGGGACTCAATGTTTCCGGTCTTGATTACGCCTACGATCCGGGCATTGGCGAGTATGGGTTGGCCAAAGCTCTGACGCGTTTTTATATTTACAACGGCTGGCTTGGCCACCCTGTGGCGTGGTGGGCTTTGCATACGGAAAACAAAAGCCAGGACTGGGGCATTATTGATCCGGACAACTTCGGTTTTCGACCGCCCTCGTTTGCCTTGCAAAATGTCTGCTCGGTGGCCAGCGACGCCGTTTCGATTTCAGCGCCGGATTATTCTTACGAAGGCTCCGCGCCGGACTTGAAAGTGATTGCTTACCAGCGCGACAAGAGCAGGGAGAAAGCGGTGTTTCTCTGGTCCGCGCAGACGGCGACGGATAAAGTCTTGTCGTATCCGGGCCGGTTCAGCTTTGTGGCGGCGTCCAAGCCAAGGAAGGTTAAGTTGACCGATGTTTATTGGGGCGTATCGCAAGCGGCGGTTTGGTCGTATGCCGCCGGGCGCGTCATCATCAATGGAATCATCGTTCGCGACTATCCGGTCGAAATTTCATTCGAGTGACAAACCAACAAAAAGCTGTACACGGAAACGGCGCCGGATTTTAATCCGGCGCCACGGCTGGGAAAAAACATTAACCGGCAACGGTCTGGTAAGCCACGCCACGCCGGCGGTTGCGGCGACGACCAAAATGCTCGCCGGTGAAACGGCGCATAGTCTGCCGTTGGGCCTGGCGACACTCATGCGCCCGCTGGCGCAAAGCCCGTCTGACGCCAATGCATAACAGCGCGAAAATAACGATCCATAGCCCAATAAAAATCGTTTGTAACATCATGACATGGGTTTTAGCAGCAAGTATGCCATCCCGGATTCAAGCTTCCGCAAAGAGGGCGAACCATGGGACAACCCCCAATAAGTGTCCCAAATTGGGATTTTGTGTCCAATCCCGGCAGATTGTTCTCCGGGGCAAATCTTCTTAAAATGGAAATTGTCTTTGACTCCGCCACAGACGAAAGCAACATACCGTCAAATGAAAATCATGAGAGCTGTTTTCAAAGGCCGGATTGCCATGGCCGTTTGGCCGATAATCATCGCCCTCGGTTTTTCGGGGTGCGCCATCCATCCTCGTCCCAATCCTAATCCTAAACCTAATCTTAATTCTAATTCCTCCCAAGCCGGTGCCGGTCCGTGGCAGGCCGGTCTGGCGGAGATTAATATCACGCCGCCCATTGGATTCCGCATGGCGGGCTATTTTGAAGAGCGTATTTCAACGGGCATCCATGACCCGTTAAAAGCAAAGGCGATTGTCCTCCGGCAAGACGGGCGGGAGGTCGCCCTGGTGTTTTGTGATTTGCTGGGACTTTCGCTCGACGTATCCGGCCCCGCGCGCGCCGCCGCCAGCCGCGCCACCGGCATTCCTATCACCAATATTGTCATTGCGGCCACCCACAGCCACACCGGCCCGCTGTTTGACGACGTGCGCGCCGATCAGTTCCACCAGCAAGCCGTGGCCCGTTCCGGGCAAGATGCGCAGGTGAAGATGGATTACCCGGCTTTTCTTACCAGCCAACTGGTAAAAGTCATTGTCGAAGCCCACGCCAACTTGCAACCAGTCGGGCTGGACGCCGGCATCACCGGGCAGCCTGGCCTTCCGTTCAACCGCGACTATTACATGAAGGACGGCTCGGTCGTCTTTAATCCCGGCCAGCTCAACACCAACGTCGCCGGCCCGGCCGGCCCGGCCGACTCCGATGTTGATATGTTGCTGGTAAAACCTTCCAACGGCGCGGAACCGGTCGGGGGCCTGACTGTTTTCGCCATGCATGCCGACACCATTGGCGGCACGGAATTCAGCGCCGACTACCCGTTCTATATTCAGCAAACGTTGCGTAAGGTTTTTGGGAGCAATTACATTTCCGCATTTGGCGCGGGGGCCTGCGGCAATCTCAATCACATTGATATTTCCAAGAAAGGGCCGGTCAAAGGATTTGACGTGGCGGAGGAATTGGGGGGCGAAATCGGGGTCACTGTGCTGACGGATATTTCGCACCTGCAGCCCGTTGCCCAACCGGCCCTGGCCAGCCGGAGCAAGACGCTGCTGCTGCCACTACAACCCGTCACGGCCCGCCAGGTGATGGCGGCACGCGTTATTTTTGACCGACTGAACGACGACCGCATGAATTTTTACGCCAAGGTGCATGCCGTCAAGACGATTGACCTGGCGCAACGCGGCACGAACTGGCCCATTGAGATTCAAGCGATCCGGCTGGGCGGCGAGACGGCCATCGTCTGTCTGCCGGCGGAAATGTTCACCGAATTTGGCTTGGCCATCAAAAAAGCCTCCCCGTTCAAACAAACGTTCATCATCACGATTTGCAACGACCGTCCCGGGTATGTCCCCACCCTCAAAGCCTTCGACGAGGGAACCTATGAAGTGATGAATTCGCGCTTGCGGCCAGGCAGCGGCGAAATCATGGTTGAAACCGCTGTTAAAATGCTCAACGACCTGAAGCGAAATCCTTGAAGTGAGACGGGCGATTCAGGCCCTTTTTCACGCGCTTCCGGCTTGGCGTTCGCTGACATAAAACCGGAAGAGAAAAAACAGGGAAAGCGCATCGAGCAAATGCCAGACGGCATGACCCTGCATCAGCGAATGAGGGTGACAAAGCGGGCAGTTGGTTAGCCATAAGTTCCAAAAAAGCAGCGCGATGAGGAAGGAGATCAGACCATACCCGCCCCATTTTATTTCAAGATGTAATTTTCGGACGCAACGGTTGAGCGCTTCAAAAACAACCGCCACAACAATAAAGAAAATGAAAGCCGTGTCCCCGGACATCCCGGGAAAAGGATGGCGGAAAGTACCCGCCCATTCGCAGACTGCCGTGACCAATGCGAACACGATCAGAAAATGGAGCGGCTTCCAGCCGAAAAACCTTTGCAGGGAGTAGGCCATCAAAAAAGCGCACAACAGAAACATGGACAGCAGGTCGAAAGCGCCGCCGATGCGGGTGAGCGTGGCATGCATGGCCATGGAACACGGCCCGAGCAGCACCACCAGCGAGGGAAAAAATATCGGCGTAAACGTGGTTTGAGTGAAGGCATTTTTATTTTTGGCGAAAGCGCCCTTCCACATCAGCCAGGCAATCGCCAGACCGGCGGCGATAAAACCAAAGTTGCTCCATGTGTTTACCGGTTGCTTGATCAGGCCGTCGCGGGCTTCGCAAAAACGCCTTCCCACTCCTCCTTGCGGAGAACCCATCCATCCATACACCACCGCCAGAATGAAAAGGGTGAGGGTGAGGGTGGCAACAAAAAGTGGAACCAGAAAGATGAGTTTGTTGCGACTTTTGTTCATGATTCAACACATCCAAAGCGGGCCAAATCGAAGGGTGACAAGGAGGCACGAATCAAACACAAAAGCAAGGGGCAAAAGTCCCGGCGGCCAACTCACGGCGGACGCTGATTGTTCATCGGCCAATTAATATTCCACATGTAGCCCCAAAGCATTTGCAGTTTCGCCATTTCGACATGGCCATCGACGAGTCCCATGTTGATGGCGCCGGGCAATACCTGGCCGTGGCTTACCATGGGCGCATTTGCAGGGTTGCCAAACGCATGACGAGGAATGCAGCAACGCCCAAGCCCGGCAAAATTTACATACCCAGGGCTCTCCAAGCTCACCGGGATCGTGGGTACCGGGTCTTCCGGGGAAAACATTGGTAACAGATTGATCCACACACAATCCACGAAGACCGGAGTCTGCGCGGGGTATTTAATATTCGCTTGCTTGCCAAACTGCCAGGGTTGACCGGGATCCACCGCCCCGCCGTTGCCGGCATCCGAATACAGCCACTCATTAAACCCGTAACTTCCGGCGATGTTGGTCGTGTTCGCCTGCCACACCCACGGCGTGACACAGGTGCCGGGTGGATTATCCAATGTTGTCGGCAGTTGCTTGGTCAACGGGGCCACCGGACAAAAGGACACCGGGGAGGAAGCAACTTGCGCGGCGGCGATGTACGGGTTTATAACCCCCATCCAATCAGAATTGGTGTCGCCCACAATGGGATGATCCACCATGCCGCCGGTTTCATTCATGTACATCAGGCAACCCGTCGTCAACTGTTTGACATTATTGGCGCAGGAGGTCTGTTGCGCCTGCATCTTGGCCTTGGACAGCGCGGGGAGAAGCATTGCCGCCAGAATGGCGATGATGGCAATGACCACCAACAATTCAATCAATGTAAACCCAGCCGGCCGCCGGCTGTATTTTCTATAAGTTGCCATGGACATCTTCATAACTATGCGCCGGCATTGCCGGCAATCGCTCCTCCTCTGTTTCTCAACATCCACCCGAATCAATCGCTTGGCAAGGGGTCCGGCAGTCATACGAACACACCCAAGCCGCCGGGCGACCCTGCCGGCCCCGGCGACTTGTCAACCCCTTTGACGAACGATGAGAATTTCATTCTCAGGACTTACGGCGCTCCCAGAATATAGAACAGGGACGCGTTATTCGTATTAATGCCGTTGGTGAATGCAAAGTTACCGCTGGCGTCAAACGCGCCAGTTCCATTCGTCATCCAAGGTCCGAGAACATTCGTCGAAGCAAGAATGTAATACGGTCCGCTTGGCGTCCCGCCTGTCCCAGTCAGGGTCAGATTCGTTCCGGCGACCAAGAAGCTGCCAAAAGAGATTTTGGCGTTCGTCACGGTCAGAATGCCGCTGGTGGCGAGTTGGGAGGTGTTCCATGCCAGCCCGGGGCCTGGCGTTGCCGGCGTGATGCTGGCAAAGCTGCCCGCAAAATTATTCGCCGCCGGGGAAGTCTTGAATAGCGTGAAGCTGTTGCCGGCCGCGAGCGATCCCGGCACGAACGAGAGATTGAGCGTTCCTCCGTAGGTGATGAGCAATCCGCTCAACACGTTGTTGCTCCCGACGCCGACTCCCATGGTTGTGGCGCCTCCCAGAACCACATTGTTGGTCACGGTAAGGGTGCCGGTGCCATTGACACCCGGAGCCACAGTTGAACCGGAAGTTGCCTGCAAAGCGCCGTTAACCGTTCCGGTACCCTGCAAGGTCTGACCCGACGCCAAAGTCAGTGTCTGGTCGGTTCGTCCGCTGACGCTGAGCACCTGGCCGGAGGCAAGGCTGATGTTGGCGCTGCCGGAAATCGAACCGGTGCCGATGAGGTTCAAGGGGCCTGTGGTGACTACCGTGCTGCCGGTGTAAGTATTGGCTCCCGCCAGAATCAGCGGGCTTGAGCCGATCTTGATCAGGTTGCCCGGACCGCTGATGACGTTGCTGACGGTCAAAGAAACGCCGGCGATGTTATTGGTGCAGTTGTCTCCGCTGGCGATTCCCAAGGTCATTGGCGAAAGAATGACGTTCGTGCCGCCGCCGCTCTCGAAGGCCGAGCCGCCGTAGAGCAGGACCTTCTTGTTGAGGATCACGTTGTTGGCCGTGTTGCCGGAATCCTCATACAGTTCAACAATCGCGTTGCTGAACACGGCCAGGGTGTTGGTGGCATTGCCCAAGGTGGTGAGGCCTTTGATGCCGACCGCGCCGCCATTGGTTGTCATCACGTTGATATTGCCAAAATTCGCGTCAAACGTGACATTGTCCCACTCGCGGTAGGCCGTGCCAACAACGGTCAGGCTGTAGTTGCTGCCGCCGCTGTTCAAGACGCCCGAAGCGGGGCTGATTTGCCCGAAGTCAACCCGGTTTGAACCGCCGATGGTGGCATTGGTTTCCAGCGTTATGTTGACCAGACCGCCCGGACTGTCATAGATGGGCGAACCAATTGAGTTGACCAAGGCTCCGGCCCCGTTGACGCCCGCGCCGGAAATCACCAGAGGCTTTGATCCCAGACTGTAGCCCAAATCCAGCGTTGCCCCATTGGTGACATAGACCGTGCCGGAAGAGCCGCCCAGGGAGGCGTTGGGACCGGTGAGCAGAGTGCCACCCGCGATCACAACGCTGCCGGTAAAGTCATTGGTTGTATTGATCGTGAGCGTGCTGCTGCCCAACTTGACGATGCTCGCCGAACCGCTGATTTTGCCCGCGCCGCTGATGGCGTAATTATTGGTGGTGGAACTATTCGTCATCACGGCCGGTATCACAATGACGCCGCTGGCAATATCGATGCTGGTGCTGGGGTTGGCCGAGCTGGTGATGGAGTCGTTCAGAACCACCGGGTCAAACGCATAGAAGTAGTCCGCCGCCGCATGGGTGGTCACATTCGACCAGTTCTGGGATTGATCCACATCCCATTCACTATTGCCGGCGGCATTGTTCCAGACCAACAGCGAGGGGGTGCCGCCGGTGACGGTGAGCTGGATCAGCGTGTTGGAGGAGGTGGTGACTTGGTTAAGAGTCAGCGTGTACTGGCTGGCCTGAACCGTGGCCGCTCCGGCAAAAGCACCAGTGACAGTGCCGGTGCAGGCCAGCAACGTGTAGGTGCTGTTGTTGGCCAGAGGCGCGAGCGGATTGATGTGAATGGTGTTGTTGTTGAGCGTGAGGTTGCCGTTGACCTGGATGAACGAGTTGACGCCCTGGCCGACCGTCGTCGCCGAGGTCAGATTGTTGGTCAACAGGGCGCTGCCTTCCAAGACCAATCCTCCGACAGTCAAAGTGCCGGCCGTAACCGCTGTTCCCGGCGTTAGGGCGCCGGAAACGTCCATTGTGCCAGAGTTTGTGCCGGCACCTTCAAGGACGTTGCCGGATTGATTGGTGATGCCGGAGCCGATGATGCCGTTGAGAACGAGCGTTCCCTGGTAGGCTGCAACCCCGCCGGTGAAGGCCGACCCATTGCCGTTTACGATCAGCGTGCCGTTGCCGCCTTCCAAATAGAGAAGGCCGTTGCCGCTGACATTGCTGGAAAGAGTCAGGGAAGTCCCGCCAATGTTAAAGGTGCAATATTGGGTATTGTTGACGTTGGTAATCACCATGGGGCCGGATATGGTGTTGGTCCCGCTTGAGTTTTCCAAGGTTCCTCCATCCTGCAGAACCACTTGTTTGTTAACCGTCACATTAACCGTTCCAGCGTAAAATTGCAGCACGGTTCCGTTGGATATGACGAGCGAGTTGGTTGGATTGCCCGCCGAAGTCGAGCCGACGTAACCCAACGTCCCGGCAGCAAGATAGATGTCTCCCAGTTTCGTGTCGCATACCACGTTGCGCCATTCATGATAGCCCGCAGTCGAGTTCAGCGTCAGGTTGTAAGGATTACCACCGGTGCTCAAGGTTGCCGTGGTGCTTCCGCTCCCGCCCAAGTCCCACCGCGTCGGATAACTCAAGGTCGTATTCCCCGTCAAGGTAAGTGTCGGGGTCAGACCGCCGGAGGAATCATAAATCGCGCCGCCGCTATTGACGATGGCCCCATTGCCATTCACGCCGGTTCCCGATACGGTAACGGCCTTGGTGGTGCCGGCCCCGTTCGGATCAAATGTCGAACCGTTGGCAATAATCACCGTGCCGCCGCCGGTGCCAAACGAGCCGGCCAGACCGCCTTGCAGCGTGCTGCTGTTGGTCGCAAGGGCGTTGCCTGTGAATGTATTGGCTGCGTCAAGCTGCAGTGTGCTGCCTCCTGCGGAAACCACAGTCCCGGCGCCTGAAATGACATTGCCAACTATGACGTTGTCCGTCCGGTCAAAAGCGAGAACCGAGTTGTTCACGATTGATACCCCGGATGGCAGACTTCCGCCGGTGTCATTGGTGCCCACTTGCAACATTCCGCCGCTAATCGTGATCCCGCCCGTAAAAGTATTCGGCGAGGCATTGTCAAGAATCAGTGTGCCTGTGCCTTGTTTGATCAAACCAGGGGTTCCGCCAATCTCGCCCGTGCCAAGCCCCCCGGAACCGCTAATGGTGTAAAGCGACGCGACATTACTTACCGTGATGCTGTAGGGCGTCAGCATCGTCGTCAGCGTGATGTTGGTTTGCGCAGGCGAGAACACGTCGTTAAACGTCACCTGATCCAATTGATTGAAGGTCGTAGGGACGCCGTTGGTCAGCCAGTCAATCGTCTGTCCCACATCCCAATTTCCATCAGGGCTGCCTGCATTCAGGCCGCTCCACGTCAGCGAACGCGCCGATGACGGGCCGGCCGTGAGCACAAAATCAACCAATCCCGGGGTGTTGGTGTAGTCGAGATACCCGGCGTAAAGATGAGAGGGATCGAAACTGGCCGGCAGGGAGGCGATTCCAAGGGTTGAAGCGCCGGTCATATTCTGGGCTGAGATAAGGTGGAAACGCACCGGGTACGAACCGCCCAGAAACGGCGTGATTGCGGTGATGTTGATCAAGTTGGTCACGCCGCCCGCGTTGAATGTGGTCACTGTCATATTAGTCACACCCAAGCTGACAGTAGCGACCCCGCCCCATGTTCCGTTGGTGATGTTGACTGTGCTGCCTGCGCCGCCATTGGTGATGGTGCTGGCCACCAGCACGCCGCCATTGATGTTGATTGTTCCGGCGGTCCCCGCATTGGGGGTGCCTGTAACAGCGCCCAACGTTAACGTGTTGTTCACCAGCAGCGTCGCGTTTGTGCCATAAGTGGAATTGGTGTTGAGGTTGATAATGCCGACTCCCACCGCGCCCGAGCTGGCAAAGCTGACCGTCTGGTCGCCAACCAGAACGTTGTTGGCGTTAATAATTCCGTTGTCGGCCGTGAGCACGCCCAAGGCGCCAACGCCGTTGGTGCCGGCGGTGCCCAGTTGCAAGGTGGAGGTCATGATCGACACACTGCCCCCGGTAAAATCAGCATAGGCATAGGCCGGAATCACGCCACCTGTGGCGAGGCAGACGTAAAAAGTGTTTACCAACCCACCATTGACGCTTGCCGGGCTGGCAAAAGTGGCGGTCGGTGGAGTGGCTCCGCCAAGGAACGCGGGGTTGAAGGTCAGGGAAGCGTTGGTGTTGCCTCGCGATCCCACCGTCACCAAACCATTGGCCGCCCCTGCACAACCCACCAAGATCGAATTTTGCATGCCAAGGTAAAGCGGGCAGGGCAGGGAGTTGCTGTAAACGCTCATCGCGCCAATTTCCATGTCGTTGCCCAGTTGGATGTTATTGGTTTTGGCCAGGTAGATGGCACCCTGACTATAGTGCTGAATCTGACCGCAGAGCAGGAATCGCGAAGCGGCAGTGCTGCCAGTGGAGGCGTTGCCGCCATTGTAGTTGGTCATCATTATAAAATTATCCAGGCCGGACATGTTCAGCGTCACATATTGGGTGCTCGGAGGAACGGTGTTTGTTGCGCTCGTTCCCAAACCCTGGCCGACGTGCAGGGTGCCGTTAAGAGCCAGTGTGCCTCCCGCTCCCGTAAAAGTGATGGTTTCCTGAATGTTAGGAGTGCCACGGGCGGCTGTTATTGTGTCAGCACCCACGTAAAGGTCTCCCGCGCCCGCGCCGGTGTATAATTTCACACCCGGATTGATGAGAGTGGTGAAATTGCGGTTGGTCGGATACATGCGGAGCTGGTAGATGGGCATCTGGGCGACGCCGGTGGAGGCGTTGCATATGTTGTCCACTGAGAAGACGCCCAAGCTGGTGTTCCCTCCGTAATCGGTAAAATCCACATCGTTGTAATACGATTGTTGCGGGGAGGACCAGTTGGCGGAAGTGGTCCAGTTTGAGTCGGCGCCCGCGCCAAGCCAATGTTCGGTGGCCGCTGAAGCGGAGTAAATTGCTGACAGCCCAACAGCCAAGGCGAGTGAAAGTTTACTTATTGGGGTGAGAAACGGAGTTTTCATACTTTTTAAAAGTTGACCGATTTCCTGGTTCTTGACCAACTCGACACAATTTTCCGCTTATAGTTGGGATTTCATTCGCGAGACTACCGCCCTCCGTTGTTTTGAGGAATAGACGATACAATGATTTGCATGGATAATTCTCTGATTTGTGTGGCGTTTGCCTGCTAAAATGGTTGAATATCCGCCATGTCCCGGTCTCAAAAAGGCGAAGGTTTTCCCGGCCAGCGAATCGTCGTGCTGCCCAAGTGGATTGTGGTTAATGCATTACGAAATCCATTGTTGCGCGATCTGTTGCCGACGGACGCGGGCTACTTCCCCAAAGCCACGGGGCATTTGCGCGAACGCCCCCTCGGAGTGAGCCAGATGATTTTTATTTATTGCATCCGTGGCTTTGGCTGGTGCGACTTGGCCGGGCAGAGATATTTGGTGAAGCCCGGCGAACTGTTAATCATTCCGCCCAATGCGGGCCATGCCTACGGTGCGGACGGGAAGATGCCCTGGTCCATCTTTTGGGTGCATGTCGTTGGCACGAGCGTAAAGTTGTTACTGGACGAATTGGGCGGGGGTGGTGGGCGGCCATTGCTTTTTTTGGGACAGGATTCCCAGTTGGTTGCGTTGTTCGAAGAGACGATCACCATTCTGGAGCATGGCTGCACGCCAGCCCATTTGCTTTATGCTTCAGGGACTTTGACCCATTTAACCGGATTGATGATCTGGCATCAGCATCAAAAGTGGCAGGGTGATCCGGAACCCAGGCAGAAAATGGCGCAGAGCATCGCTTTCATGAAGACGCACTTGAATCAGCCGTTAAAGGTTTCCCGTCTTGCCGTGCTGGCCAACCTCTCTTCGTCTCATTACAGCGCCTTGTTCAAACGCCAGACGGGCTATGCTCCGATTGACTATTTCATCCGTCTCCGTATGCATCAGGCCTGCCAGTTGCTGGACAATACGGACCTGAACGTCAAGGAGGTTGCGGCTGCCATGGGCTACGAGGACCCGTTCTATTTTTCGCGTATTTTCAAGGCTCTGAACAGCATTTCCCCCAACGAATACCGGCTGCTGCATAAGGGATAGCTCCGTCACCTTGGTTTTTGCCCGTCCTTGAAAAATTGATACACCAGAACATCGGCGGGCGGGAGGTGGACTGCCATGGGAGAAGAAAACTTCCCAGTCTGGCCGCTCCACAATTCCCTTGCGTAGAGCGGGCCGCCTGTTCGCAGGCCGATTCGATCAAAGGACACGGTCACATTCGCTTCGGTTTGCGAATAGTTAAACACGGCCAGATAAAAGCATTTGGGGTCTTCATAGACAAACATGTCAGAGGCGCGATTGGCCGTGTTGCCTTCCACCGGACGAAATGATTTGTGGATTCGCCCCAGCGCGTCAATGTCTGCATTGGTCAAATACCGGCGCGCCTTCTCCTTGCCCTCCGGGTCACCGGCTTTGCTGAAATCATCGCCTGATGTAAATAGTCCGGTTATGACGGCCGATGTGACACGCGCCCGATTTTCGCCGTCGCTATACCCCCCCAACACCACATGGTCTGGATCGTTGTAGTCATAGACAGAGCCGAGCCACCAGCCGTATGTCAGCGCGTTGAGCGTGTATTCCACCTTGCCAATATCCCCCCAGGCATCGCAGGCGATGCGCCTGGAATCGGCGTATTGCGACGGGAACAACGGCGAAATGGCGAGGTTCAAATACAGTTTCGCGCCCATAGTGTCTTCCAGAAATTTCATGCCCGCGTTGTAGGCTTGCAGGCCGGTTGTGACATGGGGATCATGGAAATGATCTCCTTCCAGCGCGCCTTGCACCATGAAATCCGCCTTGACGTATTGGAAACCGAATTTCTTGAACCGCCTGATAATATACTTGATTCGTTCCCTGGTTCCGGGATGGGTCGGATCAAGCGCCACTCCTCCGGCGATGCGCTGTTTTTCCCCGTTGGCATACAGGTAAATATCCTTGTAGCGGTAATGGCTGCCTTCGACCACGGCATCCTCCCGTCCCTGAAAATTAGTGAATGGCGTGAAATAAATGCCGGCCTTCTGATGGTTGGCCTTGCAGTGAACCACAAATTGTCTTAGAGCCTGTTTGAAAAGTCAGTATTTCTGGTTCCTCGACGTTTTTAATGGGTAAAAGGGGGAAAATCGGTTT
>CAZLEE010000001.1:0-69627 GCA_964558455.1 uncultured Verrucomicrobiota bacterium | reverse complement strand
ACACCAGGCGACACTACAGCTTGTGCTTGGTTGCGTCAATAGGATAGCCAGATCCGCCGGATCTGCCCATACAGCACTTTCTTCCGGCACTTGGGAATGAACATAATGTGATATTTGCATTCCCATGTCGTGTGTTTTTCTGTTTCATACGTCTGCATTATCGTCTCCTTTCGTAAACTTTGAGCGGTTCACGAATAGGAGACTCCCAATGACTCCCGGAGCCGTCAAACTCTGGGAGTCTCTCCAGCAGAGCTGGAGGATTTATTGGGTATTAAGCACCGCGATTGGAGCCGAGTATCTGGCCGGCGTTGAGGGTTACGGCAATTTCAACTCCTCCACGGCATTCACCGCCGGACTGCTGCACGACATCGGGAAAATTGTCATCAACAAGATTTTGACCCCCAAGGCCAGGGCCGACATCCGGACCCACATTGCGTTGCAGGCCATTACCCGCGTCGATGCGGAAAAGCAGGTGTTGGGAGCCGACCATTGCGAAGTTGGCGTCTGCTTGTTGCAACGATGGTTTCTGCCCGAAACCATTGTCGAGGCCGTGGCCAACCATCATCACCCGGTGAACAAGCCCGAGATTAAATTATCCGCTCTCGTCTATCTGGCCAATGCCGCCGCCCATCTCGCCGGCGCCGCTCCCGGCTGGGACGCCTATGCCATCCACGTCATCAACACGAGCGCGAAGGTCCTGGATATCGCCCCCGAAAAGATGGAACACACCTTCGCCGGCATCCAGAATGCCATGCGCTCGCAGCCGCAGCTTCAGACCACGGCCTGACCCCTTCGCCGGGCCGGATCCGCTGGTGTCCAAATCAGAGTTTTAGCCCCACAGGGCCAGGGTGGTTTTCTCCCCGCATTTACAGAATTTTATCCTGGATGGCAGCGGCAGATCAAACCGCCATCGCTTCCCCGGCCGTTTTCAAGGCGGCGTCCAGGACCCCGGCGGCTCCGGGCAGAATGGCGCGCAAATCCTCCAGCCGGGCGTTAATCTGTTTGACAACAGACGCCGCCTGGAACCGGATCAATTGCCGGTACCATTTCAGGAATTCCTGGCTGACCGATTTTTCGGCGGCGGGGTCAAAGCGCCGTTCGCAGACCCCGGAAAGAATCTCACACAAGGTCAGGGCGGCAAGCTGACGGGGTGAATCGGACGACAGACAACGCGCCCAGAGCGGCAGGGCCAGGTCCGGTTTCTGGCTCAAGGTCAGAACCTCCGCCCGTTGCAACAACAGGAACGGATCGGACGGAACATTCTTGATTGCCTCCGCCGTCCAGTCCTGCGCGAACTGGAGAAACTCCGGCTTGCTCAGCGCGATCTGTCCGCCCAGGCGCCAGGCCTGCGCGTCCCGCCAATGCTCCGCCACCAGTTCATTCAACTGTTTCAGGGCGTCGAGCGGACGGCCTTGTTGAAAGAGGAACCGGGCAAAATCAAAACGCGCCGGACGCGATTTCGGATCCTCCGCCAGCGCCTCGCGAAAGGCCTGCTCCGCCTTCGCGCCCTGCTGCAGCGCCACCAGGGAAAGGGCCAGGCAATGGCCGGGGGCGGCGGTGAGAATCTGTTTATTGACAGGCGAGAGGGCGGGCTTTGCGCGATTGGCCAGGCAGGCGCGCATGTGTTCGGCCGCCGCCGCGGGCTGTTTTAATTCCATGCAGGCCAGTCCGAGCATGAAATGCTGCGACGCCGTCATCTCAAAGGATTTCACGTAAGGCTCCCGCCAAAGCTCCTCGATTTCGGCATGGCGGCGCGCCCCGAGCAAACTGGTGGTCAGTTGTGTCAACAAGGTTTCGCGCAATTCCGGCATGATCTGTTTGGGCGGCAAGGCGGCCATGAGCCGCAAGGCTTCGCGGTAATAACCCAACCCCTCCACCAAGCGACCCGAACGGATCGTCTCCAGCCCCAGGTTCATCACCAGGTTGGGTTCGTCCGGCAATTCTTCGGTGGCCAGTTTCAGCAGGCGCAAGTTGCGCGCCACCTTGTCCCGGCTTGCCACCATTTCGCTGGTGTAACCGTGGTGGAGCAAAACCGACCGGCCCAAACAATGTTCCAAACCCCATTCCCTCGCCCGCACCTCGATGCTGCTGAAAACCTGCTCGTGAACCCGCCCGACAAAGAAAAGTCCGGGCGCATTGCGGAACAGGCGCGGCACGTAGCTGCAACCCTCCGCTTCCAAGCCTTCGTTCAGAATCGGCAGCCGGTAGCCAATCACCTTGGCCGACTGCATTTCCTGCAAAATGGTCTGCTGATGCTCCGGCAGCAATTCCTCGTCCGCATCCAGACTCAGAATCCAATCGCCCGTGGCATGGCGCAAGGCCTCGTTCCGCGCCGCGCTGAAGTCGTCGTTCCAGGCGAATGAATAAACCTCCGCCTTGAATTCCCGGGCAATGGCCACGGTCTTGTCGGTGGAACCGGTATCAACCACAATAATCTGCCGCGCAATGTCGCGCACCGAGCGCAGGCACCGGGCCAGGAACCGCTCCTCGTTTTTTACAATCAAACAAACGGTCAGACGCGGGGGCGTATTCTCCGAGACGCCCGGCGGAAGCGCCAGCCATGCGGCCTTGCTGTTGCCGGGACGGATCGTTTTAAGAAATTGGCGGGCCGGTTTCCAATCGGGGGCGAATTGCGCGGCGCGCTGTCCGCATTGGCGCGCAGAGACGGAATCGCCCGCCGCTTGCGCCGCTTTACCGATTAAAAGCCAGGCTTCCGGATGGAAGGGACGGACTTTGAGAGCCGCGCAGGCGGATTCGCAGACGGCGCGAAGATTTTTCTTGTTCAACAATTCGCGCGCAGGCCCCAGATGTCCCTCCAGCGCGCAGGGCGGCAGCACAATGCCCGCGGCGGATTTGGCCGGTTTGGCCGGGACGGAGCCAGCCGCTTCGCCCATGAATTTGTAAAGTATATTCTCCCACTCGTTCCATTCGCGCTCGCGGGGATATTCGCGCGCGGTGGCCAGGCCGCCGGCGGCCAATTTTTCGCGCAAGGCGGGATCACGGACGAGTCGTTCCACCGCCCCGGCAATGGCCTCGGGCGATTTGACCGGAATAAGCAGGGCGTTTTCGCCGTCGCGGCAATACTCCAGCGCGCCGGCTGTGGCGGTGCAAATGACGGCGCATCCCGCCGCCATCGCCTCCTGCGGCGGACGCGGACAGGAGTCATAATGAGAGGCGTAAACCAGGATGTCCGCCAAGCCGAACAAGGCCGTCTTGGTCTCATCATCGGGTGCGATGTAATACTCGCAGGGGAAACGCGCAAAAATATCGGGCGGCCCGGAAGACATGCGCACGGCGGTAAAATGCGGATATTGGCGCGCCAGGATTTGCAACCCGTCGTGGATGTCGGCGATGCCCTTGAACAAAAGCGGCTCAATCGCCGTGCCGCGCGCGTCCGGGCCGACAATCAAGATGCGGCATCTCGATCCCGGGGCTGATTTGCGCAACGGGCGGAAAATGGTCTGGTCCGTGCAGACCGGCAGGATGGCGTCGGGACGCCGTCCGCAAAGGGCTTGCACCGCCTGGGCGAGATTGCGCGAATTAGGCACAAAACGGATGCCGGGCAGTTCGTAGGAAGCGCGGGAAAGCTTGCGCCATTGGCGGTTCTCCGCCGTGTCGGCCATGGTCGTGTCATTGAAAATGAACTGGTCGCCTTGCGCGTAATATATTTTGACCGGCGCCTTGACGGCCATGAGTTCCGGCGCATTGACGAAATAGGTGGCCACGACGACATCGCTTGGTGGAACATAGCCGGCGAGCGGCTGTCCGGGCGGCGCCTGAATGACGCGCATTTGAAACCGGAACCAATCCGGCTTGGGAGTGTAAGTGACAATCGTCACGTCATGGCCGCGCCGACGCATTTCCTCCGCCTGGCGCAGGAGGGTTTGATTGCCCCCGGTCACGCCCAGGATGCTTGTAATCAGATAAGTGACGCGCAGGGGCACGCGCGTGGAACCGGCGGGAGTTTTTTGGGGCAATTCCTGAACGGTTTTCTGACCGGCCCCGGCATAAAGTTTGGGATGGTTGCGGATTATTTGCGCCAGCAACCGCTGCCTTTTTTGGTTGAACTGACTAAGCATGCCCCGTTCGTGTTTCCGGTAGCAGAAAAGCGGTTCCGGCACGAGCCGGCCCTGGCAGCCGCGCTCGGCCAGAGTCAACCAAAAATCCCAGTCCTCATATCCCATCAGGGGATAGCCACCCACTTTCTCCCAAAGGCGGCGGCGATAAAGCGCGCAATAAGGCAGGACATTGTCCTGCGCCAAGACTGCAGCTTCAAAGGGTCCGCAAGTGTAAACACTCTGGATCGCGCCAAAATGCTGGATATGGGTGTAGGCCACGCCAATTTCGGGCGAAGACCGCAGGACGGCCACGGTTTTTTCCAGAAAATCCGGCGCGATCTTGTCATCGGCATCCAGCGGAAGAATGTATTCACCGACAGCGGCCTTGATGCCTGTATTGCGGGCGGCGGCGGGCTGGCCGGAATTGGCCTGAGAGATCAGCTTTATGCGGTGATTGCCGGCATCCCGCCGGATCAAATGGTTGGCCACCTCGACCGTGTCATCGGGGCTGCCGTCGTTGACAATAATAATTTCAAAGCCTTGGAAAGTCTGTTGCAGCACGCTCTCCACCGCCTCGGTCAAAAGGTGGGCGTAATTGTAACAGGGGATGATCACGGACACGATCGGCGCCGGGGATGCGTCGCTAATCTTCTGTTGTCGTTTCCGGCGGAGTTCAATCAGTTCCGGAAGTCGCGGACTGGCAAGCATCCCTTCCAGTTCGTGGTAACATTGCAAAAAACGCAGCAATTGCACCATTTGTTCGGCACGGTCGTTCAACGTTTTGGCGTCTGGAACCGCATCGGCATTTACCTTGTTCAACAGCGAAACAACGGACTTCACGGACGGGAACTTCTTTTTGAGGTTGTCGAGAGACGCTGGCAGAGCGGCGAAATCCGTGCCGCGGTACAATGGCGCGTCCGGCTGTTTGAGCATCAGCGTGATCGCCCCTTCGCCACGGGTATGGTGGACGCGGCAAAACCCTTCCGGCGTCATGTCATGATGATGCCAGGCCACGCACCGCGGCTCGTAAACCACCTCGTAACCGCGCTGGAATAACCGGTAGCCCAGTTCAATATCCTCGGCTGCGGGTCCGGTGAATATTTCATCAAACAGGCCCGCGTCCAATACGGCCTGCCGGGGGAGTGAAATATTGCAGGTGAAGAAGGAGTTGTAATCATGTTTCCCGCCCGCTTTCAAATGCACATAAGTAAAGAGCAGATCAGAATGTTCCAACGCGTATCCAAACGGGGCCGCTGTCAAGGTTGAGGGGAAGGAGAAGCGGCCCAACACCGCAATCTTTTCTCCGAGATGGTTTTGATGTGTCGCCAGATGCAGCGCCATCGCATCCGGTTCCAGGACGGCGTCGTCGTTCAGAATAAAGAGATAATGGCCGCGCGCCTGCTCGATGGCGCGGTTCCGCGCCGCCGCCGGGCCGGAATTTTTTTGGCGCAAATAGCGCAGGGCGAAGGGAGCATGGCAAGCCTCCACCCGCGCCGCCGTGTCGTCCGTGGAACCGTCGTCGGAGACAATGACCTCAAACTGCGACACTGGCACGGTCTGGCGCGCCAGCGCTTCAAGGCATAGCATCAGCGTGGCGCTTCGATTATAGGTGGGGATGACAACCGATACCAGCAACCCGCCTGTCGGCGCCGGGGAAGATGGGAGCTGAGTCGCGGTCACATTCCAACCGCCTGATCCGGCGATTTCCTTTTGGATGGCAAGGTTCTTTTCCCGCAAATCGGCTGGCATGCGCAGGTTGGGGACGTAACCATTGCCGCGCAATATGGACAGGAAGGCGGGGATGCTCTGCTTCCACGTAAAACACCGTCCCCAATGCTCATGCCCGGCCTGGCCAAGCTCACGGCGTTTGGCGGGAGCAGCCAGCAGCGCGCGAATCGCCTCGGGAAATTTGTTCAGCTCCGCCACCATGCCACCGGCCTCATCAGCCACGGCATTGCACTGGGGCGTTGCGATCCAGGCAGTGCCGTAGCTCATGGCCTGCAACACCACGAGCGGTCCGGCGCTTTCGCCCTTCGAAGGCACGAGCAGCAAGTCGGCATCGCGAATGGCGGAAGCAGCCACCGCGCGAGGGAGTCCTCCCAACAATTTGACACGCGGGTCCAAAGCCGCCTGGCGGGCCACTTGGTCGCTGTATTCGCCAAAATGGCCGATCCGATGACCGATGATCGCCAATTGCCAGTCGCCCTGACTGCGTTGGAGGACGTTGAGGAGTTCCAGGTGATTCTTGACCGGCCAGAAATTGGCCACCATGACCAACAAAGGAAGATCGGGGTCGAGGCCGGCGCGGCGCCGGAAATTCTGCCCGTCCGCGTCCTGTTCCACCGCGTGCGGGATATAGGTTGCAACCCTGCCAGCCTCGTTAATGAACTGCATATCCCGTCCATGCTCCGTGACCGCCACCAACTCGCCAGGAACCTTGAGAAGCCCGGCCATCTTGTCAATCAAACCCTGTTGGCGCCATTGGTTCAAATCCGTTTCATTGATGCTGGGGAGAAAGACGACCTTAAGGCCGGCGTTTTTCGCCGTCCAAACCAACGCTGCCAGCCAGTTATTGGGCTGCGAAAGCACGATCACGCAGTCGAATTTTTTCCCGGCCAGCAACTTGTGCAGGCGGGTTGCGGCCGCGTCAGTGAGCGCGAAGCCGTGTTGATTGACACACTCGAATTGGTGAATTTTGAGTCCGGCATGTTCGGTGGCGGAGCGTTCCTGCAGTGACCGGCACGCCACCTCGACCGCGCAGCCGGCGGCCTGGAGGTTTTTTCCCAAATCCTCCACGTACAATTCCACTCCTCCCACGGAGGGCCAGAAATAATCGCAAGCGATCAATACGCGCAAAGGTTTAGCGCCGGGCAGGCTCGCCACGGGCTTCTCACACGAATACCACTTCGTTGCGGGACGCGGCCCCCAGGCAACCGGCCAATAGCGGTTACGGGCTTTTTCCGATTCCCGCCAATTCAGGTTTCCGTCCGAAAGCGAGACGCTATCCGGTCGTTCCAGATAGAGGCCCACCACGTCCGGCAGATGGACCATCTTGCAGCCGGCTGCGGCCAGGCGAAGCCAGTATTCATAATCGCCCGCCGAACGGTAATCGGGGTCAAAGGGACCAAACCTGTCATGCACACTACGCCGCCAGAGAGGCTGCGGCCCCATGTTACACACATCGAAAAGCAACCGCACATCAAAGTCCGGCCAGAAGAACCGGCCTTTGATACTGGCTTTACCCCAGCCGGCGTTGGGTTCGCAAGTCACATAACTGTCACCATAAACCACATCAGCCTGCGGATTGGCATCCAGGGCGCGTGCCATCTGCTCCAACGCATCGGGACGGTGCGGGTCATCCGTGCAGACGTACGTGATTAGGCGGCCGCGAGCCACCAGCAAGGCGCGATTCCATGCCGCAAAAATTGTTTCCCGCTCCTTGGTCCGGATATAAACGATGTTCGGGAATTTTTGTTGAAACTCCTCCACAATGGCTTTTTCGTTTTGGGGCGAGCAGGAATCCACCACGATGATTTCCAATTGCCCGGCCGCAAACAGCGTCTGGCCGATCAAATCCTCCATACAACTTCGCATGAACAGCTCGGAGTTATAAGTGGAAATAATGGCGGAGACCATCGGCGCCGCATTGCGCAAATTGATTAAATTTTCCGGCTGATGTGTATTGGTGACGATTTCCATGTTATGTGAGAATACCTTGAACAGGTTAAGCAAAGAATATGCCACCAGTTGAAGGGAACCTCCCTGCCGGGCAAACCGTCGGAAACAGCCCTTCCCTGGTCAAAAAACGAACCGAGGTAGGCAAAAACAACCAGATTGCAGCGAATCAGTGACGCGCTGGCGCGGGTTATTTCTTGGCAGCCGGTGAAGCGGGAGGCGGCTGGACGATGAGTTGGGGCAGCGGGGGGTGGGAATCCGTCACGGCCTCTTTGTTACTGCGTTGAATTTCCTCGTAAACCTCCTGGCGATGGACCGGGACATCCCTGGGGGCGTCGATGCCCAGCTTGACCACATCCCCTTCCAGCCGCATGACACGAACGGTGATGCGGCCATCAATGATGATGCTTTCGCCAGGTTTGCGGGAAAGGATAAGCATGGGAATCAGACCGTCCGGTCTTAGGTGACAAGCAAAGGGTGGTTCAAGGCGTATTGCGAGGCGTTGTCAGGGATGACCTGCTTGCAGATCAACGTGTAACGATTGATGACCAGAGGGGCTTTTAAATTGATGGTGGCATTGCCCGGCCCGCGCAGGGTGCAGATGTTGAAGACCAGCGCGTCAGTCGGCTCGGTCAAATCGAGAAATTCAACATCGCGCTCCGGAATGTCGAGCTGGTACTCCGGCATGACCAGGAAAGGCGAGACGATGAGAAAGGATTTCCTCGGGGCGTCCATCATTTGCATCCACATGAAGGGCTTTTCATTCGGCGCGGCCAGCAAAATATAGCTTTTGACCTGCTCGAACCCCAGAAGGCCAAAGGGGAGATGAATGATCGCCCGGTCATCCAAAGTCTGTGTCGGCGGTTCCAAGAGTGTTTCGGTATTCATAATTTCGATCTAGTCCAACCCTGTTTAGCAAAGATTGTGCCACGCCCCAATCCCGGCCAATCACCCGGCGAAATACCGACCCCGCCGGTAATTTCCCACCAAAGAGGCAGAAAACTGCCGCATCCCGGACTACACCAGGCAAAAACAACCCGGTGATTACTGCGGCATTTTACGGTTAAGCGCAAGCGCTTTCGTGCCGATGGAGAACGGTGCTAAACAATGACTGACGACGAAAGAGTTATCGTCCCTGTTAATTTCTCACAAGCCGACCCCCGGGCGGATCGTCCTGTCAGAATACTGGTCGGGCAAGCCGAGCTGAAGCTCAGCCAGGACCCGCAGGTCGTGCTGTACACGGCTCCATTGGGAGCGGGCCTCGGCATCGCCATCTATGATGCTGAAGCAAAAGTCGGCGGGCTTATGAATTGCCTGTTGCCCGACTCGGATCTGGATGAGAAGCGCGCGGTCCTGCACCCGGCGATGTTCATGAACACAGGATGGGCGGCGCTGATGACCTGCGCCCAACAATTAAAGGCGGCTCCGGAACGCATCCGCGTCTTCGCGGCCGGCGCGGCGGAAATCATGGATGACATCTCCCTTCTTAATGTGGGGAAGCAGAATCAGAAATGCCTCCGCGAATTTCTGCGGCAGAAGGGCTTCATCCTCAATGCGGAAAACATGGGGGGAAGAACCAATTGCAGCATGGAATTATCCATGGCGACCGGGGAAGTGCGATTGAGGTTTTCCGGTCAAATCATATCGAAATTTCTATGCAAGCCATAAGCGACTACGTTAGAAACCTGCGCTATCTGCCGCCCGCTCCGCGCGTGGTGCCGGAACTCATGCGGCTGATCAACCAACCGGATGCGGACAGCAGCCGGATCGTCAATTTGATTTCCTACGATCCGTCGCTCACGACCAACGTGCTGCGCATCAGCAACAGCGCCTATTTTGGCGCCGCCACGCCGATATCCAATTTGCAGGATGCGGTGACCCGCCTGGGTTTTCAGCAGATTTACCAGCTTGTGGCCGCCGCCACCGGGGCCAAGATACTGGGCGCCTCCCAGGAAGGATACGGCATGGAACAAGGCGACCTCTGGAAACATTCCGTCACCGCCGCCGCCGCCGCCCAACTGATCGCCCGCCAGCGGAATGAAAATGAAAACGTCGTCTTCACCGCCACCCTGCTGCATGACATCGGAAAAACCATCCTGTCCGATTCGTTGAAAGGCGCTTACTCAAAAATCGTGGCCGAGACAGAAGGCAACGGACATTCCCTGCTGGAAGCCGAAACGAAATTATTCGGGATCAACCACGCCGAATTGGGCGGTCAATTGCTGCAACATTGGAATTTCTCCCCGGACATCATCGCGGCCGTGTCGTTTCATCACACCCCAAAAAACGCCCGGGTCTATCAACGTCTGGCTTCGTGTGTTTACATGGGCAATATGGTGGCGTGTTTCATGGGGCACGGCTATGGTCACGTTGCCTTCGCCCAGCGCGCCCGCACCGAAGTTCTGGCCGACCTGGAGATGACGGAGCGGTCCGTCCCGCAATTGATGATGGATACCTTCGAGCAAATGCAGTTGATAGAAGCCTTCTTTTCCAGCGCCGTACCCAGCGCCGCCTGAGGCGGGTTGCGCCGGGGAGGGAGGCGTCCGCAAGCGACGGACGATGACGGGACTTACTGGGGACTTACTGCAAGTAATTGAGCAACGATACGCTCATCACCATCGTGCCACTTTCCAGCGCAGCTTGGTAGGCGGTCTGGGTCTGATCCAGTTCCGTCATGGTCTGGGCCATGTTGGCGCTGGTATCATTCGTTATTTCCGTGGTCATATTGGTATTTTGGGAGGTGGCCATGGTATTTGCGGCGGTCAAGGCGGATTGCACCACGCCATTGGCGCTGATCTGGTTGATGATATTATTCTCGTCATTAGTCAGGGCCGGCGCGTTGGTGGAACTGATGGCGCTGGTGTCGCCCGAGGCCAGATTCTGTTGCAGGGAAACCATGTCTTTGAACAAATCCGCGCCGGTGCGGCTGTCCGCAAAAAGACCTTCCGCACCTGAGCCGGTGGTATTCTCGCCCGGAACCTGGGTGGCAACGGTCATACTCAACCCGATGTCATTCTGGTTCACATTGGTGTTGCCCTTGTAAGAGACGCCCGTGACGTTGCCGTTGGCATCGGTGGTGGCAACGAACGGCTTGGTGCTGGAATCGGTGCCGCCGAAAATATAATTCCCGTTGGCGTCCTGCGTGTTGCCCAGTTGCATGGCCTGTTGGATGCAGGCTTCCACTTCGGACGCATAAGTTGAGAGTTGGGTGGAAGAAGCCGTCCCGCTGGACGCGTTGGTGGCGATTTCATTCACCTGGCTGACAATCGTCTGCAAACTGTTCATGGCCGTGGCGGATGTTGTGGCCGAGGCCTGCAATTGGGTGATGTTGCTTTGGTACTGGGTGTTGGCCGCGCCGTTGGTTTGCAGATTCAACACTTCGGACATGACGGAGGGATTGTCTGATGGCAACGTCACCGAAAGCCCGGAACTGGCCTGCTCTTGCAGGGTGTTCTGCTGTTGCTCCAATTGTTGGATCTCGCCGATAAAACCACCCGTAAAAGTTGAACTGGATACGCGCATATGTGTGATGGGTCAAAAGGAAACACTCATTCTGTCTTCATGTCGATCAAAGTTTCCAACATTTGATTCACCGTCGTAACCAACTCGGCTGATGCCTCATATGCCTTTTGGTACTGCATCAGATTGGTCATTTCCGTGTCGGTATCCACGCCGGTTTCCGAACTGCGCTGAGTGGCAAGCATTTGCGACACCGCCGTGCTGTTGGAGATTTGACTGTTGACCGATTGCAGGGCGGAGCCGAAATCCCCGATGGTGGCCGCGTAACTCTGGCTCAAAGTCTGGTTGCTCAAACTTGAGAGCGACTGGCTGGCCAGGTTCGCCAGGGACAGCACCACCGTGTTGTCACCCGTGTCGCCCGATGTGCCGCTGGCTTGAAAGGTGGTGGGATCATTCACCACGGTGCTGTTCACCCCGATGGATGCCGCGTCCGAACCGGTGAAGAAATCCTGTGTGCTGTTGTTGTTGTTCAAATCGTAACCGCCGGAATAAACCGAATTGAACTGGGTGATCAGGGTTGAGGCCAGGGTGTTGATGGAATTTTGCAGGGTTGCCACCTGGCCATCGCGCGCGGTGATGCTGCCCTCGATGCTGCCGCCCGTCAGGGTCAGCGGGGTGCCGGCGTTTTGGGCCTGAATCATCAACTGGCCGCTGGAATTGGTGTAAGTCTGCAAACTATCCGGCGTCGCGCCGTCGGCCACCATGGTCACGCCGCCGATGCTGACATTGACCGCCCCGTTCGACTGCGCGGAGGTGGTTATATTCGCGTAACCGGCCAGGTCTTCAATTGTCTTCTCCCGTTGATCAATCAAATTATTGTCCGTGCCGCCGTCGGCCTGGGCGTTGATGATCTGCTCGTTTAACGCGGCAATTTGACTCAGGTCGTTGTTGCTGGAAGTGACGCCGTTTTGGATGGAAGTGTTCAAGTCCGAGGCCACGGTGGTCAGACCGGAGGAAACCGAGTTGAACTGCTGGGTCAACTGCTGCGCGCTTTGCGCCACGGCTTGACGGTCCGGGATGCTGGTGGGATCGGTGGAAAGGGTTTGCAACGAATTGAACAGACCGGACAAGTCCGCCGCCAATCCGTTCGAGCTGGAGGTGCCGGTGCTGGAGGAACTGCTCAGTTGTTCGTTCAAATAAGCCTCGGTCTGCTGCAACGCGCTCTGCTGCGAATTGAGCGACCCGCTGACGCTGTCCTCCGCGACAATTTGCGAATTCAGGAGCGAATCCCAAAGCTGGGTGATCTTGGTCGCCTGCACCCCCGTGCCCTCGTCCCCGGACGTGGTGTCCAACGACGGCGCCGCCTGAACCTGCAATTGCTCGTCGGCATAGGCCGGATTACTGACATTGGCCAGATTCTGCCCCGCCACAGCCGTCGCCTGGGTCTCCACCGAGAGCGACTGCCCGGCCATGTTCAAGACGCCAAATAGTGACAACATAAAACAAACAAATCAGCCCACGGCATTATAGATCGCCTGCGGGGTGGGACGGCGCAGCTTCATGTTTCCCTGACCGTTGTAAACGCGCGGCTGGCGCGCCGGGAAAAGGGAGTTGATCAACCCTTGCATCAATTCAATCGAACGGCTCAGACGCAAATGGTTTTGGCGGGCGCGCTGCCGCACGCGGGCCAGCAACTCGTTGTTCTCCTCCACCAATGCGCGCAGCAAGGGACGGCACTCCTCCGCCACCAGCGGGATCAACTGGGCAAAAGTCGCATTATCCGGACAGTTCATCGACTGAGCCAGTTTGGCGCGGCATTCCTCGCGCCGGACGCGGGCCTGCTGGATCGCAACCCCCTGCGACTTGATGGGGGCAATGGATTGGTAAACCTCATCGGCCGAACGCGCCACGATTTGTTGTTGTTGGCGCTCCAGCAGGGCGAGCATCTCGCCGTACTGTTCCAGTTCCTGCCGCAGGGCGTCCACTAAAATGGAAATGTTTTCGGTCATGAATTATTTATTGGCTGGGGAAACGGCGGGTTTTGCGCCGGACTCCGGTTGCGCCCGGCCCAACGCCTTGGGCAGGACTTGGTTGACCAATTGATTTTCCAGACTTTTGGCCAGGCCGAAAGACCCGGAACGACTGATGCAATCAGCCATCTGGTTATTGATCATGTCATTATAAATTCCAGTGGCGGCCGACTCATCCTCCTGCCCGTCCGGACCGACCGGCTTGCGCGCGTCTTTCAAAATCTGCCGCAACAAAACCGCCTCAAACTGGCGGCACGCTTCCTTGACCTTGTCGCTCTGCGTGACGTTGGGGTTTCCCGCCAGTTGATCCAGCGGCACCGAGGAGGCTTTCAGGTGGGGTTGAAGAGCGGTTATGTCCATACGTCACCGGATGATTAATTCCGCCTGCAACGCCCCCGCTTCTTTCATCGCCTGGAAGATGGACATCATGTCCCTCGGCGTGACGCCCAAGGCGTTCAAGGCCGAGGCCACTTTTTCCACCGTGGGCAATTCAGGCAGCGTCACCATGGAACCTTTTTCTTCCGAAACTTTCGCGTCCGTCTTCGGCGTCACCACGGTCTTTCCGCCCTGGGACATCGGGCCTGGTTGTGAAACATTCATGGTGGTGGCAATGCTGATGGTCACGTTGCCATGAGACACGGCGCAGGCCGAAATGCAGATGCGGGAGGTCGCGACAATCGTTCCGGTGCGTTCGTTGATCACGATGCGCGCCGGGATGTCCGTGTTCACTTCCACCGCCTCCAGCAATGAAACGAAATTGATCGGCGTTGATTCAAACTCGTCCGGCACGCGAACCTGCACGGTGGAGGAATCAATCGCAAGCGAGCTGTTGGTGAACTTGACGTTCAACGCCATCGCCAGGCGCGCCGCCGTGGTGAAATCCGACTCCCGCAATATCAAATCCAAATGATGATCGCTGATTATTTGCGCAGGAATTTCCCGTTCCACCACCGCCCCATCGGCGATCTGCCCCACGGTCGGATGGTTTTTTTGCACGGATGCGCCCTCGCCTCCCGCCGATATGCCGCCGAGAGTCAACGCGCCTTGGGCCACCGCATACACTTTTCCATCCGCGCCCAGCAGCGGCGTTTGCAATAAAATGCCTCCTTGCAGGCTCTTGGCGTCACCCATCGACGCGACCGTCACATCCAGCCGCGTGCCTGATTTCTTAAAGGCCGGAATATCGGTCGTGACCATGACGATGGCCACGTTTTTGGCCGACAAGGTCGAGGCGGGAATCGTCACGCCAAAACGTTGCAAAATGTTCTGGATGGTCTGCAATGTTTGGGCCGGGTTCTTGTCGCCGTCGCCCGCCAGACCCGCCACCAGGCCGTAGCCCGCCAACTGGTTGTCTCGCACGCCTGAAACGACGGCAATATCTTTGACACGCACCCCTGTGGCGCCGGCGACGCAGGAGAAACCCGCCAGCGCCAGCCACACCAGTCGTTGAAGAGAATGTCGCATGAAATGATATCAGAATGGGGTCAGCTTATCCCAGAATTTCGTCAGCCAGCCCCTGCGCTGCGAATCGGTCAGCGTTCCCTTCGAGATGAATTGAATCGTGGCATCGGCGATGTTGTAGCTGTAAAGCGTATTATTGGCCGCCACGTCGTCCGGGCGAACTGTTCCGCGCACGACGGCGTCCTGCTTCTCCCCGGAGAAGTCGGTGCGCAACTGTCCCTCCACCACCATGTTTCCGTTGGGCAAAATATCCACCACCCGCACCGCCATCTGGGCCGTGATGGTTTCCGCGTTGTTGATCGAACCGCCCCCGTTAAACTCCGCGTCCGAAGTCCAGCTTGCCGCCGGCAACGCCCCCTTCTTGGTCAACAAACCCGAACTCGCCGGACTGTAGAGCAGGCTGGCCAGCGCCGCGTTCACCGAAGTTTTCTTGGAAGTGGTCGTGTTGTTTTGGCGGGTCGCCCCGTTGTTTTCCTGGATTAAAATGGTCAGAATATCGCCAATCGCCTGCGCCTTCTTATCCGACGTCATGGCGCGGCAATTGACCGGATTCCACAACGAATCCGCCTGGCCGCTCCCGGCAGCCGCAAGAATCAGCGCCGCCGCCAGAACGACCGGCCTACAGATTGATCCGCACCGATTTTTCACTTTCAACTTTTCCATAAAGTTCGCGTTTGGTTAAGGGGTTTCTCACTCGCACCACCTGGCCGAGTATGCCGTCCTCCAGTGTTTCCACCATGAGGGATATGCCGAGGCTGCCGTCCTGAAAAACACCTTCCACCAATTGCCCCCGCAGGACGAGCGGATGGACCCGGACCATGCGATTGAGGATCGGATGGCCCACCTGGATATTTTCGCTCAATTCGAGCGAATCATTGACTATGGGAAAGTTTAGAAAAGCGTCCCGCTCAACCAGCACGTCCGCCCGCTCCATGGTCAGGTCCGCGCCTTTCAACGTCTCGCCCCGGGTCAGGGCCGAATGGGCCACCGGAATATCGCGCCACACGGCGGCGTGCGCAACGACCTGCCAACTGCCAACCCGTTCCCAGCCGTCCCAAAGCTCGAAGGTCATGATGAAAGCCGGGCTGATTCCATTCGCAGGCATCTGTTTTATCTTCAAGGTGAGCGGTTCGTCCGGCACTTGCACCGACGCCCAGGGCTTGGTCAGGCCCAGTTCCAACTCGCCTTGATTCTTGACGTATTCTTTTTGCAGGGTGGCGGTCAAAAGCTGGGTCAATTCGGGATCCTCAAAAGCGCGCAACTGCCGCGAAACATGAATTGTCGTTGCTCCCTCCCAATTCGTCGCCAGCGGCGCCGCTCCGGCGAGACGCGCCAGCAAGGCGATTTGACTGCGGGAAAACGAGCTGGGCTGGCTGGGTTGGGGCGCGCCGGCAATGCGGAGATGGGGAATGGCGCGGCCGGCTCCCGGCATGGCCACCACTTGATCCAGGAAAATGCCCGTGCCGTCCACTTGCGCCTGGGGCAGCAGTCTCCAGACATCCGCAGACGCCGTTTGCGGACCGGCCAGTTGCGCCAGGATAGCCAGCGGCAGAATAAAAAGATTCTTATACCAACTCATGGCCGTATCAGGTTATCGCTTTGTTGCATCATCTGATCCGCCGTTTGCACGGCTTTTGAACTCACTTCGTAAGCCCGCTGGGCCACGATCATGCCCACCATTTCCTCCACCACACTGACGTTGGACATTTCCACGTAGCCTTGTTGCAGGCTGCCAAAACCATTTGCGTCCGGGTCGCCTGTCTCAGGCGTGCCGGAGGCCGGCGTTTGCAAATACAAATTGCGTCCGATGCTTTGCAAGCCGGCCGGATTGGCAAAGCGAACCAGGGTCACCTGAAAATTTTGCGTCCCATTGGCGCCCGTCGTCGTCACCTGGCCGTTGGCGGCAATATTGATTGATGTCGTGCCGGTGGGGATGGGTTGAAAACCGTTTTGCACCGGCAGCCCGTCGCTGGTCGTGATCGCGCCATCCGAGGATGTCTTGAGCGAACCGTCGCGGGTGTAGGCCAGGGTGCCGTCGGGCATTGTCACCTGGAAGAAACCGTCTCCCTGAATAGCCATGTCCAGCCGCTCGCCGGTCTGGGTCAATTCTCCCTCCGTGAAAACCCGGTCCGTCGCCACGACGCGCGTGCCGTGGCCGACTTGCAATCCGGTGGGCAACTGCGCCCCGTTGCCCTGCTCCGATCCGGGCATGCGGACGTTTTCGTAGAGCAGGTCTTGAAATTCGATTTTGCTCTTTTTGAATCCGGTCGTGTTCACGTTGGCCAGATTGTTGGAAATGACATCCAGGTTAAGCTGTTGGGATTCCATTCCCGTCGCCGCTGAATAAAGTGCGCGTAACATAGATTATGTCGGGTTCCCCAATTCGCTGATGACCTTGCTCATGCGGTCATCTTGAATTTGAATGACGTGCTGGTTGGCTTCGAAAGTGCGCATGGCCGTCATCATGTTCGCCATTTCGTTCAGAGCCGTCGCATTGGACGATTCCACAAAACCGTTCTTGATCGTGCCATCCGCCGGTTTTGTCTGAAGAGCCGGATTGGTCGCCAGGAAATAGACGCCGTTGGTCTGGGTGAGCAATTCCGGATTTTCATAATCCGTCAGACTTAATTTTCCTTTTATGGCCCCCCCCTGCCGCACATCACCCGAGGCCGAAATGGCCAGCGGCGCGGGATTCTGCGGGTCAAGTTGGATTGGGCCGCTGCTCCCCACGACCGCGTAACCTTCCTTTGTCTCCAGTTGCCCTTTCGAGCCAACCCGGAACTCCCCGTCACGCGTCACCGCCGTCATCCCGTTGGCCAGTTGCACCTGAAAAAAACCGGAGCCGTCGATTGCGGCATTCTTGTCGTCGCCGGTGTAATCCAGTTCCCCGTTCTTGAAACACACCGAGGTGCTGGTTTTGGGGAGGCTGAAACGTTCGGGGGCGGAGCCGCTCGTGCTGCCCGTCGGCATCAATCCGGCTTGGACGGCCTCGGTGGTAAGGGATTGCTTTCTGAATCCCGGCACCGAACTGGAAGCCATATTCTCCGTAATCACATCCAGCCAACTACTGTTGGCCTTCAGTGCGGCGGCTGCCTGGTAGAGACTGACATTCATCCGGGATTCTGGAAGCAACGCCTGTGCCACATGGTTATTGCCTCGTTTTGTGCGGGAATTGATGCCGTAAAGACCGATGACCGGCAAAACCTTCCCCCGGACCCGGCAGAAAAATGCCCGGTCGCGATCCGGTCATGGCCGTTAGTAGGCACACGTCAAATCAATGACCTTGCCGCAACTGCATTGAATGCGGATGCGCGAAACCACCGGCCCGTTGCGCTGCAACGTAATCACGGGATCGCCGCACGCATCCCCCATCCTCGACATGGCGGGAAAGGCCGGGCTGACGTTCGGGGCTGATGTTCTTGCCGCCAGCGCGGAAAACAGGGTTTCGTGCGATCCGGCTTCGACGGATATCAAGGGAACAAATGCTTCATTCATGACGTGATTGTGTGACAGTTATAAATTCGCCGACCGGACATTGAGCAAAACAGTGACGCGGCGGTTGATCTCCGCCGCCATGTCCGCGTTGGGCATGGGTCTGGTCGAACCGTAGCCGGCCACTTTTTTCACCTGCAAACTCGCCACCCCGTGCTCCAAAAGCTTCCGCCTCACCGCGTTGGCCAGGTCGGTCGAAATCTCCCATTCCCCGTAATCCCGGCGGATTGCCGGGCAGCCGCTTTCGGTGTGCCCCTCCAGTTCAACCGCCAGATTGCTGTAACGCGCAATCTCCCACGCGAGGGTCGAGAAGACCCAGTCCCCGTAGGCGGTGAATTTGGTGGATTGCGGCTCAAAGATGGGCTTGCGCGCCCGGTCAAAAACGTTGATCGAAATCCCATCCGGCGTCATTTCCAACTGCACCGGACTGTCGTCCTTATCCTCCTGGCTTTGCAGGGACTTTAACAAATCCTGGTTCAACCGCCGCAACATGGCCAGTTCGACCGCCGAGGAGGAATCAAAATTTCCCGATTGGGATTTGAGCGCCTGCGTATCCTTGACCGGGATCACGCCCGTCGATTCCTTGGTCACGGACATGAACGGATTTCTAAACGCCCGTTCCACCGCTTCCTTGATCCGCTGATCCTGCGATGTCAGCCAAAGCACCATGAACAACGCCATCATCGCCGTGACAAAGTCCGCGTATGCGACCTTCCACGCTCCGCCATGATGACCGCCTTTCTTGCTCATTTGTTTTATTTGGCCGGCGCCGGCTGCACTGATGCTTTCAGCATCGTTTCCAAGGCGTCGGCGGTCGGTTTGACTTCACTGCTCAAGCCCCGCCGCGCCACTTCCACCGCCATGATGGGCGACATGCCGTTGGCAAAGCCCACCACCGAGGCCGCGATGCAGCGGATGTAAGCCATTTCCGCCATGTTGACGAATTCCATGTTCACGGCCAGGGGGTTCATGAATCCGTAGGACAGAAAAATACCAAGAAACGTTCCCACCAGCGCGGCGGCCACCTTCGTGCCGATTTGTTCAATGGGACCCGCAATGGAAGCCATCGTGATAACGATGCCGAGCACCGCCGCCACAATTCCGAAACCAGGCATGGCATCCGCCGCCTTGGTCAACACCCCCACCGGCCTTTCGAGTTCGTTGTCCATCGCTTCCACCTCGATTTCCAACAGCAGTTTGAGCTGGTCCGGCTTGATTTTGCCGTCAATGATCGGGCGCAACCCGTTGCAAAGAAATTCAATGGCGCGACGATTTTTTTGGAACGACGGGTATTTGCTGAAAATCGTGCTGGATTCGGGACTCATGACATGATCTTCCAGCGCCACCATTCCGCTCCGCCGTCCCATCATGAACAACTCGTAGAGCGCCTTGAACAAATCTTCGTAGGACTTCTTGCTGTAGGGACATCCTTTGAGCGTGCCGGCCACCTGTCTGGACAAGTCAACCAAAACCTTGGAGGGGGACATCACCACCAGGGCGCCCAGCGCCGCGCCGGCAATGATGACCAGTTCGGACAAATGCATCAACGCCGCCGGGTGGCCGCCGGCCATGATGAACCCGCCGCAAACCGAGCCAAGGACTATGAATACGCCAAGAAGAACAATCATGGCAAATCAAGGATGGCTAAACGCCTCGGGTTCCTGCTCCTTAAGCAGCGCTTTCAGCGCCAGGATGGCCTTGGCGTGAATCTGGCAGATGCGGGATTCCGTCACGCCAAACACCTCGGCAATTTCCCGCAGTCGCAAATCTTCCACGTAGTAAAGCGCCAGCACTTTTCGTTGCATCTCCGGCAATTGCAGCAGCCGTTCTTCAATCATCTGCGCCATTTCCCGCGTCGCCACGCCATCGAGCGGGTTGATCTGTCCTTCGTCGGCGATCATATCGTAATTCGCCCCGCCGGATTCTCCGCTCTCTTCCTGCAAAGAATCGAGGCACACATACGCGGCCGGCCGGATTTCCTCCAGCAATTCCTCGTAATCTTCCAGGGACATGTTCAACTCCCTGGCCATCTGGGCGTCCGAAGGAACGCATCCATGCTGCTGCGACAAATCCTGCATGGCGACCGCCACTTTTTTGGCTTTTTCATGCACTGACCGCGGCACCCAATCCATGCGCCGCAATTCGTCCAGAATCGCCCCGCGGATGCGTGTGCGCGCGTAATGCTCAAACGAGCACCCGCATTTCTGGTCGAACCGCCGCACGGCGTTGAGCAGGCCGACCAATCCTGCGCTATACAAATCGTCGTTGTTGACATGCGCGGGCAAGGTCATGGCCAGCCGTCCCACCACCGTTTTCACGAGGGGGAGATATTGCTGGATCAGGTTGTTTTCGGAATCACTGCCGGCTCCAGCCTTGGCGTAACGAAGCCAAAGCTCCCGTTGATTTCCAGGAAGCTCGTCCGTGATTGCCGTCGCCATTTCGGGGTGGGTTGCGCTCATGATTTATTCGCCTTGGGGAGAGTGGAAATATTGACCGGACGGTGGGTGACTTGACGTTCGCGCATGGCCTCCACCAGGCCCTTGCGCCAGGCGGCGCCCCACCACTTCATCAGCATCGCCGTAAGATAAGCCGCCAGACAGGCATGCCACAGGCAGACCGATTCCGAGCCGTTCTCCGCCCAGCTAAAAAGCCACCCTATGGTGAAACCAAGCAGCCCGCCCATTAACAATAATGATTTCATATTCGATTACCCCGTCGGTTGGTGAGCAAATCCGTTGCCAGTTTGTTTTACGGGGAATTGCCGGGCAAAAATCATCCTGGCCGACGCTTCGCACAAATCCCCCGGAACATTTTGCCCGGCGCTGAAGTGGCGGATGGAGCAATTTGTTCCCAATACCAGATTCCAAATCTTTCCCCAGGAAGATTCTTCATCCAGATGCGTCACCACCAAATCGGCGATGGCCAGTTCCGAAAACGCCCGGATTTGCGCGAGCAAAATTGAAACATCGTAGGCCCCGTTCAACACCAGATGAACCCGCACCGGGCCGAATCGCCTGACTTGAGCGGCCAGTTCCCGCACCGCCGCCGGTTTCTTCCAGTCCACTCCCGGCAAGTCGATGAATCCGATGTCCTCGCTCAAAGGCCCCATTCCCGCCTGCCACGTCCGCTCGGCGGGCACACCCAAAATTTCACTATAGACGCTGAGCGATTCCGCCATGTTGGCCGTCGCCCCGTCCAGCCGCCAGACCCGCGCCAGCCGTCCATCCACCAAAACCGCCTGTGTCAACCATTTGCTCAAATAGGTCGTCTTGCCGCATCCCGGCGGGCCAATCAGGACATGAATCGAGTTCGCCTCCACCGGCGGCGCCTTGCGCCACAAAGCTTCCAGCACCTCCCGCGCACATTCGATCTCCCGGCCCAGGTTGGAGGGCGGGATTTCCCCGAATTGCGTTTGCAACCGGTCCACCACCTGCTGGGCGTGGAGGGAAAGCAAACCGCTTTTGCGCAACATCGCCCCCACCCGCCACTGGCTCCCGTCTTCCTCGGGTTCCTCCGCCAGCGCCGTTTCCGAGGCCGGGCGGCTTGCCACTTGTTGCTTGATCTCCTCCAGTTGCTGCCGGAATTCGGCCAGCGCATCAGAAAATAATCCTTGTTCCCCGTGTTCCCCTTGTTCCCCGGCCGGTTCCTCCGGCTTGCACGCCATCACTTCCATCATCGGCCTCTGCCAGAGACGCGCCAGACCGTTCGGCGGCAGACGTCTCACGCTCAACACCACCGCCTGCGGCCCGAGTTTCTCCCGGATTTGGGCCACGGCTTCTTCCGCGGACGCGGCGGTGAATGAGGTCGGTTCCATAAAAATTTATTCCAACGAAGTCACGATGCCGGCGTTTTGTATTTGCACCCGCGACGGCACCTCCGCGTAGGACAACACGGTCAAATCCGCGAACGTCGTTTCAAAAAACCGGCGGAAAGCCAGCCGGATTTGCGGGGCGCACATGACCACCGGAGCCTGTCCCGCAGTCAGCAGTTGTTGAATTTTTTGTGAAAGCGTCTCCACCACATGCTGCGCCAGTTTCGGTTCCATCATCAGACTGATTTCCGTCGGCGTCTTGCTCATGCCCTGCGCGATCTGCTGCTCCAGCCGCGGGTCGAGGGTGATGGCCTGCAAGCTCCCGTTGTCGGCTTGATACGGTTTGATGATCTGCGGTCCCAAGGCCCGCCGCGCGTATTCGGACAATTCATCCGGGTTTTTGGTCATCGCCGCGTAATCGCTCACCTTTTCCAAAATCCCCGCCAGATTGCGAATCGATATTCCCTCGGCCAGAAGATTCTGCAAAATCCGCTGCACCTGGCCCACGTTCAATTGCGCCGGGATCAATTCCGTCACCACGGTCGGATGGGTCTGTTTCAAATTGTCCAAAAGGTTCTGCACATCCTGGCGGGTCAATATGTTGTGGCAGTTCCGTTTCACGGTTTCGGACAAATGCGTCACGAGCACGGACGAGGCGTCCACCACGGTGTAACCGCTAATCTCGGCGTTTTTGCGCTCCACATCCGTCACCCAGGTGGCCGGCAGCTTGAAGACCGGCTCCACCGTTGGCACGCCTTTCAGCACGGTCTTGCTGTTGGTGGCGTTCATGGCCAGCCAGTGATCCGGCATCAGTTCCCCCTGCGCCACGCAATTTCCCTTGAGCAGAAAACGATATTGATTCGGCTCCAATTGCAAATTATCCCGCAAGCGGATGGGCGGCACGATCACGCCCATTTCCTGGGCAAAAGTCTTTCGCACTCCTGTCACCCGCTCCAGCAGATCCCCTCCTTTGCGCACATCCGCCAGGTTGACCAGACGGAATCCTAATTCGATCTGAAGCGCGTCCAAGGTAAGAAGGGATTCGAGTTTTTCGCCCGTCGCGCCCGCCGCCTTGCCCGTGCCTCCCGCCTCCCCTTTTGCGTCTCCTTTAACATCCGCGCCGCCCGCCGTTTTGACCAAGGCTTCCGCCCCGCGCAGGTTGTAGGCCAGAAACCCGGTAATGCCGGCCAGGAAGAAAAACGGAATCATCGGCAGCCCCGGCACGATGCCAAACACCACCAGCATGACAGTCAGGATGGCCAGGACCCGCGGATACCCCAGCAGTTGCTTGGTTAGTTCCGAACCCAGTTCCTCCTTGGCCGCCGCCCGTGTCACCAAAATACCCGCCGCCGTCGAAGTGATCAGGGCCGGAATCTGCGAAACCAGGCCGTCCCCGATTGAGAGCAGTGTGAATCGTTGCAATGATTCGCTTACCGTCATCCCCTTTTGCATGATGCCGATGGCGAATCCGCCCAACACGTTGATTAAAGTAATCAGAATCGCCGCAATGGCGTCCCCGCGCACGAATTTGCTCGCGCCGTCCATCGCCCCGTAAAAATCCGCCTCCTGCTCCACTTTCCGCCGGCGTCGCCGCGCCTCGACCTCGTTGATCAGGCCCGCGTTCAATTCCGCGTCAACCGCCATTTGCTTGCCCGGCATCGCGTCCAAGGTGAACCGCGCCGCCACTTCCGCGATGCGCCCCGCGCCCTTCGTGATGACGATGAAATTAATCAGGACCAGGATCAAAAAGATGACCAGCCCAACCACGTAATTCCCCCGCACCACGAAATTGCCGAAGGCTTCAATGATATGGCCCGCGTATCCATCCAGCAAAATCAGGCGCGTCGAGGCGATGTTCAAAGAAAGCCGGAACAGGGTGATGAACAGAAGCATGGTCGGGAAACTGGTGAAGTCGGCCGGCTCCTTCACATAGAGGATCGAAAGCAAAACGAGCAGGGACAAGGCGATGCTGATGGCCAGAAACCCGTCCAATAAAAGGGGATGAATGGGAAGGATCATCAACAGAATGGTGACAAACAACGCCCCCACCAGCAGGACGTCGCCATTCTTGAATAACCCCACTATATTCGATTTCTTAGCGTTCGGTTGCACCATTTTACTTCTTTGCCTCAGTTATTCGCCGCTTCCCGGTAATACCGATAGGCATTGACGCGATAGACCCACGCCAACACTTCAGCGACTGCGGCGTACAGTTCAGCAGGAATCTCGCCACCCACCCGGCCGTACTTAAACATCAGCCGGGCCAACGGCACATTTTCCACAATTGGCACCTGGTGTTCCTGCGCAATTTCGCGGATGCGCAGGGCGTTTAAACGGCTTCCCTTGGCCACAATTTTGGGCGCTCGCATCGTCTTCCGGTCATAACGCAATGCAACCGCGATATGGGTTGGATTAACCACAACCACATCCGCCTTAGGGATTTCCGCAAGCATCTTGCGTTTGGCGGCCGATAGCGCCCGGCGGCGGCGCTGCGTTTTTATCTGCGGGTTGCCTTCGGTGTTTTTGGTCTCTTCCTTGACCTCTTCCTTGGTCATCTTCATGTCCTGATTATTTTGCCAAAATTGATACGCATAGTCGGCCGCAGCCAAAATCACCAGCACGGCGGAGACCCGGATGATGATGCGAAAGGAAGATTCCGCCATGAATCCGGCAATTCTTGCTATATCGACTGATGTGTAGAAAATCGGGTCCGCCAGGACGTCGCGGATCACGTTATAGGTCAATATAATGATGACCCCGAGTTTGATGATGTTGATCAACGTGGGCACCGCCGACCGGAAGGAAAAGAGGCGATGGAACCCTTCCACCGGATTGAGCCGCTCCCAATTGATGCTCAGGGCCTCCGGCGTGGTGCGGAAACGCGTTTGGATGCCCCCGGCCAGCAAACCCGCCAGCACCGTCGCGGTCAGGATCGGCCAGACACAGGTTCCGAAGACGAGGGAGCTTTGGATGGCATAGGCCTGAATGGTGCCGACAGACAGGGGAATGTCGTGCAGATGGCCCAGGATCGACACCTGGGTATGAGTCAAAATCCGCCACATTTCGCCGCCCGAAAAAGCCAGGGCCACCAAGGCAGCGACCAATACAAAAGCCGTCTGCACCTCGCGGCTGCGCGCGATTTGGCCCTTGTTATAGGCCTCCTCCAGCCGCTTCGGTGTGGCCTGCTCTGTTTTTTCGCCGCTGTGTTCGCTCACTTGATTCCGTTCTAGTGCGCTCCAAAAATTTGGGCCACGTTTAGCACGTCCTCAGGCAACCGCCTTAAATTGTTGATGATGTGCTGCGACATTAATTGCAGCGTCAGCCCGAAAACGCTCAACCCGGCCAGAATGCGCACGGCAAAGCTTTCCTGGAAAACGTTCATCTGCGGCACCGCCCGACCCAGCACCGAGAAAACGAGCGAGACGATGAATGACACCGCCATCACCGGCGCCGCCACTTGCAGCGCAATCACAAAAATCTGGCTGGTCCGCGCCAGCACATCGGCCAGCCCCATCGCGTTCAAATGCGCCCCGCCGATGGGCAGCCATTGATAGGTTTTCACCAGCGCAACCAGCAGCCAGTGATGCAGGTCGAGGCTCAACCACAGCATCGCCGCGAGGTAATACAGCATCAACCCGGGCGTCGTCACTTCCGACCCGCTCATCGGATTCATGCTCGAAGGCAGTTGCAATCCCATCTCCGACGTGATGATCGCCCCTGCCATGTCCAACGCGTAAAAAACCATCCGGCTGATAAATCCAAACAACAAACCCACCCCCACTTCCATTGTCATCAGTCCCATCCATCCCCACACATCCCGCGGTTCCGCCATGCCTTGGGGGAGGGAGGGAACGATCAGCACGGCCAGCAACACCCCGAGCGCCAGACGCAGTTGCACGGGAAAATTGGCCGTTGAAAAAACCGGGAAAACCGCCAGCAAGGCACTCACCCTCAGGAAGACCATCATGCCATACATCAACTCGCTCATGTTGCCCCTTACTGCACCATTTGCGGCATTTTTTGAATGACCGAGGTCGTGAACTCAATCAGAGTGCGCAACATCCACGGCATCATCACCACCAGCAAGGCCACGATCGCCAGCGCCTTCGGCACAAAGGTCAGCGTCTGCTCCTGAATCGACGTGACGGATTGGAAAATGCTGATGGCCAGTCCCACCACCAACGCTGTCAATAATACCGGCGCGGCCAGGGTCACCGCGACAAACATCAGGTTCTTGAGCAATTCCGTGGCAAATTCAGGGTTCATGGCATCAGGTTCCGAAACTTTGGATGATGGAGCTGACCACCAAATGCCAGCCGTCCACCAAAACAAACAAAAGGATTTTCAAGGGCATCGAAATGGTCATGGGCGGCATCATCATCATCCCCATGCTCATCAGCACGGTCGCCACCACCAGGTCAATCAGGACAAATGGCACGAAAAGCAGAAAACCCATCTGAAAGGCGGTGCGCAACTCGCTGATGATGAAACTCGGGATCACGATCTTCAGCGGCAGTTTGTCAGGCGCCATCGGCCCGGTCTTGGCCAGGGCCACAAACAGTTCCACATCCTTTGGCCGCGTTTGCTTGAGCATGAAAGCCCGCAACGGTACCGTCGCCCTGTCCAAGGCCACGGCGCTCGTAATTTGCCCGGCCCGGTACGGCTCCAGCGCATCGCGGTCCACTTTTGTCCAAACCGGCTCCATGATGAAATACGTCAGGAACAAGGACAGCCCGATGATGATCTGGCTGGACGGCGTTCCTTGCAGGGAAAGGGCCGAGCGCACGAAGGAGAGCACAATCACGATGCGCGTAAAACAGGTTGTCAATAGAATGATCGACGGCGCCAGGGTGAGCAAGGTCATGATGATCATGATCTTGATGGCTCCGTCCACATCCCCGCCCTGCGCCCCGCTGTTCAGGCTCAGGCTCAAATTGAAGGCATTGGTATTGGCGAGGGCGTTGGTGGCGGACTGCGCATGGGCGCCCGCGCAAAAAAGCAACTGCCCCAGCAGCAATCCCCGGCGCAACCAGACCCCGCCCCGCAGGCAGCGGCGGAGGGACGGGCAAAAATTGGAATCGGGCGGGTTCATTGCTTCCTGCTCAAGACGTGTTGCAAAACCTCGGTGAAACCCACGCTCGTGCCGCCGGGTTTCGGTTCCTCTTCGTCCGCATCCGGCAGATGGCTGATCAGGGTCACCCCCGCCGGCGACGTCGCCAGCAACAGGCGTTGTTGTTGATAACCCACCACGTAAATGGCCTGCCGCTGTCCCAGCGATTTCGCTTCCAGCAAAGCCAGTTTTGCCCCGCCGTTTTTGCGAATGGCAAATTTCTGCCAGTTGCGGAACAGCCAGACTCCGGCCAAAAACAACGCCACCACCAGGCAAAACGCCCCGCATACCCGCACGACCGACGCCCCCGCATCGGGCAAGGTCGCGGCCTGGGCAGCTCCGGGCGTCTCCCCGGCCGCGTTCAGGACTGTCGAACTGAGGAGGAACAGTCCTGCCGCCATCCGCGTCCCTGTTTTGCGGGAACAGCCGGTCATGGATTGACTCCAAATATCTCGGTGATTTTGATGCCGTAAGAATCGTCCACCACCACCACTTCGCCCCGCGCGATGCGGGTCTGGTTGGCGTAGAGGTCCACCGGCGCCTGCGTTGTCTTGTCCAGTTTGACTATGGAACTGACATTAAATTGCAGGACATCGCGCATGGGCAACTGGCACGAGCCAAGTTCCGCGGTCAGTTTGACTTTGACGCCCAGCAACACTTCGAGGCCTGGAGAGTTTTTTTCGGTTGGTTCCATAATGCTCGCTTACGATTTGATCACTTGGGTCAGTTCCACCGCCCATTGCCCCGATTGCGCTCCGGGGCGCCCGTAAAATTTAAGAGTGTCAGCCACACGCACGTTAATACGTTGCAGATGCTGCGCAGCCAGCGGCAGAACGTCGCCGACTTTCAGCGCCAGGATCTGGCGCGCGGTCAGTTCCAGCCCCTCCCATTCCGCCGTGACCGGAACGCAAACGTCATTAAAGCAGTTGTTCCATTTCAACACCGGCGCAGGAGCGGCCGGCGCGCGCGGCGGCGCTGGAACGGCCGGAGTTGCAGGGATTGCGGGCGTGTCTGCCCCCTGGCAGATCCGTTTGATCAACGGCTCCAGGGCCGCGTAAGGCACGCTCATCTGGATTTGTCCGGTCCGCCCGGCCAATCCGCCTTCCATGGTGATGACCAGCATGACCGTTTCGCCCGATGCCGCCTGAATGTAATCACCCTTGTTTTCGTAGCCCAGTACGACGGGTTTCAATTCCTTGATCGCGGCCCAATGGCGGCACCATTCCTCCATGAAGACTTGCACTGTTTGCTCCAGCAACACCTTCTCGATGTCGCTGATCTCCTGCCCCGGTCCGCAGCCGTGGCCCGGGCCGCCCATCAAACGGTCCATCAGGCAAAAACCAAGCTCGCTCGATATGTCAAGAATGGACACCCCGCGCAAGGGTTCCATCTTGAACAAATTGAAATGGGACGGAACTTTCCAGCTTTCCGCCAGACTTTGGTAAGTGAGGGTCTGCAAGCTGACAATTTTCAACGAAAATTCCAGATGCAAATGAACCGAAATCCGCGCCGCCACCTGCCGCATGATTTCCTCCTGCCGCAAGCGCAATTTGTGCGATTCCAGCGACGACAGGAGCAATGGATTCCGGAAGTCATGGCAGCGCAATGTCCCTTGCCGGGGCGCTTCGCCTTCCGCCAACGCCAGGCCCACGTTGCCTCCGCCTTCAAAAATGGAAGGGGTCGGCTCGGACTGCTCAAGGCGGGCGGTGTCTTCGTTCATGGGCGGAATTTATTGGATAGCCAATTCGGTGATGTAAATTTCCTGCACCAAAGGCGCGCCCAGCGCTTCATTGAACACAGTCATCAACTCCGCCCGGATGACGTTGCGCGCACCGGGCTTTTCCAGATCGGCAATGGTCTTGCTGCTAAGCGTGCTGGTCGCCAGATCCATGAGTTGATCCTTGTTCTCGTCCACCTTGCTTTTAAAGTCCGGGGTGTTCCCAACCAGCGTCACGCTGGTCATCAGGTAACGCGTCCCCATCGTGCCCGCCACGTTCACCAGCATTTTGCTCAACGCCACGGTCACTTTGGCTTTGTCGCCACCCGCCTTTTCCCCTTCCTTTTCGGACCCCGCCGTTTCGGCTGACGCGTTGGAGACCGCTGCGCCGGGCTTGGTCTGGTTCACGGCGCGTTCCAGCTTTGGCAGCAAGACAAGACGCATGGTGGCAAAGGCCAGCATCGGCATGCACACCACGGCGACAATCAGCGGCAGCCACGGTTTGAGACCGCCGCCCGGCGCGGAAACTGCCGCCTTGCCTTCGCCCTTGGCGTCGGCGGCGCCTGCCTTGCCGCTGTCCGAAGCTTTCGCTTCCTCCCGCGTCCGCGGTTGCTCGTTTGGTGTGCTGGCCATATGGGTTTAGCCCTTAACCTTGTTGCAGATTCACCACGGTTTGGAGCAATTCGTTGCTGGTGGTGATGATCTTTGAGTTTGCCTCAAAAGCGCGTTGGGCGGTGATCAGGTTTGTCATCTCGGTCGAAAGATCCACGTTGGAACCTTCCAGTTCGCCTGATTCGATGGTGCCCAAACCGTTGCTTCCCGGCGCGACCGCCGTAGGCGTGGTCGGCCCCGCATTCGCGGTGTTGGAATACAGGTTGTTGCCCACGTTGGTCAGCATGTTCGGATCCTGGAAGTTCTGCAGCAGGACCTGGCCGCAGACAAAGTTCGTGCCGTCGCTTTGAGTCACGGTGATTTGACCCTGTTTGTTAATGGCGTAGGAGGAGATGGGCGAGGTGCTGGTGGAACCGGTGATATTGAGAGTCAGGTTGCCAATGGTGGACAAACTGCTGCTGTTGTAGCCCTGCACGATGTCCCCGTTGGCCGTGACCAACTGGCCGGTCGAGTTCACTGTAAATGAACCGTCCTGTGTGACATACGAGCTGCCTGTGGTCGGATCAACCACCGTGAAAAAACCGGCGCCGGACACGGCCAGATTGCTCGCCACACCCGTGGTAGTCAGCGATCCTTGCGACCAATTGCTGCCCGTGGCAGTTATCTCAACACCCGTGCCGACCTGCATGGCCGGGATGGTGGAAGAACCGCCCTGGACGGTGTTGCAGAACGTGTCGGCAAAACTAACCTCACCGTCTTTGAAACCGGTGGTGTTGATGTTGGCGATATTGTTGCCAATCACGTTCATTTGCTCCTGGAAGTTGTCGAGACCACTGAGGCCTGAACTTAAAGAACTAAGCATATATTTTTTGTGTTAGGGGTTATCGACTGGGTTTACGAGTTACTTGACTGGATTCATGGATTACTGGGATGCGCCGGAACTGGCGGCTGTTTGGGTCGTCGCGGGAGTGATGGAGGACACCTGGCTTAATGAATAATCCTCCCCATTCACTGAAATTTCCGGCGTGCCGGACGATATGTCCACTCCGCTCACCACGCCGCTGACCTGTTGGGCGCTGTTGGCGGCGGAAGCCACATTCACATTCATGCCAATCATTGAATCGGCTTGCAGGGTTTGCATGTAGCCGGCCATGTTGGTGGTTTCCTGCAACGAGCTGAATTGCGCCAGTTGCGCGGCAAAATCGGTGTCGCTCTGCGGGTTCAGCGGATCTTGCGAGGTCATTTGTGTGACCAGCAATTTCAAAAAGTCCGCCTGGTTCAACGTCTGACTGGAACTGGCGGCCGCGCTGTTTGTATTGGAATTAATTGCGGTGGTTGACATAAATATTTCAGGCCCAGGATTCCCATCCCCGCCGGGAAGTCGCCGTGGCTTTTGTTTTACCGGTTGCGAGCGGCGCCGCCATCTCCCCTGCCGGCACCCACTCTTGTTCTGTATCCCGGCTCTGCCGCCGGGAGTTTTGTGACGAACTGTCGAAGGACGAATTCAAAGCGGACGTCCTGGCCGCCGTTTTATTTTCCAGCGGAAGCAGTTGCACGTTTTGCCGGCTGAGGGATTCCTGCAAATCTTTCCAGTGACTCTCCAGCCCGGGCATGGCCCCCCGTTCCAAACTCAGGGTTGCCTCAATCCGCCCGTTGTGACTTGTCAATTGCAAACTCAGCTCGGTCTCCGCATTGGGTTTGAGCGAAACCGCAATGTTATTGATCCCGGACTGTTGCACCATGACAACTTGTTGAGTCACCCAATTTCCCAGACGCTCCACCTGCGCCGCGGCGTGATCGGCGGAAGAAGCCGGGACGGCTGTTGCAACCGCCCCCAAAGTGGTCTCCGCCGTTTTGGCCGCCATGTTGATGACAACGGACGACGCCGATATCACATTCCCGGAGGTTGACGGACCAGAATCGGAATCGACGGCCAAATTATCCGACGCTTTGACAGAAACGCCAGCCAGCCAGGGTGCCCCCGGCATTTTTTGCGCGGCAAGCCCGGCAATTTCGTCCTTTTCTGGCGTCGATTTCATCTGTTGGCCATTTAAAGCACTCACCGTGCCATCAATCTCAACGCCGGCCATCGCCGGTGTGATGGAAAGATCCGCCGCTGGCGCCTGCGGCAAAGATGTCGTTGTTACCTCCGGCGATGCCGCCTGACCGTTCGCGTGATCCGTTCCTCCTGCCACTGCGCTGGTTTCCTTTGCCTTCCCCTGTGCAGGCAGGGATGCAGCCGGCGCCACTTTGGCGGCAGGTTTAACTTCCGAATCGTCCGTGACGCGCGGCGGATTGGCCATCTTGCCCGCGACATCCGCATCGCTCCGCGTGGATTGGGATCGGCTCGCCTGGACTTCGCGCCCGGATACGGTTGTTTTGGTCATGGCCGCATTGGAAACCAACGACGGTTGAGCGGGGACAGGCGCGGAAACCGCCGCCGCAAGAACATCGGACCCCGCCGCATCGCCCGGCAAATTAAGTGACGGCGTTGGTGTTTGCGCCGGAAGCGGAGCATTGTCGGCAATTTCGGCCACCACCGGCGCGGACGGAGAATCCGCCGACTCGTCTTGCTGAACGGCGGGCGCACTGGGTTTGCCGGCCAACCCGACCTGTTCCTGTTGCACGACGGTCACGGCAGGTTTGCTCGCTGACTCGTCCTGCCGGACGGGGGGCGTGATGGAAATGGATTCGCTCGCAACCTCGTCTTGCTGAACATCAGGCGCAACAGGTTTGTCTGTCGATTCATTCTGTCCCTGCCGAATAGCGGATGCGGCAGGTTCGTTCGCCAACGCGCCCTGTTGAACGGTTGTCGTAATGGAAATGGGTTTGCTCACCAACTCGCCTTGTTGAGCAACAGACGCGGTGGATTCGTCCACCAATTTGTCTTGCTCGGCGGGCGCAACCGGTTTGCCGGCCAACCCGACCGGTTCCTGTTGCACGACGGCCACGGCAGGTTTGCCCGCTGACTCGTCCCGCTGGACGATGGTCGCAGTGGAAATGGATTTACTGACCGCCCCGTCTTGCTGAACGGCAGGCGCGGCAGGTTTATCTGCCAATTCGCCTTGCCCCTGCTGAGCAGCGGATACAACAGGTTGATCTGCCGATCCGTCCTGTTGGACGGTTGTCGTAATGGATATGGGTTTGCTCACCAACTCGTCTTGTTGAGCAACAGACGCGGTGGATTCATTCACCAATTCGTCTTGCTCGGCGGGCGCAGCCGGTTTGCCGGCCAACCCGACCGGTTCCTGTTGCACGACGGTCACGGCAGGTTTGCTTGCTGACTCGCTCTGTTGGACGACGGTCGCAGTGGAAATGGATTTACTCGCCAACTCGTCTTGCTGAACGGCAGGCGCGGCGGGTTTGTTTGCTGATCCGTCCTGTTGGACGGTGGTCGTAATAAAAATGGATTTGCTCACCGACTCGCCTTGTTGAGCAACAGACGCGGTGGATTCGTTCACCAGTTCGTCTTGCTCGGCGGGCGCAGCCGGTTTGCCGGCCAACCCGACCGGTTCCTGTTGCACGACGGTCACGGCAGGTTTGCCCGCCGACTCGCCCTGCTGGATGACGGTCGCAGTGGAAATGGATTTACTGACCGGCCCGTCCTGCTGAACAACAAACGTAGCGGGTTCATTTGCTGACCCACCCTGTTGGACGATGGTCGTAATAGCAATGGATTTACCCGCCAACCCGTCTTGCTGAACCACAGGTGCGGCAGGTCTATCTGCCAATTCGCCTTGTCCCTGTTGAGCAGCGGACGCAACAGGTTTATCCGCTGATCCGCCTTGTTGGGCGGTTGTCGTAATGGAAATGGGTTTGCCCGCCAACCCGTCTTGTTGAACGACAGACACGATGGATTCATTCACCAACTCGTTCTGTTGAATCGCGGGCGCAACGGGTTTGCCCGTCAATTCACCCTGTCCTTGTTGAACAGCGGGCGTGGTGGATTTACTCGCTGACTTGCCCTGTTGGACGGCGGGCGTGATGGAAACGGATTCGCCCGCTGACTCGCATGGTTGAACGACGGACGCAATGGATTCATTCACCAACCCGCTCTGCCCCTGCTCCACAGCGGCAAGTGCGGTGGATTTACCCGTCAACTCACTCTGTTGAACGGCAGGCGCAATAGAAATGGATTTGTTCGCCAAGTTGCCCTGTTGAACAGCGGACACGGTGGCAACCTTCGATTGCGCCAGTTTTTTTGGAGATGCGGATGTTGTCCGCAAAGCCGCAGGCGCGCCCGCAACGGTTGCGTTTTTGGAAGTGGCGGCGGCGGAAGATGGCGGATTGAAAATATTCTGCCGATAAAATGCCGCCCGGCCCGTCACGCCTCCCGCGATTGGCTGCGCCACAATGGATGGCGACGCATCCTGGCCGGACGATGACACATCCGGGGAAACTGTTGCGCCACCGGTTGATTTTGCCAAATCATCGCGAGTCGCATGCGACATCACGCTCAAAAAATCCTCCAAGGCCGCAGCCGCCGCTGCGGGCGTTACCGCAATCAAGGCGAAGACACCTCCCGCCAAGGCCGGCGAGGTCGTCGCGCCGCCCACAGAGGAATGATCCATCATTTGGGAGAGGGGGTGGAGTTGCGGAATGAAGCCAGGCGAAGCCGGTCGGAGAGAGCAGCGGCGCGTTTGGCTTGAGTCTGGCCCATCTTGGCCATGGCTTCCAAAACGACGGCTGTTTCCGTGTCCTTCATAAAAACCATTATTTTGATTATCCCCACATCATCCATTTCCTGGATAATCTTGGCCGCGCTGGCCGGGTCCATGTTCGCATAAACCTTGGCCAATTTTTTCAAATTGGCCGTTTCCTCCACTCCGATGCGCAACACATTTTGATCAAAATCCACCTGCAATTGCCGGACGGACTGCGTGACCAGATTCATTTCCGCCTGCTCCGCCTGCAACCGGACGGCGAGGTCGCTGAGGTCCTGCTCTTTTTTGGAGAGCGCGGCTTTTTCCGTCTTCAGTTCGGCCATGAGTTGATCCGCTTCCGGGTTGATAAAATCCCATGAAGGCCCCAGGCGTTTTCCGGTCGAAACAACCTCGGGCGCGGGCTTGGGCAGCGGCGGGGTTTTCCAGAACATCACCATGGCGCCCAGGTAAATGAGGACGCTGACCAGCGATGTCATCCAAGGGGTGGTAAGCAGTTTGATCATAGGGAATTTTCCGCTTGTTTCCAGGCGAAGATGGATTTGCTCCTGCGCCCGGCCATCTCATCCAGGTTCTTCTGTTCGGCGCGCGCCTGCTCGTGCTCGTAACCGGCCTTTTGTTTGTCAAAAAATTTATCCACAATCTCCCGTTGCTGGCGCGCCTGCAACATGACATGCAGCTCCGCGTTCACCCGGCGTTCCGCGTTTTCCAGCGCGCGCGCGCATTCGTCGCGGCGTTGCATCAGCGAACTTTCATAAACCCGGGTTTGGACGGCCTTCGCCGCCGTGCAACCGCCGGACATCTGGCCGCGCAACATCTCCCGGCACGCGCTCAAATCCCGGCCGACCCGTTCGAGATTTTCCACCGCCTGATGGCGGGCGAGCAGGCTTTGCGCATATTTTTCCATGGCCCTCTGCTCCTGCCGCCGGCGCAAGGTGGCCACGGATTCCAAGGTGAAGTGAAAAGGTTTCATGCGCGCTTAAATTGTTTTCCGTCCGCCGGCCATCACAGGCTTGGGAGAAGGCAGGGGCGTCGCCAGCGTCTTCTCCAACAGCGACCAGGTCTGCGGGATGGAGAATCCGTCTTCCACCGCCTGGTTCAAAAATGTTTTCAACGGCTCGTGCAGATGGATGCTCTGATCAATCACCGGATTGGTTCCGGCGGGATAGGCGCCAATGTTGATCAAATCCTGATTCTTGCGATACGTGGCCATGGCCTGACGGGCGCGGGAAAGCAATTGCTGTTGTTGGGCGGTGGCCAAATCCCGGGTCAAACGGCTGACGCTTTCCAGCACATCAATGGCCGGATAATGGTTTTGCGTGGCCAACTCGCGAGTCAACACAATGTGACCGTCAAGAATGGAGCGAACCGCATCGGCAATGGGATCGTTCATGTCGTCGGCTTCGACCAGGACGGTGAACAAACCCGTGATTGAGCCTGTCTCCCCCGCTCCGGCGCGCTCCAACAAGCGGGGCAGGAGCGAAAAAACGGACGGCGTGTAACCGCGCGTGGCGGGCGGTTCGCCCACCGCCAGCCCGATTTCGCGTTGCGCCATGGCAAAACGGGTCACCGAATCCATCATCAACAAAACATTCTGGCCGGCGTCACGAAAATGTTCGGCAATGGCCATGGCCACGAACGCCCCCTTCAAACGCGCAATGGCCGGCTGGTTGGAGGTGGCCACCACCACAACCGATTTGCGGCGGCCCGCTTCGTCCAAATCCTTTTCCAAAAACTCGCGCACTTCGCGACCGCGTTCCCCGATCAAGGCGATGACGTTGACGTCCGCCTCGGCCTGGCTGGCGATCATGCCCAGGAGGGTCGATTTGCCCACGCCGCTGCCCGCAAAAATACCAAGACGCTGGCCCCGTCCGCACGGGGTGAAAGCGTCAATCGCCTTGATTCCGGTGCGAAAAGGCTGACCGATGCGTTGCCGTTTCAGCGGGTGCGGCGGGGGCTGATTCAAGTTGACCGACGCATCCTCTTCAATCGGGCCTTTGTCATCCAAAGGTTCGCCCAAACCGTCGATGACGCGGCCTTTCAGCGTCTCGCCCACCGGCACTTGCAGGGTGGTGCCCAAGGCAATGACTTCGCTGCCCGGATGAATGCCATTCACCTCGCCCAGCGGCATGAGTAATACGTGGTGATCCTTGAAACCTACAACCTCGGCCAGCGTGTAACCGTCGTGGCGGGCGGATTCGATCCGGCAAATCTCCCCGACAGAGGCGAGGGGGCCTTCGGACTCAATGACCAAACCGATAAGCTGGACGACCCGGCCGTGACTGCGCACCACCCGCGTGGTCTGGGCGCGGCGGAGAAGGCCTTCAATGCGGTTGACAGAATCGGTCAGGCAGGATGCGCTCATGCGAGGAGGGATTTTTTCAAGAGATCAAATTTTGTTTCGCGCCGGCTGTCCACCGTGCCAAAACGGGTCTCAACCAGGCAGCCGCCGCGGCTGACTTCGGTCGAACTGAGGAAACGGAAATCACGCTTGGCGTTGGGTGAGGTCAGCAAAGCCGAACCGGCGCTTTGCACCAGTTCCAAGTCGGCCGGATGCAAACGCACCGTGATCTGGGTCGAACCTTCCACGTGGCCCAGCGCGTCGCGCACGGCGGCTTCGACCATGGGGGCGGAAATGGGCATGTCGGAAACGAGTTTCCGGGCCACTTCCATGGCGAGGGAAATGACCGTGTCTTCGGTGTCGCGCACCACTTGCGGGACGGCGCCGCGCATCGAGTTAAGCACGCCTTGCAACACTTCCTGCAATTCCCCGCGTTGTTTCAGCAATTGCTCGCTCACCAATTTCTCGCCATCGATCCGTCCCTTGTCGTATCCCTCCTGCCAGACCCGCTGCCGCTCGGATTCGGCGGCCTGCGCCGACGTCTCGGGACCGGCCAGGCGAACATCGCGCAAGGGCGCTTGCAAATGAATCTGTTGAGACCAGGGGTTCATCGCCATGACATCCTCCGCGCCCGCAGACAGCCCGGGCCGGCCAGCAGGAGCATCGCGCTATCCAGTTTCATAAAAGGGTTTTAGTTATTGGATTTGCCGCGGGTCATCCAGGTGCGGACGGCTTGACCCATGTTCGCCGGATTTTCGCGGATCAATTGGTTCAGCACCTCGACCGTGACCACTCCGCCCCTGCCATTGCCGAAACCGTTGCCGTTGCCATTGGCGCCGCCGTTCCCGTTGGCGCCGCCATGGCCGTTACCCAGAGGCACGCCGATGGGGATGTCATCCGTCTTGGCGCTTTTGAGCAGGCGCAGGAACATGACGATCACCCCGATGGCCAGCCCGATGTAAACGACCTTGGGCACGAGATCCATCAGGAATTGATGTTTGTCCTGCTGTTCCAACTGCTGGGTGATTTCAGCCGCGCCCTGATCGCTGAACGGCATCTCTTCCAGGGTGATTTCATCTTTGCGCGCCGGATCGGCTTCCTGGATGCCGAGCGCGCTGCGCACGATGCTTTTGAGCTTGTCCAGTTCCTCGGCGGAACGCTTCACCGGTTTGCGGTTCGCGCCGGCGCCTTCCACTTTTTGCGCGATGAAAACCGCGCTGGAGATGCGTTTCACTCCGCCGGCGGTTTGAAGCATGTTGCTGGTAATTTTGTCTATCTCGAACGTGCTGGTCGTGACTTTCTTATGGGTGTGGGAATTGTTGACAGGCTGGCTGGACGAATTGGTGTTTCCTTCCGGGCTGTTGGCGGCAAGGCCCGGCGATCCGCCGGCGTTCGCGGTGTCGGTGTCCGAAGTCTCATCGTTGATCGTGCTGGAACGCGCCACCTGGCTGTCCGGATCAAACTTTTCCTCCGTCCGGGTCATCGAATCCCAATTGAGATCGACGGCAACGCGCACCACCGCCTGGCCGGGGCCAAGCACCTTTTCCAACATGCCCTCAGCCTTCTTGGTCAGGTACTGCTCATAATTGCGGCGCGCCGCGAGCTGGTTGCCGGACATGCCGGCAATGGAATCGTTTTCCTGATTCTCGGAAAGGACGTTGCCCTGGTTGTCCACCACGGAAACATTGTTGGCCTGGAGTCCCTCCACGCTGTTGGCCACCAAAAACTGGATCGAGCTGACTGCGGGCGGCGGCAACTGCGCATTGCCCTTCACCCGGACAAAAACCGACGCGGTGGGTTTGCGGAGATTATCGGTCAGGAGCCGGTTTTCGGGCATGACAATCATCACGCGCGCGGACTCGACCTGGTCAAGCTGGCTGATGGTGCGGGCCAATTCCCCCTGGATGGCGCGGGCGTAATTGGCGCGCTGAACAAAATCGGAAAGACCAAAACTGGCCTTGTCAAAAATTTCAAACCCGACGCCTTCGCCGCGAGGGATGCCTTTGCTGGCCATCTGCATGCGGAGTTGATAGACCTTGTCCGCCGGCACCATGATGGCGTTGCCGCCGCGTCCGATCTGGTAAGGCACCTTGGCTTCATCCAGCGCGGCAATCACCTTGGCCGCCTCGCCTTCGTCCAATTTGCCGTAAAGAAGGGAGTAATCAACCCGGCTGGAAAAAAAGGCCACCGCGCCCAGGCCGCCCAACACAATAATCGTCGCCATGATGACGCTGACGCGTTGATTGAAGCCGAGCTGCTGCCATATGCCCGCCAACTGGCGCAAAGTCTGCGAAAGGTTGTGTTTCATGAAATGAAAGCGCCGGCGTCAACCGCCGGAAAAGGGAAATGAATGGTTGGGTGGTGGTTGATCATATTTGCATGCGCATCAATTCCTGATACGAATCCAAAACTTTGTTGCGCACCTCGATCATCATCTGGAAGGAAACGTTGGCTTCCTCCATCGAGATCATGGCCTGGTGCAGGGAGACTCCTTGCCCGCTCATCATGCCGGTCAGGGCATTTTGAGCCGCAATTTGCTTGTCGTTGACCTCGCCGACAAAATCGTCCAGCAAATTTTGAAAATTGCCGGCAGACGAAGCGCTTGCGCCCGTGACCGATTGCGGCGCATCGGAACTGAGCGTCTGCAACTCCGCCGGGGAGATGGACGGCGCGGCGGAGCCGGACAGCGCCGTGGCGGACTTCGTCAGCGTGGCTGACGGGTCGGTCAACGGGCCGCCCGCCATCATTTTCAATGCTGAGAGTGCGTCCATGTGGAAATAAAATTTCTATCAATGCTTGCCTATGGATAAATCCTGCATGGCCATGGAACGGGCATTCTTGATCACGGCCAGATTGGCCTCGTAAGAACGCGAACTGGCAATCATATCCACCATCTCCTCGTGAATATCTATATTGGGCATCGCCACCATCCCCTGGGCATTGGCTTCGGGATGGGTGGGGTTATAGACCATGCGAGGCGGACTGGTATCCTTGGCAATGCGAACGATTTGCGTGGTCTGCGGCACGGCGCCGGCGCTGGCATCCTGCTGCGCCTTCAAGACGGATTCAAAAACCACCTGCTGGCGTTGATAAGGCTTTCCGTCCAGTCCCTTGGTGGTGTTGACGTTGGCAATGTTTTCCGAAATTATGTCCATGCGGGTCTGCTCGGCGTTCAAGGCGGACGCCGTGCTGTCAACTCCGGAAAGTAAGGAGATCATAAATTAATTAATCTTTGCCGGTTATCGCCATGTTCATCTTGGAAAGCGCGTTGCTGACCAGCAACGTTTCCATCGAGTGTTCCACCACGTTTTGGTTCATTTTCAGCATCTCTGTTTCCAATTGAACCGTGTTGCCATCGGCGCGCCCCGAAACCGCCTGGGTATCAACCGACAATTGCGGCTGCAACGCGCTCAGTTGCGCCATATCCTTGCCCGCCACCGCTTGGCTCAACTCGGTTTCAAAGGACTTGGAAACATCCAATCGCTTATAATTGGGCGTTTCCACGTTCGCGATATTGCTGGCAATGGCCTCCTGACGCAGGGCGGAAACGTCCAGCATCTTTTTGGCCGCCATGTAATACGGATCACTGAAAATCGCATCAATCATACCCAAAATTCTTCCAACTTTTAGCAGAGGCCGTGCCAGCGCCAAAAAGGGCCAAAAACGGTCGTTTAACCGCTTCCGGGCGATGAGGTGGGGAAATTATTGCCAACAATCGAAAAAACGGCAGGCAGGAATGACCCATTCCGCTGAAAACGTCGAGGGAACCTTTTTCGCTTGGGTCGGCCGCAAAATTCCTTCAACATCCGCCGGATGAACCTGTGGCTTGAAGCGATCCTTGCGGCATTGTTCGCCGCCACGGGCGCGTTGCTCGGATATTTGTTCTCGCGCCTCCCCAAACCCTACTGGATGCTCGGTTATTTCATCCCGCTCAGCCTGATTTTGATTTACCGCGTCGCCCTTTTCTGTCCGGCTTTGGCTTTTTTGCCGCCAGCTTCGTGGATGATGATTGGATTGCGGAAATTCGCCCTGCTCGGTTTCGTTGCGACCATGGTTTTGACCGCGCCGCTTTCGCGGTTGCCGCGGAAACGGGATCGCCTCCTGGTCGGCCTGCTCATGGCGGTGTTCGTTGCTGTCAAGTCAGTGTGGCCTTTCCTTGCGCCCCTGGCCAACCACCAGCAATTGGCGCATCTCCAAACGCGCGTCAGCTCAGACGGGGTTTGCCGGCAAACCACCGATTACACCTGCGGGCCGGCTGCGGCCGTGACTGCTTTGCGCAAACTCGGCCTGCCGGCCGACGAGGGGAAACTTGCCCTTCTTTCCCATACGAGTTCGACCACGGGAACCGAGCCGGACATTCTGGCCGAGGTGTTGCAAAAGGAATATCGGAAGGACGGTTTAACGGTCGAATACCGGGCTTTCAAGGATCTGTCGGAGTTAAGGCAGGCCGGGCTGACCCTTGCGGTGGTCAAATTCGATTTTCTGGTTGACCATTTTGTCGCGGTGCTTGAGGTCACGGACGCCGAAGTGATCGTGGGCGATCCGCTGAACGGCTTGGACAGGATGACTCACGACGAATTTCGCAAAAAATGGCGTTTTTGCGGCGTGGTTTTAAAACGGCAGTCGTTAAAAAATGGGACGGCTCAGGCAGGGGCGGCGCCTTTGCGGCACAGCGTGTTGAATAATTCGCGGGCGGAAGGAATTTTGAGCAGCCAGCCCAGCGCCATGTAGGCAATGGAGGCTGCGGTCATGGGCAGGAAGACCTCGCCCAATTTCCGGGGCAGCGTGGCGTGGCCAAAATAGGCGTCCCAAACCTGGCGTCCCCCCCAAGCCAGCAAGGCGGCCACCAAGGCGGCCAGGGCGAGACGGGGCAGTTGCCGCACCAGTTCCGCCATATCCAGCGTCCGCAATTTTTTGCGCAAGGCATAGACAAGCAGGCAGAAGTTGCAGGTGGCGCTAAGGCTGTTGGCCAGACCGAGCGCGCCCGGGCCAAGCTTCAATCCATATAGGAAAAACACCGTGAAAAGCAGGTTCATCACCAGGCAAAAAACGCTGATCCGCATCGGCGTTTTGATGTCGCCCAAGGCGTAGAAGGCCCGCGCATAAATATTGACGAGCGAAAACGCAATCAGGCCGGGCACAAGGAAGACGAGGGCGAAACTGACTTGCTGGGTGGAATAGGCGTCGAATTTGCCGCGTTCGAACAGGAGGCGGACAATCGGTTCGGCAAGGGTGAGCAGCAAAACGGACGCGAGGAGATTGACAAACACCAGATGAGCGGCCCCTTGCCGGAGGGTGGCGCGGAATTGGACGAAATTCTTCTCCATCGCCATCCCGGCCAGGGTGGGCAAAAGGAAGGTGGCGAGCGATAAGCCAAAGACACCCTGGGGCAGTTCCATCAAACGCGCGGCCACGAAGAATTGGCCGACGATGCGCGCACTCTGGCCAAAGGCGAGGGTTTGGGTGAGGTAGATATTGATTTGATAGGCGGCCACGCCGACGATGCCGGGAATCATTTTGGCGATGACTTCGCGGACGACGGGTTCGTGCCACGGCGTGACCCAATGATAGCGGAAGCCTTCCCTGTGCAAGACCGGCAATTGAAAGACGGCCTGGATCACCCCCGCCACCAGCACGCCGATGGCCAGGGCAAAAATCTGCGTCTCCAGCCTTTGCCCCATGTGGGGAGCGAGCAGCACGACGGAGGCGATCATGACAACGTTCAAAATAGCCGCGCCCAGGGCCGGGATAAAAAAATGGCCGCGCGCGTTGCACATGCCGATCAAAACCGCGCCGACGCAAGCCGCGATCATGTACGGAAACATGAAGCGCAGCAATTCGAGCATGAGGCGGGTTTCGGGTTTCCATGAGCCCCAGAGCAACAAGAGGGAAACAACGCCCATCACCAGCAGAACCACGGCGCCCGACACGAGAAGGAGGGCGGAAAGGACGGCGTTGGCGGCGCGCCACATGGCGGCTTCGCCCTCATTTTTTTCACGCGCCTTGAAAACGGGGATGAACGCGGCCGTCAAGGCCCCCTCCCCCAGCAGGCGTCGGAACAGATTCGGCATCGAAAAGGCATAAGTGAACGCGCCGTAAACCAGGCCGGTGCCCATGAACGCGGTATAGACCTGTTCCCGAACCAGCCCGAGAATACGGCTGGTCAGTGTGGCCGCCCCGATACTCCCCGATGATTTCAACATCTGCGACATTTCAAATTAGCACAAAGCCGCCGTAAGAAGACTCTGATTGCCCTGCCATTGACAACAAATAAAAACGGGCTGGGGGTTTGAAGGTGCGGCAGTGATGCTCCGCAGAACCCTAACTCGATCGAAAGTCCGGCAAGAAGTCAGTATTCACTTTCACCGTTTTGTCCATGTCATTGCCAAGGATGTCCTCCCAAACGAGTTTCATCCGCGCGACGGTGAGCGGGTTTTGAGCCGCCGCCGGGATCTCGTTGCGTTCTGCCATAGGTGGAATGTGACAGAAAAACCGGCCACGGGGCAAGCGCGGGAGTCGAAAGCAAAGGTAGAAATTGGGACGGTAGAAAACAGAAACAGATCGAGTTACGGCTCGACAGAGATGCAACTTCCGAAACGGCAGAAGGCCGTCTCCCCATCTACCGGGATGATTTGGCAGCCTGCCGGGGCGTGGGCCACTCTTCCCCTATCTGGCGAAGGTGTGGGTTCCGGAGCCGATTTGATCAAGGTAGATGTGGTCGCCTTCAACGCGGGCTTTGACGGGGTGGCCGTCACAGGTGACGGGGGCGGACGGGTTGCCCAGGGATGGCAGGACCACTTCGGCGGTCGTGTTGGCCGGGATCGACACAGTCAGGTGAAAATAACTCCGGGCAGGACCGCGGTCGAAGGAGACGGCGATGGGTCCCCGGATGGTGGGGAGCAGGACTTTGGCTTGTTCCAGATTGCCGGGACGGGGTTCGATGAGAACCTTGCCGAAACCGGGTTGCAATGGCTCAATGCCCATCAGTTTGCGGGGGATGATCTGCACCGGGGCGGTGCTCCAGGCGTGAGTCCAGCCTTCGTTTTGCTTGTATTTGACATCCCAGGCTTCGGTCGTGACGGTGGAACCGGCCCGGATCATGTTGAGCCAACTGCGGTCGCTGTCGGAGGTCATCAGGTCCAGCGCGTATTGGTCTTCGCCGGCGTCGTAGAGACTTTCCAGCAGGTAGATGGACGGATAAACGCTGCAAGCCATGCCGCGGGATTTGAGGAATTTGATCACGGAGGCGCGGTGTTCGTCCGGCACAAGGCCAAAGGCAAGGGCAAAAAGACTGGCATGGAATGAAGCGTGGCTGGTTCCGATGCCGTCAATATAAATGCCGCGTGACGGGTCGAAAAATTTCTCGTTAAACGCCTTTTTGAACCGTTCGGTCTCTTTCTGACAAAAGGCGGCGTCGTCCGGTTTGTTGAGGGCGGATGCGATTTTTCCCATCAAGACCATGGCGCGGTAATGGAAGGCGTTCACAACCGAGTTGACATCGCAGAAGACAAAGCCGTCGTTCTCGCCGGGCGGCCAGTCAACAATATCCCTCATCGGCACGTTGAGGTGGTCGGCCTTTTTGAAGGCGGGGGTCAGCCGTCCGGTCCGGGTGCTGACCAGTCCGTCGTGTCCAGTCAGGGCGAGCAGGGTTTTGGGTTTCAGTTCGTTGAAATAATCGGAGATGAACTTGGTATTGCCGGTGTAAAGATAATCGGCGTAGGCCATGAAGACGCAATGCGGAGACCATTCCGTCGGCCAACTGGTGTGGTAGATCATGTTTTCGGCGCTGTAACGGGCGATGGCAAATTCGCGGTCAATGGCGTAATGGCTGATCTGCTGGATATAGGTATCCGCCTCGTAAAGCATCCGCTCGCGCTCGCTGCCGGCATAATCGCCGTTGAAGGTGTTGACCTTGATCGAATATTTGCAAAGGTCGTAAACCTGATCGAGCGCCGCGCTGGAGGAGACGAAGGAGGAGGACGAATCATCAAACTCAATGTTCAAGCGAAGCTGTTGCGCATCGTTCACCGCGACTTTTTCCGAGCCGGGAAGAACCTGGCAGTAGCGGTAAGGGATGACTTCCGGCATTTGGCGCGGCAGGGCCTGGCTATACGGGTAGTGAGGCACGAAACGCGGGATGGGAACCGAATAGGCATGTTTGCCGGGCCGGAGAGTCAGAGGAAACACGGCGTGAATAATGCCGCCGCCAGGCTTTTGCTCCACGGCACTGCCCCGGTTTTTTTCACCGACGGCGATATTGACGACACACTGGTTTGTGGCGGGATCGCGCGGTTGCCAGGTCAGGGTCAGGTCGAGCGCGGCGAAGGCTGCCCGTCCGAAATCAATGAAGGTTGAGCCGTCCGGATTCGGCGTTATTTTCTCCGGGGCCATGGGGTGATAAGCCACGGGAGACCGGTCTTCAAACGTCCACGTCAATTTTCCCGACTCATCGGGGATTTGGACCCACCGGCTTTCGCCCGGCCAGGAACGGTGCCGGTTAAATTCGCCGGTATTGAAGCGTTGCGGCTGGCTAAAAGGAGAAGGCCGGTCGGCGCTGTCCCACGTCCGGACTTTCCACCAGTAAGAAGTCGAGGGGTGGAGAGACGCCCCCCCATAATTCACATTGATCGACTGGCTGGATGCGATTTTCCCGGAATCCCACAAGTCGCCCTTGTCCCCGGCCAGATTTTCAAGGCTGGACGCGACCAGGATTTGGCAGGCCGACTGCATCTCGTCCGGCTGGCTGGAATTGACAATCCAGCCGAAGTCCGGTTTGGGATCGGTGATCAGGCTTTTTTCGGGGTGGGTCAAAAGATTGCAAAGCAACCCGCCGGGGGCGTTTTGGGCCATTCCAGGCAGACAGGCAAAGCATACGCAACCGGCGACAAAAAAGGCGGCGGCTTTGAGTTGATTCCGTTTTGTGAAGAACATCTTGTGTAACGTATTCAATAAGCAGGACGGTATCAACAACCATGAGGATACAACTTTCCTCCCTTTTGACTTTCGGGGCGGATTCCCCTAGTCTGTCAGCCGCATGAACGTGTTCTCGCATCGCGACCAGGATTTTGACGACCAAATCAACCGTCTGCTTGCGCCATCCAGCTTGTTCGATCCGGCGATTGAACGGCAGACGCAAAGCATTATTGATGCGGTGCGGACGCGGGGCGACGCGGCGCTGGCGGAATTGACGGAACGGTTTCACGGGCCAAAACTTTCGCCGGACAACTTTGCCGTCTCGCAGGCGGAATGTCTGGCGGCGGCGGTGCAAGCCGATCCCGAATTGCGCGCAGCGGTGGCGGAGACGCACAAGAACGTGACCGCCTTCGCCAAACGCTCGCTACGCAAAGATTGGTCCATGCACAACAGCCACGGCGCGATGGTTGGCGAAAAGTTTGACCCCTTCGGCCGGGTTGGAATGTATATTCCGGGCGGGATGGCGCCCCTGGTTTCGACGGCGTTGATGACCATACCGCTGGCCCGCGCGGCCGGGTGCCGGGAAATCGTGGTTTGCACGCCGTGCGACCGCGCCGGACGGATCAATCCGGCGGTGTTGTATGCGGCCAAGCTCGCCGGGGCGACGGAGATTTACCGCATCGGCGGCGCGCAGGCGATTGCAGCCATGGCGCTGGGAACGCCGGCCATCACGAAGGTCAACAAGATTTTTGGGCCGGGCAACGCCTATGTGGTGGCGGCCAAGCGGTTGTTGTTCGGTTATGCCGCGATTGATTTGCTGCCGGGACCGAGCGAATTGCTGGTTTTGGCGGATGACAGCGGCGACGCGGTCTGCATTGCGGCCGATCTTCTGGCGCAGGCGGAACACGGTTCCGGCCTTGAACGGGTCTGGTTTTTGACGACATCGGGCAAGCTCCTGAACGCGGTGAAGAAGGAGATTGCGCGGCAATCACCCTTGGCCGGGCGCGCGGGATTGATCAAGCCGGTGCTGGAGCGCAACACCTGGTTGATCGAAGTCGCCGATCTGGCGCAAGGGATCGATCTGGCCAACCGGCTCGCGCCCGAACATTTGGAAATCGTGACGAAAAACGCGGCCAGGGTGGCGCAAAAACTGACGACAGCCGGCGCCCTGTTCCTCGGAGTCTGGTCGCCGACCGTGCTGGGCGATTACGTGGCCGGGCCGAGCCATACCCTGCCGGCAGGCGGGACGGGCGCATCCTTCGCCGGGTTGACCGTGGATCAATTTCAACGGCGGACGAGTTTGGTGTCCTACACCAGGCCGGCGCTGAAAAAAGCGATGAAAACCGTGAAAAAGTTCGCCGAGCTGGAAGGGCTTGACGCGCACGGCAGATCGGCCGAATTGCGCTTGAAAGCCCGGCGCTGAAAAGTTCGCGCCCGGCCCCAAACGGATATAGCTTATTATGGTCATGAACGTGTCCAGCCTCATTTTGGCTTCAATTTCACCTCGCCGCGCCGATCTATTGCGGGAGTTCAAGTATGAATTCAGCGTCGTGCCGAGCGGGGCGGAGGAAATTAACTTCAAAAATTTGAGCGCGGGCGAACTGGCGCGATTGAACGCTTTTCGCAAGGCGCAGGCCGTCTCAAAAAAACATCCGGACGCCGTGGTTCTGGGAGTGGACACGGTGGTGGTTTTCGGCCGGGAAGTTTTCGGCAAGCCGGCCGACGCCGCCGATGCGGAGAGAATGGTGATGGCCTTGCAAGGGCAAACGCACCAAGTCGTGACCGGAGTCTGCCTGATCCATTTGCAATCGCGCCACCAGAGGCTTTTTTACGAGCAGACCGACGTGACCTTTCGGAAGATGACCCCGGCCCAAGTGCGGCAATATCATGCCAAAGTGAACCCGCTGGACAAGGCGGGGGCGTACGGGATTCAAGAAAAGGGCGTGACGGTGGTGGAATCGATAGCCGGCTCGCGCAGCAACGTGGCGGGACTGCCGATGGAGCGGCTGCAAGCGGAACTGGCAAAGTTCGGAATTCACCCGCCGGCGGGCCGCGCCTAAACTCCCGGCCTGAAGGCCGGAGCCTGTCAATGCAACACCCAACCCGGCCCGGTTGTCCGGGGAAAACAGCGCGATGCAAAAATACTGGCACGTCATAAAAATCGGTTTTGCCAACACCCTGGTCTATCGCTTCAATTTTTTCTTCCGCGCCGTGTTCGGGCTGGTTCCGTTGCTGGCGACGATTTATCTGTGGCGCGCCGTTTATCACGGACAAAACAAGGACGTGGGAGGCTACGGTCTGGCCGGGATGATTTCGTATTACCTGATCATCACGATTGTTGACACGCTCACGGCGGTGGCGGAGGACGACTGGCAGATCGCGGCGGACATCAAGGATGGGAACATCAGCCAATTCATGCTCAAGCCCATCAATTACCTGGGCTACCGGCTGTGCCTGTTTTTTTCCGGGCGGATCATGTTTGCGTCCATTTCGATTCTGCCGGTGGGGATGTTCATATATTGGTGGCGCCAATATTTTGTCGGGCCGGACAGCGGGGCGGCCCTGGGAATGTTTTTGATCTCCACCGTAATGACCGGGCTGCTGCAATTTTTCATATCGTTCACCCTGGCGCTGCTCTCGTTCTGGCTGCTGGAAGTTTCGACCATCATCTTCATGTTTTTTGCGGTGGAATACATTGCCGGCGGCCATTTGTTTCCGCTGAACATCCTGCCGGCGGCGGTGGCGCGCTTTTTGGACTACACGCCGTTCCCGTATCAACTCTATTTTCCGGCGGGCATTTACCTGGGCCAGATCAAGGGGGCGGCGCTGGCGCGCGGGATGTTGATCCAAACCGGCTGGGTGCTGTTTTTTTACGGGCTGTCGGTGGTGATATGGCGGCGCGGCATCCGGAAATATTCGGCGGCAGGCGGTTGACCCATGAAAATATCCCTTCGCAACCTCTACGCAGTGGCACGGCATCACGCCTTGATTTACGCGGCGCTTTGGCGGAATTCCGTGGCGCGGGAGATGAGTTTCAAGAGCAATTTCCTGCTTTGGATCGTGGTTGAACTGCTCTGGTTCGCGCTGCAAATCGGTTTCATCGGCGTGATCTATCTTCATACCGACCACATAGCAAGCTGGAGCAAATGGCAGGTGATCCTGCTGGTGGGGGCGAGCCACTTCATCCAGCAGATTTTCCAGGCGTTCTTCCTCACGAACTGCACGCAACTTTCCGAGTTGATCCGGACCGGGCGGCTGGATTTCATGCTGCTGCTGCCGGTCAACTCGCGATTTCTGGTTTCATTGCGCCAGGTGGATTTGGGCGGATTTGTCAACGCGGCCTCCGCGCTGGCGGTCATGGGTTACGCGGCGCGGCAAATGCATCTGGCGCCCGACCCGGTCCGGATCGCGGGATTTTTCCTGTTATGCGTGGCGGGCATCCTGATCCATTACTCGTTAATGTTCCTGTTGAGCAGTGTCGCGTTCTGGACCGTGCGCGCGCAAGGAATCGTGTGGGGCTACTACAACCTGTTCAACATCGCGCGTTATCCCGACGCGGCGTTTCAGGGATTTTTCCGCGCCTTTTTCACCTTCGCGGTGCCGATGCTGCTGGTGGTCAATGTGCCGGTCAAACTGCTGCTCAACTGCCTGAGTTCGCCCTGGGAAATGGTCTTGCTGCCGGGATTGGCGGTGGTGTGCTTTGCCGTCTCCGAACTATTCTGGCGTTTTTCCATGCGGCACTACACCAGTGCCAGCGCCTGACGGCTCGTCACTCAAAAAAAGCGCCGCGACCCCCAGACACCCGCCCAAAGTCACCGCCGCCGCGCAAAAAACCTCCCTCGGCCACGACACCGGATGCCGGCTCAGGCAGATCACGGTCAACGCCAAAGCTGTCAATAAAATATCCCCGCCGAACAGATACCAGACGGGCACAGGCGGCGGAGGGGGCGCGGTTTGATGGCCGCGCGCCAGGGAACGGACGCCCAGGCTCAGTCCGGACGGTTCCGTCCGCGCCGGCGTGCCCGCACCCGCGACCGGCGCGTCTGCGACGGGCGCGCCGCCGCCCGTCGCCGGGGCGTTGCCGCCCAGGAGTGTTCCTAAATTCCGACCCAATGCTTGTCTGGCCATCAGGCCAAGCGTGGGGAAAGACGCGCCCGGAAACAAACCTTATTTTCCCCCAGAGAAACTTTTAGGGGCGATTCAAAAAAAGCCCCCAAAAACCTGGAGTTAAGCTTGCTCATTGCGCCGCTTTGTGTTATAACAGGAAAAAGCAAAACCCTGAATCCTGGTGAAATTTTTTATTTCAGCACTTTTTTTCTGAGCGCATGAACTTCTCCGCCTCTTTCTCTTTCGAGCAAACCGTTTCCATCTTTCTCCTGGGGCTGGCGATGGGGGCAAAGGATGCCGCCGCCGGGACACGGCCCATGGGCACGGATGTCTCCAGCTACCAGGGAGGCAGCCTCAACTGGACGAATATCAGGAATGACGGCATCTCCTTTGCGTGGACCAAGGCGACGGAGGGAACGTATTATGAGGATGCCGATTTTGCCATTAATGAAAGCCACGCCAAGGCGGCGGGCGTGATGATTGGCGCGTATCATTTTGCGCGACCGAGCGACGACCCGAATATCACTGGGGCCAACAGCGCGGACACCGAGGCACAATATTTTTGGAACTTCGCCGGCGGCTACGTCGTGGCGGGCGGGGGTTATCTTGTGCCGATGCTGGATTGGGAGGATGTGTATGTCACCAATGCCGGTCTCAACTTCACCGCAGCCAAGCTGTCGCAGTGGGCCAATGAATGGTGCAACGACGTGTCCAATTACGCCCACGCCGCCGGCGTCACCATCAAACCGGTGATTTATACCGGCTCCTGGTTTTCCGCGCCAGGGACCTATCCGGGCCTGAACACGACCGTGACCAATTGGCCCTCGTGGCTATCCGATTACCCCTCCTGCACAGGCAGCGCCTGCGGCAGCCCCACCCCGCAAACGAGCGCCCCTTCCGACATCTATCCATGGACCACTTGGGACATCTGGCAGTATGGCGACACGAATTGGTCGGGAGGCGATGCGGACGTGTTCAACGGCAGCACGAATCAGTTCCTGCAACTTTTCCTCGTCGGCAACACCAACGCGCCAACGCCGAGCGCGCCGGCGGGGGCGGCGGTCTATTGGAATCCCGCCGCCAAGACTTTTGCCTCTCCGGGCACCGGCGGCACCGGCTATTGGGACACCGGCACCACCAACTGGTGGTATAGCGGAAGCTCGAATGTTGCCTTTTCCACGGGCGGCGACAACCCGGTTTTTGCCGGCACGGCTGGAACGGTGACTTTGGCCACCTCCGCGACGGCTGGCAGCGTCACGTTTGATACGGCGGGTTATGATGTGACCGGAACGAGCGCAACGCTCACCTTGAACAGCCCCGGAACCATCAGCATTCCTGCCGGCAGCGCCACCTACCTTCAATGCATACTGGGCGGCGTGGGTTACACCCTCTCGGGCGGAGGCATATTGGTGCTGAACAACACCAATAATTATTCCGGCAGCAGCCTCAGCGCCGAAACCGTCAACGGCCCCAACACCACGCTGGTCGTCATGTCCGATCACGACACCGGAAACGATGGCGTCACGCTTAATCTGGAGAATGGCGGCATCTATCAAAACAACGACACCACCGCAGGCGACCAATTTTTGCTGACCGGTTGCGCCATTGCCTTGTTATCGGGCGGCGGGATATTCGACAATCCAAATGCCAGCCTGACGATGTCGAATTACATCACCGGCTCAGGCAGTCTGACCACCACCGGCGTCAGCGGCTACGTCCTGACCCTGACCGACACCGGCAACAATTACAGCGGCGGCACCATAGTCAAAGGTCCCGGAACGCTGAAGGCTAACACGGCGGGCACTTTGGGGTCAACCTCCGCCGCCTTGACCGTAAACGGCGGCGTTCTGGATTTGGGCGGGGCCAGCCACACGGCGGGGTCGCTGACGATCACGGGCGGCACACTGCAAGACGGGACACTGACAGCCGGTTCCTACGCCGTCCAAGGCGGCACAATCAGCGCGATTCTGGCGGGTTCCAAGGCGGTGACCAAGACCACATCGACCACGGCGACCCTAAGCGGAGCCAATACCTACACCGGCTATACAACGATCAGCGTGGGCACACTGGCCTTGGGCAGCTCCGGTTCGATCAACAATTCCTCAACCATCTCCATTGCCGCCGGGGCGGCGTTTGACGTGTCCGCCATCAGCGCGTATGCCCTGAGCGCGAATAACACCGTCACCGCCAGCGGCACGACAAACGCAGCCACGATCAAAGGCGGCACGACGGTCAATTTTGGATCAAGACCCGTCACGCTGACCTATGACGGTTCGGATCCGGCGCTCGGCATTTCCAAGGGAACATTGGTTCTGAACGGCAACGCCTTCACTGTCAATGGAACACAACCGACGACCCCCGGCAGCTATACCCTGATCCAGCAAGCGAGCGGCAATATATCGGGCACCGGTTCCTTCACGGTTGCCGGGACCGCCGTTGGGGCGGCAGGCACTACCGCCGCCATCTCGGTCAGCGGCGGAAGCGTGATCCTGACCATTACCGACACAACCGCGACCACGCTGAATACCCTGACCCCATCCACCTACGGGCAATCGGTCACCTTCACGGCCAGCGTTGTTCCGGCGCCGTCCGGCGGGACCGTTCAATTCTACGACAACGCGGTGGCACTGGGCGGCCCGGTCGCGGTCAGCGGCGGAACAGCTTCCTACGCCACCAGCCTGCTTGCGGTTGGAAACCACCCCATCACGGCTTCCTACAGCGGAGTCAGCGGCTATGCGGCCAGTTCCACGGGCGGCGCCTCGACCCAGCAGGTCAACGCGGCGGCGTTAAGCGTCACGGCCAACGCGCAGAGCACGACTTACGGCGTTTCGTTGACGTTTGGCAGCGGCTGCACGCAATTTACCAGCGTTGGATTGCAAAACGGCGAGACCATCGGCTCCGTCACGCTGACCGTCAGCAACGGTGGCGACCAGACCAACGCGCCGGTGGGGACTTACATCATCACGCCCAGCCAGGCGACAGGCGGGACGTTCGCGCCGGGCAACTACAACATCGCCTATATCACCAACACCCTGACCGTGACCCTGCCCCCCAATACCATACCGGTGACCATCACCAATATCGTCCTGCTGGATGACGGCACGATACAGTTGGACTGCAACGGGACGCCCGGTTATGTTTACTTGATTGAGGCCGCGCCGGATTTAACCCCGCCCATTTCTTGGACGACATTGGACACCAATGCGGCCGATACCAACGGAGACTTCGAATTCATTGACACGGACGCGACGAATTACAGCGGCCGCTACTATCGCACCGCGACCCAGTAACTCCGCGCGGATGCCGGCTGCGCCCCGGTATTTTCCCTGTCATGACTTTTTTCAAAGCCGGGTTGGGGGCCGCCCTCACCCCGGCCCTTGCAGGTCTTGCGGAATTATTCACCGGCAGCACCCATTCATTCCGGCTTGAGTCACGCTTATTCTGCCGCAAGATGGATTGATGACAAATCGCGGCGGACACATTCTGGTAACCGGCGGGGCGGGATTTATCGGTTCCCATCTGGTGGAACGGTTGCTCGCGGAAGGCAATTCAGTCACGGTCATAGATGATTGCTCGACGGGACGGCTGGAGAACCTGGCCGCCGTGCGGGGACATTCCGGCCTGCGCCTGATTCAAACGAAGATTTCCCAGTGCGACGACCTCGCCGAATTGGTCCGGACCAGCACGGCGGTTTATCATCTGGCCGCTGCCGTGGGAGTGGACCTGGTGATGCGTTCGGCGATCCAAACCATTGAGAACAATTTATGGGAAACCAGGGCGGTTCTGGACGCGGCCAGCCTGGGCGGCATCCCGATTCTGTTGACTTCAACTTCGGAAGTTTACGGTAAAAGCGCCAAGACGGCATTTTCGGAAGAAGATGATTTGCTCATCGGCCCGCCGCAGTTGAGCCGTTGGAGTTACGCGTGTTCAAAACTGATGGACGAATTTCTCGCGCTGGCCCACGCCCGGGAGCGCAACACACCCGTGGTCATCGCGCGGTTGTTCAACACCGTCGGTCCCCGCCAGACCGGCCAATACGGAATGGTCCTGCCGCGCTTCATTCAAGCGGCCAAAAAAGGGCAGCCGCTCAAAATATTTGGCGATGGCCGGCAAAGCCGGTGTTTTTGCTACGTGGATGACACCGTCGAGGCGCTGGTGCGGTTGCAAAATTGCGCCGCCGCCAAGGGCCAGGTTTTCAACGTCGGGGGGGTGGAAGAAATCAGCATCGGCACATTGGCACAGTTGGTCATCAGCGCGGTGGGGTCCGCATCGGCGATGGAATACGTTCCCTACGAAACGGCCTACGCGCCCGGTTTTCAAGACATGCGGCGGCGCAAACCCTTGGTGGACAAACTGGCGAAATACGCCGGTTTCCGGCCAGCCACATCCCTGCGCCAAATCGTGGAAAAAACCGCCGCGTCCTTCCAATAAAACCCAACAAAAAAGGCGCCCTTTCGGGCGCCTTGATTGATTAAATTTGAATGATCTCAGACTGACACCGGATCAGGGGAAGATCCAGTGAATGCTGCCCGTCACAGGAGTGGTGCCAGTGGCAAAGAAGCCAGCGTCCACAGCGTTTTGCATCCAGTTGATACGCAAACCGGCAGACGTAACCTGTTGGGCGCTACCATCACCCAGCATGATATTGCCAGCACCGGCAAGGTTTCCGGCAGAGTGCAACTTCGCCGACCAAGCCACAGCACCGGTAGCGGTTCCAGCACCAGTGACGGAAGTCCAGCCACCGTTCGTGTTCACGACAGCATCAGCACCTTCACTGCCGAAGGGAGAAGGGCTGGCGGTAGAGCCAGAAACACCATAATTAGCATCCTGAGAGGGGGTTGTCACATTGCCACCCAAACCAAGAGCTCCACCACTGCCCAAGTTGCGATCGCCACCAAGGATGGATTGAGGATACGTATCTTGCGAGCCGACACCAACGAAGTAGGACACGTTGGTGTTGTCGAATGAACCCAAGTTCGCAGTGGGCCAAGTATAACCACTGGGCAGAGTAGGCTTGTTGCCAGTGCCATAAAAGAAGTTTGTATTAGCGGCACGGTCATCAGAGGGACACTGCACCACTTTGGGAGAAGAACCCAACTCGTTCTGCATGATGTTGTATGGCAGGTAGGCAAAAGACCTGGAGGTGCCAGGGGCGGCGGTAAGCTCCTCGGTGCAACCACCCTGGAGAGCGGTTTGCTGCTGGGGATACACGTTCCCGTTGTCGTTCTCCCAGATGCGGTAGGCGACACCGAGCTGTTTGAGGTTGTTCACGCAGGAAATGCGTGTTGCTTTCTGCTTTGCCTTGGCGAGTGCCGGCAAAAGCATGCTGGCCAGAATGGCGATGATCGCGATAACGACCAGCAGTTCAATTAGAGTGAAAGCTCCGATTATTTTGTTCCGTATTTTTTTCATAGTATTAAGTTGAATTACCAATAGAGCATCCACTGTTTTAATAACTCCAGCAGTGTTAACTCGATTTTGGCTAACTTTAGCAAAGATGATGCCAAGAAGTGAAAAAATCCCCTTACCCGGCTATCAGTCCTTCAAATCATTCTTTTTCACCCCAAAAACCACCTATGCGCTAAAATTTCACGCGTGTTGCGTGAAAAAAACACGCGGTTTTCGCTCAAATTCGACGCTAAACATTGAATTTGAACAGCAGCACGTCCCCGTCCGCCACCACATATTCCTTCCCTTCCATCCGATACAGCCCCTTTTCGCGCGCAACCGCCACCGATCCGCACTGCACCAAGTCAGTGTACGCCACCGTTTCGGCCTTGATAAAGCCGCGTTCAAAATCACTGTGGATGACCCCCGCCGCTTTCGGCGCCGTATCGCCGGCATGAATCGTCCAAGCCTTCGCCTCTTTTTCGCCAGCCGTAAAATAGGTTCTGAGACCCAGCAAATGGTAGGTGCTGCGGATTAACGCGCCCACCCCGGACTCCGTCACACCGAGTTCCTTCAGGAAATCCTTCGCCTCTTCCGGGGAGAGGTCCACCAGATCGCTCTCGATTTGGGCGCTGATGACCACTGTTTCACAAGAATGATGCTCTTTCACGTAGTCCCGCACCTGCATAACGTACTGGTTGGAGTCTGCCGTCGCCAAATCTGATTCTTTAACGTTAGCGGCGTAAATGGTCGGTTTATCGGTCAAAAGGTAGAATCCCTTTGAAATGGCCTTTTCTTCGGAAGTCAATTCCAAGGTCAGGGCTGGGTTGCCGGCATCAAAGTGGGTTTTTAATTTTTTCAACACCTCAGCCTCTGCGACCGCGACTTTGTCTCCGCGTTTTGCGTCTTTGGCGCCTTTGTCCAACCGTTTTTGCACCGCCTCCAAATCCGCCAGGACCAATTCCGTGGTAATGATTTCGATATCGCGGCGGGGATCGGTCGATCCGGCCACATGATGGATGTCGGGGTCGTCAAAGCAACGGACCACTTGCACCAAGGCGTCCACTTCCCGGATGTGGCTGAGGAACTTGTTGCCCAACCCCTCCCCTTGCGACGCTCCTTTGACCAAGCCGGCAATATCGACGAATTCGACAGCCGCCGGGATGAGTACGTTTGTTTTGGCGATTTTGGCCAAGACAGCCAACCGGTCATCCGGCACCATAACGACACCGATATTGGGGTCGATGGTGCAGAAGGGATAATTGGCCGCTTCGGCTTTGTGGGTGCGGGTGACGGCGTTGAAGAGCGTGCTTTTGCCAACGTTGGGCAATCCTACAATTCCTGCTCTGAGCATAGATTCTTCCTGATCTCTGATTATTGACTGGCGGGAACCACCTTGCGGACGGCTATCTTGAAATCATCCGTTCCCTGGTCGAACGCCGCCGCCATGGTCAGCATCGGAACTTTCGGGACGTGTCGTTTGAACTTCTTTAAGAGGTCTGCCGACGCCGCTTCATCCATCTTATTGGCTACCACCAGGCGCGGTTTGTCCAGCAATTCCGGGTCGTATAATTCCAGTTCCCGCAGCAATTGCTTGTAATCATCCCACGGCTTGCGTCCGTCCGTCCCCGCCATGTCGAGCAGGAGGACCAGCAACTTGCATCGTTTGATGTGCCGTAAAAATTCGTGCCCCAAACCGACGTTGAGATGCGCGCCATCAATCAGTCCGGGCACGTCGCACACCGTCAGCCTCGAATAATCCGTAAATTCCATGATCCCCACCTGCGGATGCAGCGTGGTAAAAGGATAAGAAGCCACTTTGGGGCGCGCCCTTGAAACCGCAGTCAGGAGGGTGGACTTCCCCGCATTGGGGAAACCGACCAGGCCGACGTCCGCAATGGTGCGCAATTCAAACAGGAAATCCCCTTCGTCACCCACTTCGCCCGGTTGGGCAAAACGCGGCGTCTGACGGCGGGCCGTGGCAAAATTCCGGTTGCCCAATCCACCCCGGCCGCCTTTGCACAAAACGAATTGCTGGCCATGCACCGTCAAATCCGCCACCCGCTCCTTCCCGGCCTCGTCCCTTTCCACCGGATCGTTGTCTTCTTCCTCTTCAAATTCCACCGCCCGTTCCAAGCCGGCATGACGGATCATCGTCCGTCGGCTGGCGCTGGCCCGCATGGGGGCGCGCTCCGCGGATTCCTCTTCCTCCTCCCTGGCTTCTTCCTCTTCCTCCGGGGACATTGGCGCCGGCGGCAGCCGCCACACCAGCGTTCCGCAGGGTACTTTGATGATTAAATCTTTTCCCGCCGGGCCGTCCATGCCTTTGCCCAGGCCGGGGTTGCCATCTTCCGCGATCAAGCGGGGGGTAAAGAATTGGGCGACCAGATTGTTCAGATCATGGTCGGCCTGAAGGATGACGTTGCCGCCATGGCCGCCATTGCCGCCGCTGGGGCCGCCTTTGGGACGGAAAGTTTCGCGCAGAAAAGCCACGCAGCCCTTGCCGCCATGCCCGGCGCGCCCGTGGACTTTTACTTGATCAACAAACATGAGTCAGATAATTCGCATGGAACGAGGCAGTGCAAACAAAAAAGGCGAGGCCGAGGACCTCGCCAGGCACACTGCGCTGGAAATACTAATTTTTTTCAACTTCGGGTTGCGCAGACGGCGCTGGTTGCACATTGATGCGACGGCTCTGTTTATCGAACACAACCCGTCCGCCCACCAAGGCAAACAATGTCCAGTCGCGGCCCGTGCCGACGTTTTCGCCTGCAACGAACTTGGAACCGCGTTGACGAACCAAGATGCTGCCTGCCGTCACTTCATGGCCGCCGAACTCTTTGACGCCAAGTCTTTTGCTGGCGCTGTCGCGGCCATTACGAACGCTGCCTTGTCCTTTTTTATGTGCCATAAACTATCCTTTGAAATTCACTTCTTTAATCTTGAGCACTGTCAGTTCCTGGCGATGGCCCACCTTGTGATGGTAGCCCTTGCGCCGCTTCATTTTAAACGCAACCGTCTTCACGCCCCGGATGTGTTTCACCACATCCGCCGTAACAGCCGCATCCTTGACGACCGGCGAACCGATGGTCGTTTTTCCTTCATTATTGCAAATCAGCACCCGGTCGAACTTGAATGTTTGACCCGCTTCAACTGGGAGACGTTCAACTTCAATGGTGTCGCCCGCGCTGACGCGATACTGCTTGTTACCGGTTTCAATTATAGCATACATAATAACTCATTCCAAAAATAGTTAGCAATTCCACCAAGATAACCGGTTTATGTCAACCTTTTCTTTTATCTTTTAATCGGCAAATCCCGCCGCGCCCTGAAATAGACTTCTCCCGCCCGAGGCGGGGCACCGCCTACGCTTCCCAGCCTTTGCGACACGGGCGTTTGACCCATTGGTTCAATTCGGGGATGTTGGTCACCTTCATGTTCGGTCCATCCCATTGCACCTTGTTATTAACCCCGGCATGCTGGGCCAGATTCCCCAAAATGGCAAATTCCGTCAGACGCGCGCCATATTCGAACGGCACCGATGTCTTGTTACTTCCCGCATGGCAAGCATCCAGGAAATCCCGGAAAATATCCTTGGGCCGCGGCAGCGTGACGGGCGGCTTCGGCGTTGAGTCCATTTTGTCTTCCGGCACAATGTGCATGAACTTCCCGTAAGTCTGCGTGGCAATAACTCCCTTCTCCCCCACATAGAGTGTGCCGCTGTCCCCGTTGTCGAGTTCGTCCGCTTCGTCCGGGTATTTCTTCTTCAATTCAACCAGGAGCGGCGGCAGATTGCGCGCACCACCTTGGGCCGCGTCGTTGGCGCCGGTTTGTTGGGTGGTGGTCGGGTTCAACCCTTCGTACCAATAAACCTTGAGCGGCGGCATGTCGGCGCGGGCGGGAACATCCCAACGCACCCGGCTGCCGGTCGGATAACGCTCGTCGCTGCCGCCCCGGATGAATTCGGCTTCGATGCTTTCGGGATGTTCAATCTTGAGCGACCAAAAAAGACCGTCCAGCACATGACAACCCATGTTGCCGATGGAACCGTTGCCAAAATCATACCACCCATGCCATTCGTGCGGATGCAGATCGGCATGAAAATCCCGGTAAGGCGCCGGCCCGATCCAGGAATCCCAATTCATTCCCGCCGGCACCGGCTGGACAGGCGGACGCGGCCCCACCCCGCCGTTGGCCCGGTTGGTCCAACTATGGGTCTCGGTGACTTTCCCGATGGCTCCCGACCAGATGTATTCGCACAGACGGCGGTATCCTTCCATGCAATGGCCCTGGTTGCCCATCTGGGTCGCGACTTTGCTGTAACGACTGGCGGCCTGACGCAACGCCCGCGCTTCGGCGATGTCGTGGCAAAGCGGCTTTTCGCAATAAACATTGATGCCCCGCTCCATGGCCATCATCGCCACCGTGGCATGATGATGATTGGGTGTGGCGACGAAAACGGCGTCGATGTTCCGTCCCATTTTGTCAAACATCACGCGGTAATCAGTAAAAGCTTGAAGGTGGCTCGTATCAATGCCCTTTCCCTTGAGATAAGACGAAACGTGTCCGTGCCGTTTTTCGACGGGATCGACGATGGCGACGAGGTTTTGGCCGTAATGATAGATGGCCTGTTCGAGGTGGGTGTCGGCGCGGCCGCCACAACCAACCTGCACGCAATTGAGTTTATTAAGAGACTTGCCCACGGCCGCGCGAACGACATGGGGAAAAGTGAGGAACGTCGCCGTTCCGGCAGCGCTTTTAATGAATGAGCGTCGATTCATACTGAGTTTCATCACCCTGTGTTAACTCCTCCGGCCCAAAACAGCAATTCAATAACTCCGGACATCCCCCTTAACTCCCTTTGGCGGAACCGCCCGTCTGTTGAATCGCGCCGCGTCTGGCGCGCGTCGGCACAATTGCAATGCGATTGTGATTGAATGAGTCACGCTTTTGTTACAGTTTCTGTCTGGTTTTCTTTGATCGTCGCCGATTGAACCGGCGGCAAGCCACGCATGAAGAATTGTTTTGCGCCGTCAGCGAAGTCCCTGTTTCTCTGGGGGACGTTGCTACTTATCGCTTTCGGCGGACCTGCCGCCACCGCCGCCGAAGACAACGGCGTCCGCCACTTTTACCGGAACCCTTTTCTTTTTATTGCCGTCGCCGCCTTTCTCCTCGCCCTGATTTTCGCCGCATGGCGGTTCGCCCGCCGCTGGCGCGCCCGCGTCCTGCGCCAGCGCGACGAGGAAATATTCAATCTCATCAACATTTGGACCAAGAGTCTTCAGGAGGAAGTGGCCCGGCGAAAGGAAGCGCAACAAGCCTTGCAAAACAGCCATGAACTGACCTTGCGCCAGGAACGCCTCGCCGCCGTCGGCCAATTGGCCGCCGGCCTGGCCCATGAATTCAACAACATCCTCACCATCATCCAGGGTCATGCCGTCCTGTTGATGGAAGAGCCGGGCCTGAGCAACGACTCGCGCAAATCCGTCACCCACATCTGCGAGGGGGTGGAGCGCATCACCACACTTGTCAAACAAATGCTTGCCTTCAGCCGCAAACAGGTCATGCAACAAAGGGTTGTCAACATCAAGGAAAGCATGAACGAATTTGCCGACATGCTGCGCCGCCTGCTCGGAGCCCACATCGCCCTGACCTTCGACATCCGCCCCGACCTCGCCTCCGTCACGGTCGATCCCGAAATGCTTCAGCAAATCATCGCCAATCTCGCCGTCAACGCCCGCGACGTCATGCTGGATGGCGGCCAATTACATATTTCGGCCGATGAAATCAAGTTCGACCAGGCCGATCTGGCCGGCATATCCGACCGCCGCGCCGGATCCTTCATCCGATTAAGCGTGGCCGACACCGGCCCCGGCATTGCCCCTTCCGTTCTGACCCGGCTTTTCGAGCCTTTCTTCACCACCAAAGAAATTGGCAAAGGCACCGGCCTGGGGCTTGCCACCGCCTATGGCATGATAAAACAAAACGCCGGCTGGATCGAAGTGGACAGCATGCTGGGCGAAGGCACGACCTTCCGCATTTATTTCCCCGTGGCCGCCAACCAGCCCGCACCCAAACCCGCGCCCGCGCCCGCGCCGGCCGCCAGCGAAACCATCCTGGTGGTCGATGACGAGGAAGTCCTGCGCAATCTCGTGCGCGAAATTCTCGAGTCCCTCCATTACCGCGTCCTGGCCGCCGCCAGCGGCCAGGAGGCGTTGCAACTCTGGGAAACCCACAAAGACAGCGTGAACCTGGTATTGACAGATATGTCCATGCCCGACGGCATGTCCGGCAACGACCTTGCCCTCAAATTGCTCGCGGACCGGCCTGGCCTGCCCATCATTTTCAGCAGCGGTTTTCTGCCGGAACAAGACAACCCTCAGCGCCTCTTTCTGGCCAAGCCCTACGAACCGGACGATTTGGCCCGAGCCGTCCGCTCCGCCCTGGCCCAAGCCGCCGGGGCCAGAATCTCCGCCCCCGCGCCCAACTCAACATGCCCCCAATGAACACCGAGGATCCAACACAAAGACTGGCTGCCTTCACCCGCAACAGCCCCAATCCGCTCCTCGAATTCTCCGCCGACGGCACCATGGCCTATTACAACGCCGCCGCCCGCCGCCTGGCCGCCAACCTGGGCTGCGACTCCGTTGCCGCCATTCTGCCGCCTGATTCGCGCACCATCGTTCTGCAATGTCTTTTGACCGGCGAGAGCAAGACCAACTTGCAAACCTCCCACCTCAAACGCACCCTTTCCTGGTCCTTCATCCCCATCGCCGACACCAACACCATCCATTGCTATGTCAACGATATAACCGAACGCCTGGAACTCGAAGCCCAACTGCGTCATTCCGTCAAAATGGAGGCGGTGGGCCAGCTTGCCGCCGGCGTCGCCCATGATTTCAACAACATTCTCACCATCATCCAAGGCCACGCCGATCTGCTCCTGCAATCCCACGTCCTGCTCCCCGCCAACGAAAAATCGGTCCACCAGATTTCTTCCGCCGCCCAGCGGGCCGGCAAACTCATCCGGCAGTTGCTCATGTTCAGCCGCAAGCAGGTCATGCAACCCCGCCATCTCAACCTGAACGAAATCATCGGCAACGTCATTCCCATGTTGCAGGGACTTCTTGGCGAAAGCATCACCCTCCAATTCATCCCCGCCGCCAACCTTCCCGCCCTCTATCTCGACATCAGCATGATCGAGCAGGTCCTGCTCAACCTTGCCCTCAACGCCCGCGACGCCATGCCTTCCGGCGGGAAATTCACCATCCGCACCTCCCTCCAAACCCTCGAACCCGTCGCGGTGGTCCTCAATCCCAAGGCCCGTCCCGGCCAGTTCGTTTGTTTGACAGTGTCCGACACCGGCTGCGGCATGGATTCTGAAACCCTCGGCCACATTTTTGAACCTTTTTTCACCACCAAGGACGTAGGCAAAGGCGCCGGTCTCGGACTGGCCACCATTTACGGCATCGTCAAACAGCATGACGGCTGGATCATCGTCGAAAGCAAGATCAACGCCGGTTCCACCTTCACCATTTTCCTGCCCGACGCGGGCAAAGGCCCGGCCGCGCCCGCGGAACAGGGCAACACCCGGTTCATCACCCGCCAAAACATGGCTGCCGGCCACGAAACCATCCTCGTGGCCGAAGACGAGCCGATCCTGCGCGAACTGGTGGTCAGCATCCTCGAATTCTGCGGTTACCGCATCTATCAGGCCGACTCCGGCCCGACCGCGGTCAAGATATGGAAGGAACACAGCGGGGAGATTAAATTATTGTTGACCGACATGGTGATGCCCGGCGGCATGTCAGGCCGCCAGCTCGCCGAACGTCTTCAGCAGGACAACCCCAAACTCAAGGTTGTTTACACCAGCGGTTACAGCCCCGGCATGGCGGGCAAGGATATCGCCCTTCTCGAAGGTTTCAATTTTCTGGCCAAGCCCTACCCGCCGGTCAGGCTGGCCCAGGTCGTCCGCGAAACCCTCGACGGGAAACCCTTCAAGGAGGACGGCGGCAACAAATAAGCGGGCCGCGCCCCGCCCCGTTTTCGGGCGGCGCGGTCACGTTCCGCGGCGGCGGCGGGTTGGAAAATTTTTTCGTGCGCTCTTTCGCGATTCCGGCTATTTGTAGGCGCATGTCTAATTTAAGAGTATTGAATCAAGGAAAATTCAAATCGCTGGCAACGACTTTTCTGGCCGGCCTCGCCTGCGCCGGCTTTGCTTTCTCCGCTGCCGCTGAGAATCTCGTGCCGCTGCAAATCAAACTGCCCGCGCCCGCTTTTCTGGGCACGCCCTCCGAAGGTCCTGTGGCGCCGAATGTGGAAAAGCCCTCCGGCAAACCCCGTCCGCCTTTGATGGTGCCCCCCGGCGTGTCCAACGTCGCCCGCGGCAAAACCGTGACCAGCAGCGCCACCAACACGCTGCCGGATCAATTGGCCAAAATCACCGACGGCGACAAGGAATCAAGCGAGCAAAGCGTCGTCCTGATCCGCAAAGGGGTGCAATGGGTGCAAGTTGATCTGGGCGGCACGCAGGAAATTTACGCCATCGTGGTCTGGCACGCGCACGACGCCCCCAAGGTCTATCACGGGGTCGTGGCCCAGATCGCGGATGACGCCGCTTTCACCCAAAACGTCCGCACCCTGTTCAACAACGACCAGGATAATGGCGACGGATTGGGAGCGGGAACCAACCGCGAATATTTTGAGACCAACGAAGGCAAGCTGATAGAGGGCAAGGGAGCCAAGGCGCGCTACGTCCGGCTCTATTCGCGCGGCAGCACCGAGAGCCACATCAACGAGTACACCGAGATTGAGGTTTACGGACGTCCGGCCAAATAAAGGCCCTTAGTTTTTAGGCAGGCGCGCAATAATGGTCCGGGCAAGAGCGGGGATGATTTGTCGTTCCCCGGCGTGGTTGACCGTGAAAACAACCAGAACCAGACGGCGGCCATCCGGCAATTCGAGATAAGCGCAGTCGTGCCGCGTCTCGCTCGTCCAACCGGCCTTGGACCAAAGCTTCGTCCCCGGCGGAACAGCCAGACCGGTGAAATCCCGGGCCTGGTCATTGGCATTTTTCGTGGTGTCGAACGGGTCGCGCCGGAGCAACTCCATCATTTCCCGGCAACGCGCCGGCGTCACCGCCCGGCCCGTCGCAATCTCTGCCATGAGCCGGGCCGTGGCGTCGGTTGTGAGCTGGTTGCGCGTTGGCTGAAACAACCGGATGGCCTGCGTTTCGCGCCCGTAAGGCCCTTCGCTCCACGGTTTTTTATTCACGTTGATATTGGCATACCCCAGTGTCGTGAAATAACGGTTGACCGCATCGCGCTTTTCCCGCCATTGCTCAATTTCCCCTTGCGGCAACTCCGGTCCGCTGGTGGTGCCGGTAAGGAGGTCAACAATATATCCGGTGGCCTCATTCAATGAGTCAACAATCATGTCGCGCATGGCCCGGCGCAATTCGGGGGTGTCCGCGATCTTCCCGTCCTCCAACCAGCGATGGGCGGCGGCCAGGTAGAAAAGTTTGACCACGCTGGCCGGATAAACCGGCGCCTCACCGCGATAACCGGCGCAGGCGGGATGTTGCGGATCGCGCAGGTCGATGACCGTCGCGGCCAGTTCGTCCGGCCGGAGTTTTTGAAACGCGAATTCAGCCAGGACGCCCTGCACGGCGGCGTCCAGCGTTTGTTGCAGCGACGCCGACGGCGGCGCGCGCCACGAATCGGGGGGCGGATTTTGTCCGTATGCGGATGACATAAAAGCGAATCCGAGCAAGCCGGCCAAAAGAACGGGAGCCAGGGAAGGCCGGCATGGGAAAGTGGAACCGGCGGCTGTCATTCCGTGACCAGCGTTTTTCGCAGGGCCTTTAATTCACGCTGGCGGCCCGGGTCCGGTTCAAGGGAACTCATTTTGAGGGACCGGAGGGTGTTGACAATCGCCTGGGAAACGATGAGGCGGGCGTTTTTTTTGTCATCCGCCGGGATCGCGTACCACGGCGCGTGCGCGAGGCTCGTCGCTCCCAGGCACTCCTCGTAGGCGCTCTTGTATTCCTTCCAATATCCCCGCTCCTTCACGTCCTCCATCTCAAACTTCCAGTTCTTCTCCGGCTCGTCGATCCGCCGCAGAAACCGCTTGCGCTGCTCGTCCTTGGACAGGTGAAGGAAAAATTTTATGATGCGCGTGCCATTGCGGTAAAGGTGCTCCTCCAAGTTGGTGATGGAGGCGAACCGTTGCTTCCAGACATCCTTGTCCGCGACCAACTCCTCGGGCAATCCCTGCCGCTGCAACAATTCCGGGTGAACCCTCACCACCAGCACCTCCTCGTAATAGGACCGGTTAAAAATCCCGATGTTCCCCCGCTCCGGCAGGCGGCACGTTGCCCGCCATAAAAAATCATGCTCCAATTCCTCCGTGCTCGGACGCTTGAAACCGGACACCTGGCACCCCTGCGGATTGACCCCGGACATGACGTGCTTGATAATGCTATCCTTGCCTGCGGCGTCCATCGCCTGGATCACCACCAGCAGCGCGTAACGGTTGTGAGCGTAAAACAAACTCTGCAAATCCTGCAGTTCCTTCACATACCGCCCCAACCGCTCCCGGTAATCGTCGTCCGAAGTATAAAAGGGTTTGACCTGGGTCGGCCAATGTTTGAGCCGGACTTTTTGGCCGGGCCGCACCCGGAATTTTTCCGCGTCAATTTTCATGTTGGTCCTTCCGAAAATCTAATCATCGTAGCCGTCCGCCTTGGCCCGCCAGCAGGCGGCAAACACCACCACTCCGACCCCGGCCACAGCCAGCAAACAACCGAAAACCGCGTTCCATCCGTAATGATCCACCAACGCGCCCACTCCCCAGCCCGACAACACCGTGCTGCCATACCCGAAAATGCTGGTCAACCCAACCGCCGTCGCCGCCGCCCGTTTCGTGGCCAGATTGGCCGCCGCAATCGACACCAGACATTGCGGGCCGTAAATAAAAAAACCGACGCAACAAAACAACGCCAGATAGACCCATTCATTCCGGCCGGGCATTTGCCACAACAAACAAACCGACACCCCGGCCATCGCCATGAAAAGAACCCCCGTCCGCATCGCCCGTCCGCCGAAATACCGGTCAGTCATCCAGCCCGAAACCAATCCGCCCAACGCGCCGAACCCCTCAAAACCAGCCAGCATGCAGCCCGCCACGACGATGCGGACATGCTTCGACTCCGTGAGCATGGTTGGCCCCCAATTGAAGACGGTGTAGCGGATGGTGTAAACAAAAAAATTCGAGAAAGCAACCAGCCAGACGTATTTGTTGAGAAACACGCGCCGGATCAGGAAGGCGTTGAGTTGCGCGCCGGTTTGAACCTCCGAAACCATGTGCGTTCCCTCCACTTCGGGCAGTCCCACCGAGGGCGGCGTGTCCGGCAGCTTGTGCCAAAGGAACCACGCTCCGAGCAGCGCCAGCACGCCCGGAACAAAAAAACACGCCCGCCAGCCCCAATGCTCCACCAGGTAACCGCACAAAACCACGATCGACCCCGCCCCGATTTGGTGGGATATGTTCCAGATCGACATCTTGCGCGCCAGTTCCTTGGGCGAAAACCAATGCGTCATCAACCGCGCGCAGGGCGGAAAGCCCATCCCCTGAAACCACCCGTTGATCATCCAAAACGCGCCGAACGCCAGCACGGACCCGCTCAACCCGAAGAAAATGTTCAAAACCGCCGAACCCACCAAACCCACCACCATCATGGCCCGGGCATTGGAACGATCCCCGATCACGCCGTTGGCTAACTTCGCCACCCCGTATAGCACCCCGTTCAGGGTCAGAATGGCCCCCAACTGCGCCTTGCTCATGCCCAGCGATTTAATCATGGCCGGCATCGCCATGGGCAGGTTGCCGCGCACAAAATAAAAAATCGCGTAGCCGGTGATTGTCGCCACCAGAACGCGAACCTGCCAGTGACGGTATTGGACACGGATTTCCGCCGGATCGTTGATCGTGACAGGTATCGGCGGATCCGGCTTAAACAGGGCGGTTATCGGATTATTAACGATGGCGCAGGTTAGAAATTTAACGCGCCCTGGTCAACTTGAATTGACTGCGGTTTATTTTTCCGACGCGCCTCCGCCGAGCGTAAAGTAGAATGTCGCGCCCTGCCGGCCCAGGCTCTCGCCCCGGATGCTCCCGTTGTGCCGTTGCACAATGCGCCGCACCGTGGCCAGACCAATCCCCGTCCCCTCAAACTCGAAGGCCCCGTGCAGCCGTTGAAAAGGCTGAAACAGCTTCCCAACGTAGGCCATGTCAAATCCGGCCCCGTTGTCCCGCACGAAATACGTGTTTCCCCCTGCCTCCCTGGTCCGCCCGAATTCGATCCGCGCCGCCGCCTGCTTGCGCGTGAACTTCCAGGCATTGCCCAGCAAGTTGGACATCATGACCCGCAGCAAAACCGGATCCCCCGCCACCGTGATGTCCGGGCAGACGGTCACCTGCACGGTCCGGGCCGGCTCGCCGGTCCGCAATTCCGCCACAATCTCCTCCGCCATTTCGCTCAGATTCACCGTCCGATGACGGATTTCGGCCCGCGTCACCTTCGACAATTCGAGCAATGCGTCGATCAACCGCGACATGGAGTCCGCCGCCCGGAGCGCTCCGCGCAAATGGTCCAAATCCGCTTCGCTCAACTTCCCGGCGCAATCGCGCATCAGGACGTCGATATATCCGCCGATATGCCGGATGGGTGCGCGCAAATCGTGCGACACGGAGGAACAAAAAGATTCCAGCTCTTCGTTCGCCACCCCCAATTCCGCCGTGCGCTGTTCAACGCGCCATTCCAATTCCTGGTTGGCTTGTTGCAACGCCGCCCGCGCCTGCTCCAATTGCCGGTTCTTTTCCTCCAATTTCGACACCAGCCGCGCGTTGTATTCCTTCATCACGTCCACTTCGTCGGCCGACCCGGCCGGCCCGACGGGACGTATCCCCGGCACCCCGCCCCATTTCGCCAACACTTCCAGAATCTGGGATCGGCTCGCCGGCTTGCGCAAATAGGCGTCCCCGCCCAATTTGTAACACAATTTTTCATCGTCCTTGGAAGTGTAGGTGGCGGTATGGAAAACAAACGGGACGCTCCGCCAGCGTTCGCTTTTGCGCACTTCCTGGCACAGCCGGTAACCGTCCATTTGCGGCATCAAAATGTCGGAGATGATGATGTCCACTTTCTCCCGTTCCAACACCTCCAGCGCCTGCAAACCGTCCACCGCCTCCGCCACCTCGACCCCTTCCGTTTCCAGAATGGCCCGCAGCAGTTTCAGATTCACCGGCGCATCATCAACAATAAGGACTTTCATGGGATTCGCAGTGGTTGAAACCGGGGTTCTGCCGTCATCCGTCCAGGCACCGGCGCACGGTATCCGCCAGTTCCTGAGGCGCGAATGGCTTCTTCAAAACGATCATATTCTTCTTCATCGCCACGTCTGATGATGGCAACTCCGCGCTGTAACCGCTTATCAGTATGACTTTCAACCCGGGGTTTTCCAAACGCAACTTTTCCGCCAGTTCCATGCCTGTCACTCCTCCCGTCGTAATCATGTCGGCCACCAGCAAATCAATCTCACCGCTCCGCCCCAGCCATCGCTGCTGCGCTTCGACTCCGGATTCCGCCTCAAAAACCGCATACCCGCGTTTTTGCAGAATTTCCGCCACCACCCCGCGCAACGCCGCGTCGTCCTCTGTCACTAGTATTTTTTCCCCGCCTCCCGCGGTTTCTTCCTGCGCCGGCACGTTCGCGTCTGCGACCTTTCCCGTTGTCGCCGGCAAAAACACGCGAAAGACCGTCCCCTTCCCGACCTGGCTGGAAACTTCCACCCATCCCTTGTGCTGTTCCACGATCCCGAATACCGTGGTTAAACCAAGGCCCGTCCCCTTGCCGGCCCTTTTGGTGGTGAAAAATGGCTCGAAGATCCGCGCCATGTGCTCCGGCAAAATCCCCCCGCCCGCGTCGCTCACTGTCAAACACACATAAACACCCCCCGCCCTCCGCCGCAATTGCGCCTCCGCCGTGTTGACTGTTCGCGTCTCGGTCCGGATCACCAGTTGTCCGCCCGACGGCATCGCATCGCGGGCGTTGACCGCCAGGTTCATCAATATTTGTTCAATCATCCCCGGGTCCGCCTCAATCGCCGGCAAATCCTTCCCAAACTCGTTCAGGATCACAACGCTCTCACCCAGCATCCGCCGGAGCAGTTTCGTGAATGCCGCAATCAGGTCGTTCAAATTCAGCACCTGCATGTGCATCGCGCCCCGCCGGCTGAACGATAGCAGTTGCCGGGTCAATGTTTCCGCCCGCAGCGCCGCATTGGCGATGTCGTTGAGATAATCCTTCGCTTCGGCCGACAGGTGTTCGCTGTCCGCCAGAAGCAATTCCACATTGCCCCCGATAATGGTGAGCAGGTTGTTGAAATCGTGCGCCACCCCGCCGGCCAGTTGTCCTATCACTTCCATCTTCTGCGCCTGCCGCAGTTGGTCTTCCGTGCTTTTCCGCGCCGTGATGTCCTCCACTATCCCGGCCAGCCGATACACCTGCCCCGATGCGTCGCGAATGGCCGAGGCCCGGGCATGCACCCATCGCATCTGGCCGTCGGGAAGGATTATTTGATGTTCCATATCCGCGTTCTCCCCCCGCCGCAGTCCGGCCAGGGCCGCTTCCGCGCGCCATCAATCCTCCGCCGGAATCGCGTCCAGAAATCCCATTGGTCTGGCTATCCTATTGACGCAACCTTACTCAATGGGTAGTGCTTGGTGAGCGA